>NZ_CP038256.1:2481951-2792195 GCF_004564075.1 Microbacterium sediminis
AGCCGGTAGTCGGCGATGTCGATCGGCTCGGCCGTGGTGTTGGTGATCTCGTAGAACTCGAAGAGGTCCTGGTCGCCGGGGGTGCCGGCGTTGTCCTGCATCACCTCGGTGATCACCAGCGGCGGGATCGGCTCCGCGGCGGCCGCGGCGGGCGCGGCGATGCCGACGCCCGTGACGGCGATCGCGGCGGCGGCGAGGGAGGCGAGCGCGGCGCGGCGGCGCGCGAAGACGCGGGAAGTCACGAACGACGAGCGAATCGCCTCGCGGTGACGGATCGTGGCATGCCGGATGAACGGGCGCTGAATCGCGGGTGTCGATCCGCGCGGGCTGTCACGCCCGGGCCGCCTCCCGGTGGGACGGCGACCCGGGCGGGGCTGCTACCAGCCGTAGGTGACGACGACCTCGCCGTCCGCGAACGCGATCGAGCCGGAGAAGTCGATCTCGACCTCCTCGGTGACCTCTTCCTCCTCGTCCGAGAGCCAGTCCTGCTCCAGGTACGTCGCGGTGGCGACGCCGCCCTCGGCGATGAACGACGAGCCGTCCTCCGACACGGTGAGCGTCGGGTACGAGGTGATCTCCCACGCGACGGGCGTGTCCGACGGGTAGACGTAGGTGTAGAGCGGGCAGTCGTCCGGTCGGCCGATGCCCTGGGCCGCGCACTCGTCGAGGAGAGCCGCGACCTGGGCCTCGGCCTCGGTCTCGAGGGCGTCGGTCGGGCGGAAGTCCAGCACGGCATAGCCGGCATCGCCGCTGGGCTCGCTCGTGGCGAGCAGCGTGGCCGGGTCGGCCGCGAAGAAGTCCGACGCCGCCGGCTCGACCTCGTAGACGCCGGGGTACAGGTACACCGTGCCGGTGCCGAAGAACTCGTCGTCGATCGGCACCTCGACGCCGCCGATCGTCGCGCCGCCCGTGCCGTCGGTGCCGACCTGGGCCTCCACGACGAGCGGCGTGGTCACGCGCCAGTTCTCGAGCACGAGCCACTCGTTGCCCGTGCGCTCCACGTCGAGGGAGGCGGTCTGGTCGACGCCGTCGAGGCGGTAGGTGACGGTGACGCCGCGGACGTCGCCGCTGCCCTCGCCACCCTCCACGCGCACGTCCGAGATCGTCGAGGTCGCCGATCCGAGCACCTCGTCGGTCAGGAACGCGCGATCGGCGCTGGGCACGTTCGGATCGACGGCGGCGCCGGCGGCCTCGGCCTGGCCCGCGGCGATGAGCTCGACGTACTCCTGCGCGACCGCCGCGGGACCGCGGCCGGCGTTGACGATCGAGACCGCGACGGCACCGCCGATCCCGATCACCGCGACCGCGCCGACGCCGATCCCCGTCCACAGCAGCGCCTTCTTCGCGGCCGGGCTCAGGGGCTTCGGCGGGGCGAGCGGAGCGACCGGCATCGTCGGCGCGGCGCCGACGGGAGCCCCGGCGACGGGCGCGGTCCCGGGCGCGACGGGGGCGCCCGGCGCGGGGGCACCCGGCGCCGCGGCGGCATACGCCGCGCCGGGGGCAGACGGCCCGGCGGGCGCGACGACCGCGGGGCCGATCAGCCACGCCCCCGCGGCGCCGCGACCGGCGAGGAGGGCGAGCAGCTGCGGCGACGCGGCGTAGACGAGCGAGGGCAGCACCTGCGCGCCGAGCTCGATCGCGGCGGCCCACACGAGCATCACCAGCGGCGTCCACCAGCTCATCGCGATGCCGGCGCTCGCGCCGCCCGAGAGGAACGCCGCGGTCGCCATGCCCGTGCCCGAGAGACCGAAGAACAGCAGGCCGAACACGACCCACAGGCCGAGGATCACGAGCGGCAGGCGCCACGCGACCGTCAGGTCGAGGCCCGCCGCGCGGCGCGGTCGGCGGGTGCCGATCCGGACCGCGGCGATCGCGGCCAGGACCACCGCGAGCGCCGTGACCAGCCACAGCCACCACACGTCCACCGTGAAGATCGTGCCGACCTGGCTCATGCCGCCGATGCCGGCCTCGACGCCGCCGAGCTGGGCGAACACCGCGAGCACGGGTGCCACGTTGAGGCAGAGCACGAGCAGCAGCGGGATCCCCGCGGCTTGATCGGCGTCCACGAGCAGGACCACGCCGACGATGAGCGACAGCGGCACGAAGACGATCGCGAAGACGGTGACGACCGTGAGCGTCTCGCGCACCAGCGCCGGCAGCCCGATCAGCACGCGGCGCGCGGCGGCGACGATGCCCTCGCCCGGCGTCGTGCGCGCCCCGAGCGCGCGCCCGGCCGCGCCGGCCGCGGCGAGCAGGATCGTGCCGAACACGACGACGCGGAAGCTCGCCCCCGTCACCTCGATGGCCGCCCCGCCCGCATCCTGACGCACCGCGAAGATCGCGGCGATCAGCAGCACGACGAGCGAGGCGATGAGGCCGGACGCGACCGGTGCGAGCAGGCGGTGCACGCGCGCGGACGGCGTGCGACGCTCGCACCGCCACGACCACCAGAGCGACACCGCCATGACCGCCAGCGTCAGCAGCAGCGGGAACACCCACAGCGAGCTCGAGGCGCCGGCCGAGAAGAACTCGGCGGCACCGCTCACGCGCATCGAGAGCTCGCCACCGAGGACCAGCCCGGCGCCGATGGCGACGGCCGCGAGGAACGCGCCGATGCCGGACGCCGCCGAGCCCATCGACGCGGAGAGGTCGGCGAGCAGGCCGATCGCGGCGAGCACGATGACAAGACCCGCGACGACCGTCGCCGCGACGGCGATGCCCGCGGTGGTCAGGGTGTCGACGACGAGGGCCCTCGGCAGCGCGGGCGCGGCGGCCGGCGTCACCGGCGGCACGTACTGCCACGGTCCGGACGGCTGCGGCGGCGCGGCCTGGGGCGTCGCGGGCGGCACCGGCATGGCGGGCGGCCCGGCCGGCGCCGCGAGCGGCACGGGCGGGGCCGGCGGAACGGTCGCGTGGTCGGCCGGCGCGCCGGGGACCGGCGGGCGCGGCGGGATCGGCGGCACGCTCGCGCCCTGCGGCGCGTCGAGGCCCGGCGTCTGGCCCGCCGGCACGTCGTGGTCGGTCATTCGGATAGCCCCCCGGAAGTGAGAACGGCCGCTCGGCGGCGCACGGTGTCGGCGGGAGGCCGATGCGGCGGACGCGGCCGCACGATCGGCGCTTCTCGCCACTGGGAAGCTATCGGCCCGCTCGGGTGGCCCGTAAGCGCTGGCGCCCGCCGCTGCCCGGGGAACGCGGCGCCGCCCGAATGTCGGCGATCGGCGGCAGGATGGACGAATGGACGTGCTCGATCGATTCGGCGAGGCGACGCGGGAGTGGTTCCGCGGCGCGTTCCCCGCACCGACCGACGCGCAGCGGGGCGCGTGGGACGCGATCTCGAGCGGGCGTCACGCGCTCGTCGTTGCGCCGACCGGATCGGGCAAGACGCTCTCGGCATTCCTGTGGGCCATCGATCGCGTCTTCCGCGAGCCGGCGCCCGAGAAGCGGACGTCGCGCATCCTCTACGTCTCGCCGCTGAAGGCGCTCGGCGTCGACGTCGAGCGCAACCTGCGATCGCCGCTCGTCGGCATCTCGCAGGCGGCGCGCCGGCTCGGGATCGACGTGCCCAGCGTGTCGGTCGGCGTGCGCTCGGGCGACACCCCGTCGTCGGAGCGGCAGAAGCTCGTGCGCACCCCGCCCGACATCCTCATCACCACGCCCGAGTCGCTCTACCTCATGCTCACGAGCCAGGCCCGCGAGACCCTGCGCGGCGTGCACACGGTGATCATCGACGAGGTGCACGCGGTCGCGGCCACGAAGCGCGGCGCGCACCTGGCCGTCTCGCTCGAGCGGCTCGACGACCTGCTCGAGACGCCGGCCCAGCGGATCGGGCTCTCGGCGACCGTGCGCCCGATCGACGAGGTGGCGCGATTCCTCGGCGGCGCGGCGCCGGTCGACATCGTCGCCCCGCGCGCGTCGAAGACCTTCGACCTCACGGTCACGGTGCCCGTCGACGACATGCAGAACCCGCCGCCGGCCGCCGGCGCCGCCCCGGCCCCCGACGACGGCGAGGAGGAGTGGTTCCGTCCTCCCGAGTCGACCGAGATGACCGGATCGATCTGGCCGCACGTGGAGGAGGCGATCGTCGATCGCATCCTGCAGCACCGGTCCACGATCGTCTTCGCCAACTCGCGCCGCCTCGCCGAGCGGCTCACGGGCCGGCTGAACGAGATCTACGCCGAGCGGCTGGGCCTCGAGGTGCCGGCGCCGTCCGTCCCCGCCGCGATGATGGCGCAGGCCGGATCGGTCGCGGGCGCCGACCCGGTGCTCGCGAAGGCGCATCACGGCTCGGTGTCGAAGGAGCAGCGCGCGGTCGTGGAGGAGGAGCTCAAGTCGGGCGCGCTGCGCTGCGTCGTGGCGACGAGCAGCCTCGAGCTCGGCATCGACATGGGCGCCGTCGACCTGGTCATCCAGGTGGAGGCCCCGCCGAGCGCGGCCAGCGGCCTGCAGCGCGTCGGACGCGCGGGCCACCAGGTGGGCGAGATCAGCCGCGCCGCGCTGTTCCCCAAGCACCGCGCCGACGTGCTGCACACCGCGATCGTCACGGAGCGCATGCTGTCGGGGCGGATCGAGGCGATCTCCATCCCGCAGAACTCGCTCGACATCCTCGCGCAGCACACCGTCGCCGCGACCGCCCTGGGGCCGATCGAGGTCGAGGCGTGGTTCGAGTCGGTGCGCCGCGCCGCGCCGTTTCGCACCCTGCCCCGCAGCGCGTTCGAGGCGACGCTCGATCTGCTCGCCGGCCGATACCCGTCCGACGAGTTCGCCGAGCTGCGCCCGCGCCTCGTGTGGGATCGCGACGCCGGCACGATCGAGGGCCGCCCCGGATCCCAGCGCCTCGCCGTGACGAGCGGCGGCACGATCCCCGACCGCGGGCTGTTCGGGGTGTTCGTCGCGGGCGAGACCCGCAACGCGCGGGTCGGCGAGCTCGACGAGGAGATGGTCTACGAGTCGCGCGTGAACGACGTGTTCACGCTCGGCACCACCAGCTGGCGCATCGTCGAGATCACCCACGACCGCGTCAACGTCGTGCCCGCCTTTGGGCAGCCGGGCAAGGTCCCGTTCTGGCACGGCGACGGGCTCGGCCGGCCCGCTGAGCTCGGCGAGGCGCTCGGGGCGATGGCGCGGGAGCTGTCGTCGTCGCCGCGCGAGAAGGCCGTCGAGCGGCTCGCGGAGGCGGGGCTCGACGAGCGCGCGATCGACAACCTGCTCACGTACCTCGCCGAGCAGAAGGAGGCGACGGGATCGATCCCCACCGATCGCACCCTCACCGTCGAACGCGGCCGCGACGAGGTGGGCGACTGGCGGCTCATCCTGCATTCCCCGTACGGCATGCACGTGCACGCGCCGTGGGCGCTGGCCGTGAACGCGCGCATCCGCGAGCGCCTCGGCGTGGACGGATCGGCGGTCGCGAGCGACGACGGCATCATCGCGCGCATCCCCGACGCCGAGTCCGATCCGCCGGGCGCCGAGCTGTTCGTCTTCGAGCCCGAGGAGCTCGAGCAGATCGTGACCGACGAGGTGGGCGGATCGGCGCTGTTCGCCTCGCGGTTCCGCGAGTGCGCGGCCCGCGCGCTGCTCATGCCGCGCATGAACCCGGGCCGCCGCCAGCCGCTGTGGCAGCAGCGGCAGCGATCGGCGGCGCTGCTGGAGGTGGCGCGCAACCACCCGACGTTCCCGATCATCCTCGAGACGCTGCGCGAGGTGCTGCAGGACGTGTACGACCTGCCGGCCCTCACGCGCCTCGCCCGCGGGATCCAGGAGCGGCGGATCCGGCTCGTCGAGACCGAGACCCCCAGCCCCTCCCCCTACGCGCGCGATCTGCTGTTCGGGTATGTCGGCGCGTTCATGTACGAGGGCGACTCGCCGCTCGCCGAGCGCCGCGCGGCCGCCCTGTCGGTCGATCCGGCGCTGCTGAGCGAGCTGCTCGGCCGCGTCGAGATGCGCGAGCTGCTCGACCCCGACGTCATCGCCCAGTACGAGGCCGAGCAGCAGCGCCTCGCGCCCGACCGCCGCGCCCGCGGCGTCGAGGGCGTCGCGGATCTGCTCCGCGTCCTCGGCCCCCTGTCGGCCGAGGAGGTCGCCGCCCGCCTGGAGCCCGATGAGTCTTCGCCCGATCGGTTGCTGAACGAGGCGAGCGGAGCGAGCGCAGCTGAAGCGACCACCGCGACCGCGTCGCTCGATGATCCCCCCACGGCTCGTCGAGCGAGCGAAGCGAGCCGAGACGGGTCGAGCGAGCGCAGCGAGTCGAGACCGACGCCGCAACATGCCACCGCCGCCGCGTCCCACCTCGACGCCCTCGTCGCCGCCCGCCGCGCGATCCCCGTGACCATCGCGGGCGCCGAGCGGTTCGCCGCGATCGAGGACGCCGGCCGGCTGCGCGACGCGCTGGGGATCCCGCTGCCCGTCGGCGTGCCGGTCGCCTTCCTCGAGCCCGTGGCCGATCCGCTGGGCGATCTCGTCTCGCGCTTCGCCCGCACGCACGGTCCGTTCACGACCGACGCGGTCGCCGCCCGTCTCGGCATCGGCACCGCGGTGGCCCGGCACACGCTGCAGCGGCTGGAGCAGCAGGGGCGCGTGGCCAGCGGCTTCTTCCTGCCCGAGGGTCAGGGGGCGCTCGACGAGTCGGAGTGGTGCGACGCCGAGGCGCTGCGCCGCATCCGCATGCGCTCCCTCGCCGCCCTGCGCGGCAGCGTCGAGCCGGTCTCGCCCGAGGCGTACGCGCGGTTCCTGCCCGACTGGCAGCACCTGAACCGCCCCCTCGAGAGCATCGACGGCGTCCTCGCCGCGATCGAGCAGCTGGCCGGCGTGCCGATCCCGGCGAGCGCATGGGAGTCGCTCGTGCTGCCCTCGCGCGTGCGGGACTACACGCCCGCGCTTCTGGACGAGCTCACCGCGACCGGCGAGGTGGTCTGGTCGGGGCACGGATCGCTCCCCGGGCGCGACGGGTGGATCGCCCTGCACCCCTCCGACGCGGCGGCGATCACCCTCCCGGAGCCGGAGGGCGAGGTCGATCCCGAGTCGATCGAGGGCCGCCTGCTCGGCATCCTGTCGTTCGGCGGCGCGTACTTCGCGGCGCAGCTGGCCGAGATGGTCCGCGCGCGCATGCCCGACGCCGAGGCGGCGCTCGTGTCCGAGACGGCCGTGGTCGACGCCCTGTGGGGCCTCGTGTGGGCGGGGCGCGTGACGAACGACACGTTCTCGCCCGTGCGCACGCTCCTGGGCGGGGGCAGCCAGGCGCACCGCACCCAGCGCCGCACCCCGCGCAGCCGGCTGTACCGCGGCGCGGCCGCCCGTCCGCAGGCGCCGCGGCCGCTCGTGGGCGGCCGCTGGTCGGCGCTGCCCGCCCGCGAGCCGGAGGCGACCGTTCGCGCGGCCGCCACGGCCTCGATCCTGCTCGACCGGCACGGCGTGGTCACGCGCGGCGCGGTGCAGAACGAGGGCGTGCCGGGCGGCTTCGCGCAGGCGTACCGCACGCTCGCGGGGCTCGAGCAGGCCGGCCACTGCCGCCGCGGCTACCTCATCGAGAAGCTCGGCGCGGCCCAGTTCGCGACCTCGCCCACGATCGACCGCCTGCGCACGTTCGCCGGGCTCCCCGATCCCGCGCCGCTGCGGGCGATCACGCTCGCGGCCACCGATCCTGCCAACCCCTACGGCGCCGCGCTGCCGTGGCCGGCGCTCGAGGGCGTGCGGCACCGCCCGGGGCGCAAGGCCGGCGGCCTCGTCGTGCTCGTCGACGGCGCGCTCGTGCTCTACCTGGAGCGCGGCGGACGCACGGCCCTCGTGTTCACCGACGACGAGGCGATCATCGCGGCGGCCTGCGCGGATCTGGCCGCCACCGCCCGCGCCCGCCGGCTCGAGACCCTCACGGTCGAGCAGGCCAACGGGGAGTTCGTCTACACCGCGCCGCTCGGCCGTGCCCTGCGGGCCGCGGGCTTCGTCGAGTCGACGCGCGGCCTGACGCTGAGGCGCGAGCGTGCCTGAGGGCGACACCGTCCACCGCGCGGCCCGGCGCATGCACGCCGAGCTCGCCGGCCGCACGGTGACGTGGTTCGACATCCGCGTGCCGGGATCGGCCACCGCCGACCTGCGCGGCCAGACCGTGCGCGAGGTGACCGCCCGCGGCAAGCACCTGCTGCACCGGATCGGCGACGCGACGCTGCACTCGCACCTCAAGATGGAGGGCGAGTGGGTGCTCGTGCCCCGCGGCGCGCGCTGGCCGAAACCCGGCTTCCGCGCCCGCGCCGTCGTCCAGGTGCCGGGCATGGAGGCCGTGGGCTTCGACCTGGCGATGGTGGAGGTGCTGCCCACCCGCGACGAGCATCGCCTCGTCGGGCATCTCGGTCCCGACCCCCTCGGCCCCGACTGGGACCTCGACCGCGCCGTCGCGAACGTCGCGGCCGATCCCCGGCCGATCCACGTCGCGCTGCAGGATCAGCGCCTCGTCGCGGGCTTCGGCAACGAGTACGCGAGCGAGCTGCTGTTCCTGCGGGGCGTCCACCCCGAGACGCCCGCGCGCGATGTGGACGTGGTCGCGCTGCTCGGACTCGGCGTGCGCACGATCCGGCGCAACGTCGAGCTGCCGGTGCGCAACTTCACCGGCATCGCCCGTCGCGGCCAGGACCGCTGGGTCTACGGCCGCGAGCACCAGCCGTGCCGGCGCTGCGGCACCCCGATCCGCCGCGGCGCCCTCGGCGCCGACCCCACGCGCGAGCGCGTCGTGTACTGGTGCCCGCGCTGCCAGCCGGCCGCGCCGTAGCGCCCGGCCCGCGCCGGACGCGCGCTCGGGCGGCCAGGTCGCGCGCTTCGGGCGGAGATCCCCACTCCCGAGGACGAATCCCGCGCAAACCCTCCGCCCGAGCGCAAATCCCCGCGCCAAGCGCACAATCCCACCGCCGCCCCGCGCGGATCCGACGCACCGCGCACTCCGGCGGCCACACCCCACGCCCCGCGAGGAGATCCCCACTCCCGAGGACGAATCCCGCGCAAACCCTCCGCCCGAGCGCGGATCCCCTCGCCAAGCGCGCAATCTGGCCGCCGCACCGCACCACCGCGCCGATCCGACACACCGCGCACTCCGGCGGCCACACCCCACGCCCCGCAAGGAGATCCCCACTCCCGAGGACGAATCCCGCGCAAACCCTCCGCCCCAGCGCGGATCCCCTCGCCAAGCGCGCAAACGCCCGCCGCACCGCCGACCCGCGGCTAGTGCCCGATGTAGCGGCCGGGCCGGTGATTCAGGGCGAGCACGAGGTTGAGGATCACGGCACCGGCCGCCGAGAGCAGCACGAGCGGCCAGGGGGCGGCGACGAACGCGGCCGCGATGATGAGCACGTCGACGATCATCTGCGTCCACCCGGCGCGGAAGCCGGTGCGCTCCTGCACGAGGATCGCGATGATGTTGACGCCGCCCACGCTCGCCCCGTGCCGGAAGAGGATCAGCAGGCCCACGCCGACGAGCAGGTTCCCGCCCACCACGGCGTACACGGGCTGCAGGCCGGCCGCCGGCATCCAGGCCGCGTTCACGACCGACAGGCCGGCGACGCCGCCGACGCAGAGGGCCGTGAGCACCGTGAACCGCACGCCCTTCTTCCACAGCGCCAGTGCCACGAACGGCGCGTTGACGAGGGTGAAGATGAGCCAGAACGGGATGTCCGAGAGCTGATCGATCAGCAGGGCGAGGCCCGCCGTGCCGCCCGTGACCGCGCCGACGGCCTTGAGCAGGTGCAGGCCGAGCGCGACCACGAACGTGCCGGTGACGATGCCGAGCACGTCCTCCGCGATGCTGTGCCGCGTCTGCTCCCACTCGAACACGAGCTGCTGCGGGGCGGGTCGGGGCGATGCGGTCACCCGTCAACGATAGATCGCCGGCGCCTCGGCCCCGCGACGCCGGGGCTCACAGGCGACGTGAAGGCGGCTCCCGGGCGGGGAATAGCCCGGGGAGGCATGGTGTTGTCGTGATCAGCGGCCTCAACCGCTGGCCGCGGAGGAGCACTGTGGGCAAGAACTACGTCGACATCGAGAACGACCACGGCGAGACGCTGCGCTACCGCAAGCACGCCAACGGCCGAGGGCTCGTCGCGCACGGAGCCAAGGTTCACCCCGACGCCATGGTCGAATCGGGTGCCTATATCGAGCCGGGAGCACGCATCGCCGCCGGAGCGCGCATCGCGCGCGGAGCGTGGGTCGAACCGCACGCGCAGATCGGCCCGGGCGCGATCGTCGATGCCAACGCGCAGATCGGACCCGGCGCGATCGTCGGATCGCACGCACACATCGGCGTGCGCTCGCACATCGGCGCGGAGGCGCTCATCCCCGACGGCGCGATCATCCGCGACGACGAGTCGATCCCCGACGGCGCGCGCATCAAGACCGATCGCCGCGGGTTTCATCTCGCCGCCTGACACCCGGCGCTGACGGGCGTCAGCGCGAGGAGCGGGCGGTGCGGCCGCGCGTGATCCCCACGAACGTCTGCACGTCGTCGGAGTCGCGGTCGCGCCGCCACGCCAGCGCCACCGTGCTCGCCGGTCCGCCCGACAGCGGCCGGTAGTCCACGTCGCGGCGGTGATGCAGGCGCGCGAGCGACATCGGCATCACCGCGATCCCGACGCCCGAGGCGACGATCGCGATGGCGTCCTCCGTCGTCTCCGG
Organism: Microbacterium sediminis; assembly: GCF_004564075.1. Taxonomy (NCBI): domain Bacteria; kingdom Bacillati; phylum Actinomycetota; class Actinomycetes; order Micrococcales; family Microbacteriaceae; genus Microbacterium; species Microbacterium sediminis. Next base: position 2,492,599 of record NZ_CP038256.1, read on the forward strand.
CGCCTCGAACCGCGGCGGTTCGGTGGGCAGCCCCAGCGGGCCGAGCACGTCGTCGCGCGGCGTGATGAGCACCTCGCCGGCGAGGTCATCGGCCGTCAGCTCGTCGGCCGCGAGGAGCGAGGAGTCCACGGCCGCCACGACCACGGGCACCTCGTCGTAGAGGCGGATCACGTGCACCGCATCGGCGTCGCCGGGCAGCGGCAGCCGCACGAGCGCGGCGTCCACCTCGCCGGCGTTGAGCGCCGCGCGCTGATCGGCCACGGGGATCGGCACGAGCTCCAGCGGGACGCGGGGCATCCGCTCGCGCCACCGCTCGATCCACTTGCCGGGCATGGCGCCCGGGATCGCGCCGAGACGGAACGTGCGCGGCGGGCCCGCGGCGTCGCCGACCTCGGGACGCGGGGCCGGCTTCGGGCGCTTCTGCGGCGTCGGCTGCGGTCGCGCCGGGCGCGGTCCCCTGCGCGCGCCGCCCGCGGCCTTCCCCTTCGCCATACCGACAAGGCTATGCGCTCGGCGTGCGCGTCACCCGTGCGCGCGGCGGGCGCGCTCGCCGCGCAGCAGCACCACGCGCATCGCGACCGACACCGCCGCGAGCAGCGCGGCCATCGCGAAGGCCACCACGCCCACGGGCGCGCTCGCGGGCTCGGCCGTCAGGCGCGCCACGCCGATCCACACGGCACCCCACGCCATCGCGAGCGGCGCGGCGACGCTCCACGCCGTGCGCGCCGACACGACGATGCCCGCCGCGCCCAGCAGCACGAGCGCCAACACGCCCGCCCCGTCGCCGGCCCATCCGCCCAGGTGCAGCCCGGCGATCCACGCGCCGGCGTTGGCCGCGCCCGCGACGGTGGCCCAGCCCAGGTGAGCCCCGGCGAGGCCGTCCAGCAGGATCCCGCCCCGCAGGCTCCGCCCCGTCCGGCTCGCGAACGCCGCGCGGTGCGCGCGATAGGCGACGAACACGAGCAGGGCCATCACGACGACGGTCGTCCACAGGGGCAGCAGCTGCGCGGCGAGGATCCACAGCCCCTCCAGCACGGCGATGGCTGCGAGCCACCAGCCCACGGCCCGGTGCCGGGGGCTTCGCCGCTGCGACGGCAGCAGCTGCCAGACGGCATACGCCACGAGCCCGGCGTACAGCGGCGTCCAGATGAGGAACGCCGGCGACGCGGGCGCGAGCAGCGACCCCGCCGGTCCCAGCGCGCCGCCCTGGGTCTCGTCCACCGATCGCCCACCGAGGGCGCCCGATCCGATGAACCCGCCGATCAGCGCGCCCGCGACGGCGATCGCCACGGCCACCTGCCGCAGCACGTCGCGGCCGTTCGCGGTGCGATCCCCGGATCCGCGGGGCGCGGCGGTCGGGGCATGCTCGGTACGACTCATTCCCCCACCTTCCGCGCTCGCGGGCGGCGGCACGAGGGGCTTGCACGCCGGCGCGCGGGTGTGCTCGCGGCGGTCAGCCGCCGAGGATCATGTCGATCCGCTCGCGCAGGTACGTCTCCAGCGGCATCCGCGCGCCGCCGGAGGTCCACCGCACCGTCACGGTCTCGCCGCGCCCGTCGAGCGGCCCGGATGCCCCGCCGGCCGCGACCGCGGCGAGGTCGATGCGGGTGTGGTCGACGTTGACGGTCGCACCCTCCGCGAACCCGCCGCGGATGCACATCGCGGCGGCCTGCGCCCGCTGCCGAGCGGATTCGGCCGTGAAGCCGCGGCGCCGCTCCGGCGCGGCGCGCAGCACGTCGCCCACCTCGTATACCGCGTCGTCGGCGAGGAGCAGCACGCCCACCCGCCAGGCCTCGCCGTCCGGCACGATCCGCGGCTGCCCGCCGAGCGCCCGCCGCAGCCCGCCGGGCACGACCAGCCGGCCGAGCCCCTCGCGCGGCACCGGCGCCAGCCGCTCCCGCGCCCGCGCGAACACCGACTCGAGGTCCATCAGTCGCCCCGCGGCGCGAGGGCGCGCTCGATGAGGGCGATCGCGCGCCCGGCGTCGGCATCGCGATCGCCCGAGAGGAACGCCGCATGGAAGGCGATCATGCTCACCGCGGTGGCGACGTCGTCCACCTCGACGGCGGCATCGACGCGCCCGTGACCGCGCTCGTGGTCCAGCACGCCCTCGATCACGCCGCGCAGCCGCTCCTCGAGCGCGCGGGCCGCGGGGTCCTCGCCGAGGGTGAGCGCCTCGAGGAGCGACGTCGACATGCGCGCCTGCGCGACGATCAGCTCGAGGAAGCCGCGCAGGTCGTGCGAGCGGCGCTCCAGATCGGCGAGGTTCTCGTCGAACACCGCGACGGCGAGCGCCTGCTTGTCGGGGAAGTGCCGGTACAGGCTCGCCTGGCCAACGCCGGCGCGCTTGGCCACCTGGCTGAAGGGCACCGCGAAGCCCTGCTCGGCGAACAGCTCCCGCGCCGCGTCGATCAGCGCACGGCGGTTCTCCGCGGCGGCGGCGGGGCCGCGATTGCGCTTGGACGGGGCCGGCATGCTCACTAAACTAGTGGGCGAATCCGGACAATCCTGTCCGGATCGCGCCGCCGCCTGACGACGCACCCTCGGTCGCCGGAGACCACACCGGTCGGCCGCGTAACGAAAGGACGCTCGCCATGAGCGATGCAGCTGCCGCCGCAGCCATGGGCCCCCAGATGGCCCAGTGGACCGAAGTGATCACCCCCGGCCGCTTCGACGGGAAGACCATCATCGTCACGGGAGCCGGCTCGGGCATCGGCCGCGCCACCGCGTCGCGCATCGCGCGCGAGGGCGGCACCGTCGTCGCCGTGGACATGAACGAGGCCGGACTCGACGCGTTCGTCGCCGAGCTGCCCGACAGCGCGATCGTCAAGGTCGTCGCCGACATCACCGACGACGCCGCGATCGCCGAGATCGTCGCCGCCGCGGGCGGCACCGTCGACGGCCTCGCCAACGTGGCGGGCATCATGGACAAGATGCAGCCGGTTCACGAGATCGACCCCGCGCTGTGGGAGAAGGTCTTCGCGGTCAACGTGACCGGGTCGTTCAAGCTCATGAAGGCCGTGCTCCCCGGCATGCTCGAAGCCGGCAAGGGCTCGATCGTCAACGTCGCGAGCGAGGCGGGCCTGCGCGGCTCGGCCGCCGGCACGGCGTACACGGCATCGAAGCACGCCGTCGTCGGCATGACCAAGAGCTCGGCGTACCTCTACGCGCTCACCGGCGTCCGGATCAACGCGGTCGCCCCGGGCGCCGTGGCCACCGGCATCGAGGCGCCGTTCGCGAGCGAGTTCGCGGCGCCCCGCATCCAGCGCGGCATGGCGGCGATCCCCTCGATCGCGCAGGCCGCCCAGCTGGCCGCGTCGATCACCTTCCTGCTCACCGACGACGCCACCAACCTCAACGGCGTCATCCTCCCCTCGGACGGCGGCTGGTCGGCCGCCTGATCCGCGCGGCTCGATCCGCGAGACTGCACGCCCGCGCCGAGACAGCTGACACCGCATGCTGTCTCGGCGCGGGGCTGCAGTCTCGCGGGAGGAACGCGGCAGCGCGCGGCAGCGCGGGGCGGCGGCCTAGAGGTCGTCCTCGTCGCGGTCGTCGTGGGCGATGCCGCCGTCGGGGTACGACGCCACCTCGGGCCGGCGCGCGAGGAACACGATCGAGGCGACGAGGCCGCCCCACACGAGCACCGTCGCGATGACGAGGAACAGGATCGCGATCGGGGTCATCGCACTCCTCCCTTCAGGGCGAGCTGATCGGGTCGCGGCCAGGCCTCGAACCGGTCCGGGTCATGCCGCCACCGCAGCTGCGGCAGCAGCACCGCGCCGATGATCATCAGCGCGACCGAGCCCCAGCCGGCCACGCCGAGGTACCAGGCGGGATAGCCCTCGTAGCCGTTGACGAGCAGGTCGATGATCTTCGTCACGAGCATGTACGCGAGCACGGCCGGGGCGAGGATCGAGGTGAACAGCAGCCACGTGCGGCCCACGCGGAACGTCGACACGGCGCTGAGGTGCCGCGCGAGCTCGCGGCCGCGTCGGCGCACCCAGAGCACGATCACCGCCATCGCCACGGCCGAGCCGACGATGCCGATGTTGTTGGCCCAGTTGTCGATCGTGTCGAGGGCCGTCAGGCCCGAGGTCGAGCCGAACAGCACGAGCGAGACGACGGCGAGGATGCCGCCGAAGCCGAGCACCGCCTGCGCCCGCGTGAGCGCGAACTTGTCGCGCAGCGCGGCGATGATCACCTCGAGGATCGAGATGAGCGAGGTCAGGCCGGCCAGGGTGAGCGAGCCGAAGAACAGGGCTCCCACCCACGCGCCGCCGGGCATCTCGCTGACGATCGCCGGGACGGTCATGAACGCCAGGCCCACGCCGGTGAGGCCCTCGAGGTCGCCGATCTCCACGCCCTGCTGGAACGCGAAGAAGCCCAGCGTCGCGAACACGCCGATGCCGGCGAGGATCTCGAACGACGAGTTGCCGAAGGCCACGACGAGTCCCGCGCCGGTCATGTTCGAGCGGCGCTTGCGGTACGAGGCGAAGGTGATCATGATCCCGAACGCCACCGACAGCGAGAAGAAGATCTGGCTGTAGGCCGCGATCCACACGTTGGGATCGGCGAGCGCGGCGAAGTCCGGAGTGAAGAACTCGTTCACGCCCTGCGCGGCGCCCGGAAGCGTCAGGGCATAGATGACGATCGCGACGAACGCGACGACCAGGAGCGGGATGATGATGACGTTCGCCCGCTGCACGCCCTTGACCACACCCGCGGCGAGGATGCCGAGGGTGATGACCCACATGATCACGAGCGGGATCGCGACCGCCGGCACGTAGTCGAGCGTGAACGGCTCACCCGCCGCGCGCAGATACTCGCCCGTGAAGAACGCCGTCGTGTCGTCGCCCCAGCGCAGATCCCACGAGAACACGAAGTAGCTCGACGACCACGCCAGCACGGCCGTGTAGTAGATCGCGATGAACACGCTGATGAGCACCTGGAACCAGCCCAGGCCCTCGCCGAGCCTGCCGCCCAGGCGGCGCAGGGCGAGCGGTGCCGAGCCGCGGAAGCGGTGCCCGATCGCGTAGTCCAGGAACAGGATCGGGATGCCCGCGGTCACGAGCGCGACGAGGTAGGGGATCAGGAACGCGCCGCCACCCGATTCGTACGCGACACCGGGGAAGCGCCAGATGTTGCCCAGGCCGACGGCTGATCCCAGCGCCGACAGGATGAACCCGATCTGCCCGGACCATTGCTCCCGTTCGGGGACGGCCGTGGCCTCGCCATGTGCTCGCGCCATGATGCTCCTCGCTCGCGGTGGATCGTCGGCTTTCGCCGATCACCGAGGTTACGCGGCGCGGGCGCGAGGGCAAACCGACCCGCGTGTCAGGCGACCTGCTCGCCACCGCCCTCCAGCGCGCGCAGCGGACGCACCGGCTCGGGCGTCGCGCCGTGGATCTCGCGGTGGATGCGCTCCATGCGCTCGTCGAGCTCCGCCGCGGTGTAGGCCGCGTCGCGCAGGCTGTCGGTGAGCCGGCGCGGCACCTGGCGCTCGTACTTGTAGTAGATCTTGTGCTCGAGGCTGGCCCAGAAGTCCATTGCGATCGTGCGGAACTGCACCTCGACCGGCACGCGCACGGTGCCCGTCGAGAGGAACACCGGCACCTCGACGATCGCGTGCAGGCTCTTGTAGCCGTTCGGCTTCGGCTGGGCGATGTAGTCCTTGACCTCGAGCACCGTGACGTCGTCCTGGCCGGCGAGCAGCTCGAAGAGGCGGTACACGTCGCTCACGAAGCTGCACGTCACGCGCACGCCGGCGATGTCGGTGATCTCCTCGCGGATCGACTCGAAGTCCGGCTCGATGCCCTTGCGCATCACCTTGGCCAGGATCGAGTCGGGCGTCTTCAGCCGGCACGAGACGTTCTCGATCGGGTTGTACGCGTGCGTGTGCTCGAAGTCCTCGCGGAGGATCAGCATCTTCGTCTCGATCTCGCGCATGCCGAAGCGGTACTCCGACAGGAACCGGGCGAGATCGTCGCGCAGCTCGCGGGCGTGCTCGAGCACCTCGTCGTCGATGGTGAGGGCGTCCGCCGCGTCGCCGGTCATCGGCCGGTCGGCCGCTGAGCTGGTGGTCATGGCCTCACGCTAGGCACGCGCCATTTGGAACGGCTGTGAGATCGGCGCGAGCGCGCGTCACTTCCAGACGTCGGCGGCGATGTCGACCACGTGGCGGACCTTGGCCCACTGCTCGTCCTCGGTGAGCACGTTGCCCTCCTCGGTCGAGGCGAACCCGCACTGCGGGCTCAGCGCGAGCTGGCCGAGATCGGCGAAGCGCGAGGCCTCGTCGACGCGGCGCGTGATCTCGTCGGCCGGCTCGAGCTCGCCCGACTTCGAGGTGACGAGCCCCAGGACGACCGTCTGCTCCCCGGGGGCGAGGAAGCGCAGCGGCTCGAATCCGCCCGCGCGCTCGCTGTCGTACTCGAGGAAGTAGGCGTCGTACGGCACGCTGAAGAGGTTCTCGGCGATCGGCTCGTAGCCGCCGGAGCTGATCCAGGTGGAGCGGAAGTTGCCGCGACAGATGTGCGTGCCCACCACGAGGTCGTCGGGCTTGCCCTCGAGCACGCGCGTGAGGATCGAGGCGTAGCGCTCGCCCAGCCCGTCGGTCTCGATGCCGCGCTCGGTGCGCGCCCGCTCCAGCTCGGTGTCGCTGCACAGGTACGCCCAGGCCGTGTCGTCGAGCTGGAGGTAGCGGGCGCCCTCGGCGTAGAAGGCGGCGATGGCGTCGCGGTAGGCCTGCACGAGGTCGTCGACGTAGTCGTCGCGCGAGCCGTACTCCGCGGCGACGAGGTTGGCCGGCTCCACCCGGAAGTCGAGCACGGTCGGCGAGGGCAGCGAGAACTTCGGCTGCACGCCCGCCGCGTCGGCGAGGGGCTTGAGCGCGCGCCAGTGGGCAAGCATCGGGTGCGCGGAGAACCCGATGCGGCCGTTGACCTGCACGGCCTTCTGCTTGGTGGCCGCGCCCTGGAACGGCAGGCCGTGGTCGGTGTCGATGACCGAGACGCCGTCGAGCCCGTCGAAGAAGTCGAAGTGCCACCACGAGCGACGGAACTCGCCATCGGTGGCCACGCGCAGGCCGCTCTCGGCCTGGCGCGACACGAGCGCGGCGATCTCGCGGTCCTCGACGGCGCGCAGCTCATCGGGCCCGATCCGGCCGGCCTCGGCATCGGCGCGGGCGGCCTTGAGGGACTCGGGACGCAGGAACGATCCGACGATGTCGGCGCGGTACGGGGGGTTCACGGTCACCCGTTCAGCGTAGGCCCGCGCCGGCGGCCGCCCGCAACCCGGCGTCACGCGGCGTCACAACCCCTTCCGCCACGCGGCGCGGCCCGGCAGGGATGGGCCCGCACGGCTACGGTGTGGATATGGGCATTCTCTATTACGGCGGATCAGCCGTCCCGATCCACATCGAGGACCGCGCGCTCGCACACCTGAAGGTCGTGATCATCGCCAAGCTGCGCCGCAACGAGAGCTTCACGGTGTCGTGGCGGCACCCCGAGGGCGAGCCGCAGGGCCGCAGCACCATCTGGATCCACCCGTCGCTGCCGCTGCGCTTCGTGTTCGACGAGCCGGGGGCGCCCGAGCTGAACCGGGCCTGGGTCGAGGAGCTCGCGCACTCGGCGAACGCCCTGGGCGGGATCACGCTCGTCGATGAGCACATCGAGGCGCCCGACGAGTGCGACGACGAGGACCAAGACTCGGGCAAGTGACGCCCGCGCATGAGGAAGGGCCGGTCCCCATCGGGGCCGGCCCTTCCTCATGCGGTCACTCCTCGGGAAGCGCCGACGACGGCTCGGGCGGCTCGGGCGTGATCGTGAGCCCGTTCGGCCCGCTCGCGGCGACCATGAGGTCATCGAGCCAGGCCCGGTTCAGCCGCGGCGCGCGACCGCCGGAGAAGTGGAACTGCAGCGGCACGGCCGGGTGCAGCCAGAAGCTGCGTCGCCCCTCGCCTTCGCCCATCTTCGTGTCGAACATGAACGGCTCGCCACGGCGGAGCTTGTTCATCACGACGAGGCGGAGGTGCGCGAGCGTCCGGTCGTCCAGCTCGACGCTTGTGGCCGTCGCACCGTAGAGGAAACGTCCCATACGGCGACCCTAGCCCACATGCCTGGCAGGTGATATACCGCCTTCCCGGTCGGGCTACCCGGGCCCTCCGGGAAGGCGGTACGTCCGGTCACGCCCCCACGCTGCCGGACTGCTCACCGGGTCGAGAATCCTCGACGCCCCCGTGGATCTCTCCGCGCCACTCCCCGGTCGCGGAGCCACGGTTCTCGATGAACTCCTTGAAGCGGCGCAGATCCGTCCGCGCCTGCGCGTCGTCGATGCCGATCGCCGCGCCCGCCGCCTCGAGCAGCCCCTCCGGCTCCCACTCCATCTCCAGCGCGACGTGCGTGCCCTCGGCGTTGGGGGTGAAGTCCACGCGGCCGGTGTGGAACTTGCCGTCGGTGCTCTGCCACGCGATCTGGCGATCGGGCACCTGCTCGACGATGTCGGCGTAGAAGCTGTGCTCCCGCCCCGCGATGCTCACGTTCCAGAGCGTCCGGACGTCGTCGATCTGGTCGACCGACTTGACCGCCCCGAGGAACTCCGGGAACGACTCGAACTGGGTCCACTGGTTGTACACCTGGCTGACCGGTGCGTCGACGTCGACCTCGGCGCGGAGCTTGGTCATGGTCATGTCGCTGCCTCCCTGCGATTGCTGCGGATGTGTCCGTCGTGCGGGCCACGTTAGGCGCGCCCTTCTGCGCAGCGAACGGGCTTGACCTCGGCGGCACCAGCGGTTATGACCAGACGTCTCGAGAACTCAACCCCTGGCGGAGGGCGCCGCGGCGCGAGAGGGTCTCGTCATGAGCCGACATGATCGACCCACGCCGGCGATGCGATTCGCCTTCAGCATCTGGATGACGATCGTCGTGGCGGGACTGGCCGCGATGATCCTGATCCCCGCGCTGGGGAGGTGACGATGAGCCGCTTCGTGAAGGACGCAGGGCTGAGTCTGTTCTTCCTCGCGATCTTCGTCCTCGCGCTGGTCGGGCAGGCGTTCGCCGGGCACGCGCAGAACAACGAGGAGCTGCTGCGCCACGGGCAGCCACCGGAGTCGATGTGGCAGTTCGTGACCTCCAGCGAGTTCGCCGTGGACGTGGCCGAGAACTGGCAGAGCGAGTTCTTCCAGTTCTTCCTCTTCATCCTCATGACCGTCTGGCTCGTGCAGCACGGCTCGCCCGAGTCCAAGAAGCCCGGCGACGAGGGGCTCGGCTCAGACGCCGATCAGCTGCTCGGCCCCCACGCCCGGCCGGACTCCCCCGCGTGGGCCAAGGTCGAGGGCGCGCGGCGCTGGCTGCTGTCGAACTCGCTGCTGCTCGTGATGGGGGCCGTATTCGTGTTCTCATGGCTGGCCCAGTCGCTGGCGGGCGCCGCCGTCGCGAACGAGGAGGCGATGCAGCACGGCGAGCCACCGATGACCTGGCTGGCCTACCTCGGCACCGCGGACTTCTGGAACCGCACGCTGCAGAACTGGCAGTCGGAGTTCCTCGCGGTCGGGTGCATGGTCGCCTTCTCCATCTACCTGCGCCAACGGGGATCGGCCGAGTCGAAGCCCGTGGGCACCCCGCACCACGTCTCGTCGGAGGAGTCGCAGTAGCGGCACACAGAACGGCCCGGGCCCCCTCGGACCCGGGCCGTTTCCCGTGCGGTGTCAGCCGGCGACGAGCGCCTTCAGGCGCGTCGACAGCTCCTCGCTCGTGTGGATCTCCTGATCGCGGTTCTCCACGAGCAGCTTCACCGCGTCGGGAACACCCATCGCCTCCAGCGGCGTGATGAGCCCCTCGTAGGCGGCCATCTCGTAGTGCTCGTTGCCCAGCGCCGCCGAGAGCGTCACCTGATCGCGCAAGGCGGGGGCGCTGCGGGCAATGAGCGACTCGGCCTGCTTGCCGATCCCCTTCGTGCTCGGCGAGGCGGCGGTCGACTCGGGGATCTCGAGGATCCGGAACACCTCGCGCAGGTTCTCGATCTGCTGCTTGGTCTCATCCATGTGATGCCGGAAGAGCTTCTTGATGTCGGCGGTGACCGCGGCCTCCGCCAGCTCGCCGAGGGCGGCGAGCGAGTCGTCCTCCATGGTCCGCGCGGTGCGCAGCTGCATGCGGAGCAGGTCGTCGGGGGTCTCGAGCTGAAGCTGACTCATGTCCATCCTCCTTCGCGTGCCTCCGGTCCGTCACCGGAGGATCGTCTGCTCCGACGCTAGGAAGACGCGCGCCCGCGCGCACGGGGATTGCCCGGGCGCGGGATCCGCGATATGACGGGGCGACCTTCCCCGCCGCGCGCGCTTTGTCAAGCGTCTACCGGCCGCGGCGGGAGGCGCCCTACCGTCGTGCCCACCACGCACTTCTCACCGGCTGGACAACCAGGAGGTCGGGACATGACGACTGCACGCAGGCGGGGACGCGTCCTCGCCACGATCGCCGGCATCGGGCTGCTCACCACCGGGTGCGCCGTCGGCACCGGCGGGTCGGCCGACGACGCCGACGCGACCTACGACGCCGACGCGTCGCTCGAGGGCGAGCTCTCGGTGATGGGCTTCTCCGGGGTCGACGAGGTGGCCACGAGCCGCATGGACCTCGCGGAGCAGGAGCTCGGCGACGGCGTCGACCTCAACCTCATCGAGGGCGAGCTCGATCTGCAGCAGTTCCTGTCCACGGTCGCGACCGGCGATCCGCCGGACCTCATCTACGCCAACCGCGACCAGATCGGCTCGCTCGCCGCGCGCGATGCGATCCTGCCGCTGCAGCGCTGCATCGACGGCGAGGGCATCGACACGTCGGCGTTCGTCGAGTCGGCGCTCGCGCAGGTGACCCTCGACGGCGAGGTGTACGGGATCCCCGAGTTCAACGTCGTGCAGCTGACCATGGCGAACGGTGACCTGCTCGCGGACGCCGGCCTGTCGATCGACGACGTCAACGGATCGGATTGGGACGCGATGTCGGCCGCGAACGAGGCGCTCGTGAAGCGAGGCTCGACCGGGCTCGAGGTGATCGGGATCGACAGCAAGCTGCCCGAGTTCTTCCCGCTGTGGGCCAAGGCCGCCGGCGTGGATCTCATCTCGGAGGACGGGCGCGAGGCCAACCTCGACGACCCGGAGGCCGTGCGGGCGCTCGAGTGGGCGGTGTCGATCTACGACGCGCAGGGCGGCTTCGCCGACGTGAAGGCGTTCCGCGATTCGGCCGACTTCTTCGGCGAGGGCAACCAGTTCGCGACCGGCGTGCTGGGCGCGATGCCGATGGAGCAGTGGTACATCAACGTGCTCAACGACGTCTCGCCCGACGCGCCGCTCGTGTTCGACACGGTGCGCGACCTGCAGGGCGAGCCGATCGCCTACGCCTCCGGCTCGGCCTGGGCCGTCCCGGCCGGCGCCGACAACCCCGAGGCCGCGTGCCGGTGGGCGCGCGCGATGACCTCGGTCGACGCGTGGGAGGCGGCCGCCCAGGCGCGGCTGGAGCTGCGCGAGGAGGAGGGCAAGCCGTTCACCGGCATCCTCACGGGCAGCGCCGAGGCCGACGAGCTCGTCCGCGGCATGGTGACCTCCGGCGGCGAGCCGTGGGACGCCGGCGTCGAGGCGATGTACGAGGCCAACGAGCACACCTTCACGCTGCCGGCCAACCCCGCCGACGCCGAGTTCGAGCAGGCCATGCAGGACGCCGTGAACGCGGTGCTCACGGGCGAGGCCGAACCGGCCGACGCGCTCGCCGAGGCGCAGCAGGTGGCCCAGGAGGCGCTCGACGAGGCCTGGGCGAGGGTCGAGGGCGAGGGATGAGGCGGCGCGAGTCGCTCGCCGCGTTCGGCTTCCTCAGCCCTTGGCTCATCGGCTTCGCGGTCTTCACCGCCTGGCCGATCCTCTACAGCGCCTACCTGTCGCTGACCGACTACGACGTCATCAACGACGCCCGGTTCGTCGGGTGGAGCAACTACCAGGAGCTGTTCTCGGATCCGAAGGTCTCGCTCGCCCTGGGCAACACGCTGTTCTTCACGATCGTGCAGGTGCCGCTGTACGTGATCGTGTCGCTGGCGCTCGCCCTGCTGCTCAACCGGGCGGGCCGGGCGTCGGGTTTCTTCCGCACGGTGTTCTTCCTGCCGAAGATGACCCCGCCGGTCGCGGTGGGCATCCTCTTCCTGCTGCTGTTCAACGGGCAGAACGGCGTGATCAACTCGGGCCTGGGCGCCGTCGGCATCGACGGACCGTCGTGGACGACCGATCCGGCGTGGGTGAAGCCGGGCCTGGTGATCATGAGCCTGTGGACGGTGGGCTCGTCGGTGCTGATCCTGCTCGCGGCGCTGCGCGGCGTGCCGGAGGAGCTGTACGAGTCCGCGACGCTCGACGGGGCCGGCGCGTGGCGGCGGTTCGTCAGCGTCACCCTGCCCATGATCAGCCCCGCGGTGTTCTTCATCGTCGTGGTCAACACGATCGCGGGCCTGCAGACCTTCGACGAGGCGTACACGGCCTTCTTCGGCGCCGGGAACTCCACCTACAGCAACGACGCCGCGCTGTTCTACGTGATCTACCTGTTCCAGCAGGCGTTCGAGTTCCTGCACATGGGATACGCCTCGGCGATGGCCTGGGTGCTGTTCGTCGTCATCATGGTGATCACGGCCATCCAGATGGTGGTCTCGCGGCGCCTCGTGCACTACGAGGGGGCGGCGTCGTGAGCGCCGTGACCGAGCGGCTCGGCTTCGCCGCACCCGCCGACGCCGCCGTCGGCACCGCGGAGGCCGTGCGCCGGGGGCCGTCGCGCCGGCGCCGGTCGCGGATCGCCGCGGCGGTGTCGATCGTCCTGCTGATCGCCGTGGGGATCGTCTTCGTCTACCCGTTCGTGTGGCTGGTGAGCGCCTCATTCAAGCCCCGCGGCGAGGTGTTCGACAACCGGCTCATCCCCGAGACCTTCACCCTCGACAACTACGTCGCCGTCTGGCAGGAGGCGCCGCTCGCGCTCTGGCTGCTGAACACCGTGATCGTCACGGCGCTCGCCGCGACCGCGGTGACGATCTCGAGCGCCATGGTCGCGTGGGGCTTCAGCCACTTCCGCTTCCGCGGCCGCGGCGCGCTGTTCGCCCTCGTGCTGGGGTCGATGATGCTGCCCGGCGCCGTCACGATGATCCCGACGTTCCTCATCTGGAACGCCCTCGGCCAGGTCGGCACCCTCACGCCGATGTGGGCGCACAACCTCTTCGGCAGCGCGTTCTACATCTTCCTCATGCGGCAGTTCATGATGTCGCTGCCTCGGGAGCTGTTCGACGCCGCGCGCGTGGACGGCGCGGGACCGTGGCAGGTGTTCTGGCGGATCGCGCTGCCGCTGAGCCGGCCCGTGATCGCCGTCACCCTCGTGTTCGAGGTGCAGGCGGTGTGGACCGACCTGATGCGCGGCCTGATCTATCTGCGCGACAACGCGACCTTCACGGTGCCGCGAGGCCTGAAGTCGCTCGTCGACGCCTTCGGCTTCGGCGGCGAGTGGCACTGGGAGATCCTCGTCACCGCGAGCGTGGTGACGACCGTGCCGATGATCATCCTGTTCTTCCTCGCGCAGCGCCACATCATCCAGGGCGTCGCGACGACGGGCCTCAAGGGCTGAGGCCGATCGGTCGTCGACCGGAGCGGCGCAGCCGCGGAGCGGAGACGGGTCGAGCGCAGCGGCGCAGCCGCGGAGCGGAGGCCTGCGATCATCCGAGGGCCCTCACGCCAGCGCCGCGAGCTTCCGCTCGAACACCGCCCGCTCGCGGGCGTTGCCGGTGAGCCGGGACGCGCGTTCGAGCTCCGCCCGCGCCTCCGCCGTGCGCCCGAGCCGGATGAGCAGCTCGGCGCGCACCCCCGGCAGCTGCGCGTAGCCGGCGAGCGCGCCCGACAGCCCGTCGACGATCGTCAGCGCGGCCGCCGGGCCCTCGGCCATCGAGACCGCCACGGCGCGGTTGAGCTCCACGATCGGCGACGGCGCCACCCGGCCGAGCGCCTCGTACAGCAGCACGATCCGCTCCCAGTCCGTGTCGTCGACGGAGGGCGCCACATCGTGGCACTCCGCGATCGCCGCCTGCAGCGCGTACGGACCGCGGCCCCGGCCGAGGGCATCGCAGCGCGCCAGGGCGTCGCGGCCGAGCCGGATGAGGCCGCGATCCCACCGGGTGCGGTCCTGATCGGCGAGCAGCACGGGCTCGCCCGCGGCATCGACCCGCGCCGGGAACCGCGCGGCCGTGAGCGCGAGCAGGGCGACGAGCCCGTGCGCCTCGGGCTCCCGCGGCGCAAGCCCGGCGAGCACGCGAGCCAGTCGCAGCGCCTCGCGGCCGAGGTCGGGGCGCATCCACTGCGGCCCGGCGCTGGCGGCGTGGCCCTCGTTGAAGATCAGGTAGAGCACGCTGAGCACCGCCGACAGCCGCGCGGGGTACGCGTCGGGCGCCGGGACCTCGAAGGGGATCGCCGCGGCGGCCAGCGTCTTCTTCGCGCGCACGATCCGCTGCTGGATCGTCGACACCGGAACGAGGAACGCCCGCGCGATCTCCTCCGTCGTCAGACCGCCCACCACGCGCAGCGTGAGCGCGATGCTGGCCTCGCGCGAGAGCACGGGGTGGCACGCGACGAAGATCAGCCGCAGCACGTCGTCCTCGATCGCCTGGGGGTCCCACTCCCCCGCGTCCGCGTCCTCGAGGTCGCGGGCGAGGGCCGCGAAGCGCTCGTCCTGCCGCGCCTGGCGCCGCCAGTGATCGATCGCCCGCCGCTTGCCGACCGCCACGAGCCACGCGCCGGGGTTGGCGGGGACCCCCGCCTCGGGCCACGACTGCAGCGCCTCGGCGAGGGCCTCCTGCGCGACGTCCTCGGCGAGCGCGAAGTCGCCCGTCACCCGGGTGAGGGTCGCCACGATGCGGGCGGCCTCGATGCGCCACACCGCCTCGACCGCCCGGCGTGCCGAATCGGGCGCGGGGGTCGAGGCGGTGCGCTCGCCGGTCACCGCTGCTCGCGCGCGGCCTGCTCCTCGCGCCAGCCCTCCTCCTTCTGGATCCACTCGTTGTCGGCCGGGAAGTCCTCGGGCCCGGTCACGCGGCGGATCTCGAGCTTGTTGCCGGGCGTGAGCGGCGCCCGCTTCGCCCACTCCGCGGCCTCCTCGATCGTCGGCACCTCGAGCGTCCAGAAGCCGTTGAACAGCTCCTTGGTCTCGCCGTAGGGGCCGTCGGTGACCACGGGCGGCGTCGCCGAGAAGTCCACGACGAGCCCGGGCTCGGGCGCGAGGCCCTCGCCGGCCACGAGCACGCCGGCCTTCATCATCGACTCGTTGTAGGCGCCCATGGCGGCGATGATCTCCTCGAACGGCTTCTCCTCGTACGAGGCGACGGCTTCGTCGGTGGCGCGCATGATGAGCATGAACTTGGACATGACGGTTCTCCTTGGATCAGGGGTCCTGATCAGACCCTTTCACCCAGGCGTCGAACGGGGAACGCCGAGATCGACACGACGACGCGAAATCGCGCCACTCAATTTCTCGATCGGCTCCACCTAGTCCTCTCCGCGGCCGCCGGCGCGCGCGTAGCGTGAGATCGACATCCGGATCACAGGGAGGCGTCGCCATGAAGGCCTGGCAGTTCACGAACACTCACGAGATCTCGTTCGACGAGATCCCCGCCGGCCTCGAGAGGCTGCGGCGCGGCGAGGTGATCGGCCGGCTCGTCGCGATCTTCTGACCCACAACTGAATACCGATTCCCTTTCGGCAACACCTTTCGGCGTGATCGGCCGGGAGCGCGCGGACCCGCCGGGTCCCGCCTCCCGGCCGATCGCCGTCTGGGGTCTGCGGACTGGTCAGTGGTCACTGTATAGTCAGCGTGTGCTGACCCTTGCCTCTCGCCTCGACGTGCTCCATCGCCTCGGGCGGGCGATGGCGGATCACTCCCGGTCGCGCATCCTGCTCGCCCTGCTGGAGGCGCCCGGCTACCCCGCGCAGCTCGCGCACGATCTCGGCCTCACCCGCACGAACGTCTCGAACCACCTCGCGTGCCTGCGCGGATGCGGCCTCGTCGTCGCCGTGCCCGAGGGGCGGCGCACACGCTACGAGATCGCCGACCCGCACCTCGCGGCCGGCATCCGCACGCTCATGGACGCGATGATCGCGGTGGACGAGTGCGCCCCCTGCCTCGACGCGGACTGCGCCTGCTGCGCCGTGGAGGCACCGTGAGCGCCGCGGCGATGCCGGAGCGCGTCCTCGTGCTGCGGCGGCGGATCCGCTGGATCGTCGCGATCACGATCGCGTGGAACGTCATCGAGGGGATCGTCGCGCTCCTGGCCGGGGGTGCCGCCTCGTCCGCGGCGCTGATCGGCTTCGGCCTGGACTCCTTCGTCGAGGTGCTCTCGGCGGCCGCGGTGGCCTGGCAGTTCGCGGCGCCCGACCCCGAGGGGCGCGAGCGGACCGCGCTGCGCGTCATCGCGATCGCCTTCTTCGCGCTCGCGGCGTACGTCACCATCGATGCGATCCTCGCCCTCACCGGCGCACGCGAGCCCGAGCACAGCCCCGTGGGCATCGCCCTCGCCGCGCTGAGCCTGGTCGTCATGCCGATCCTCAGCGCGATCGAGCGGCGCACGGGCCGCGAGCTCGGCTCGGCGTCCGCCGTCGCGGACTCGAAGCAGACGCTGATGTGCGCCTACCTGTCGGGTGCCGTCCTCCTCGGCCTCGTCGCCAACGCCGCTCTCGGGTGGGCGTGGGCAGACGCGATCGCGGCCCTGGTGATCGCCGTCTTCGCCGTGCGCGAGGGCGTCGAGGCGTGGCGCGGCGATGCCTGCACCACCCCCGTCGCCGCCCTCACCGGCGAGCTCGCCGATCACGACGCGCACCACGCCTGACGCCCGCCGCCTGTCAAGCCCCGTGACCGGCCGAGGCGCGCGGGACGATCCTGATCCTGGATCGAAGGAGGAATCATGAGCGATCAGAACATCTTCCGCGACAAGCCGAGCCAGGCCGAGGGCGAGGACCCGGACCGTCTCGACGAGGGCTTCGTCGAGGAGGCCGGCGGCCACCCGTCGCAGGCCGAGGGCGAGGACGAGGACGACCTCTGACCCGCGCGTGACGCCTGAGCGCGCCCGCGCGCACTCGGGCGGACGCGCGGCGCACAACCCCGGAGATCCACGCTCCGGCGGCCGAATCCGGGCACACCCCTCCGCCCAGACGCGGATCACCTCCGCAGCGCGGAAAAGGTCCTCCGCAACGCGCGGGGAAGGCCCCGGTTAACCCCGGCGCGCGGGCGTGAGCCACACGGCGAGCGCGGCGCCCAGGGCGGCACCGACGAGCTGGGCGGCGATGAAGGGCAGCACCGAGGCGGGCGCGATGCCGGCGAAGGTGTCGCTGAAGGCGCGGCCGATCGTGATCGCCGGGTTGGCGAAGCTCGTCGACGCGGTGAACCAGTAGGCCGCACCGATGTACGCGCCCACCGCCGGGGCGGCGAGCGCGCCGCGGCCCGAGCGGACGAGCAGCAGGATGACGAGCAGCAGCCCGGCGGTCGCGACCACCTCGGCAAGCAGGTTCGGGCCGGTCGCCCGGCCGGTGGTGGACCACGACACCGGGGCCGCGCCGAACATCGCGTTCGCGAGGATCGCGCCGCCGATACAGCCGATCACCTGCGCGGCGATGTACGGGACGACGTGACGCCAGGACCGGCCGAGCGCGGCGTCGGCCAGCGTGACGGCGGGGTTGAAGTGCGCCCCGGAGATCGGACCGAGGATCGCGATCAGCACCGCAAGCCCCAGCGCAGTGGCGAAGGCGTTCTCGAGCAGCTGGAGGCCGACGTCGGCGGACAGCCGCTGCGCCATGATCCCGGAGCCCACCACGATCGCCGCGAGCAGCGCGGAGCCCAGGAACTCCGCCACCCACCGGCGCGCGACCCCCGGGCCCGAGACGAGGGCATCGCCCCCGCCCTCGTGCGATTCCACGGGAAGCGCCCTGCCCCCTGGCGATGCCCCTGCGCTCGGCAGCGATCGGGAACCGCCGCTCACGGCGTGAGCACCAGGGCGACGCGCTCGAGCGCGCCCGGCACGAGCGCGAAGTACGCCCAGGTGCCGCGCTTGCTGCGGGTGAGGAAGCCGGCGTCGGTGAGGATCTTCAGGTGGTGCGACACGGTCGGCTGGCTGAGGCCCACCGGCTCCGTCAGGTCGCACACGCACGCCTCCTGCCCCTCGCTCGCGGCGACGATCGACAGCAGCCGCAGGCGCGTGGGATCGGCGAGCGCCTTGATCGTGTGGGCGAGGTCGACGGCGTCGTCGGCCGAGATCGGCTCGCGCACGAGCGGCGCGCAGCACGCGGCACCCGGCGCATCGAGCAGAGGAAGAACCGTGGTCATACATCGACAATAATCGATATTGACAAACTTCGATAGATGGCGACAGGATCGGTCCATCGACATCCTTCGATGGAACCAGGAACGGACCATGACTCTCCTCGACATCACTCCCCGCACCGCCCCGAGCGGCCGCCTCGACGGGCTGCCCGTCGCCATCGTCGGCGCCGGGCCCGTGGGCCTCGCCGCCGCGGCGCATCTGGTGGAGCGCGGGATCGACTTCGTGATCTACGAGCGGGGCGAGTCGATCGCCGACGCGGTCCGATCGTGGGGGCACACCAGGCTCTTCTCGCCCTGGGAGCACCTGATCGACGACGTCGCCGCGCGCCTGCTCGCGCAGACCGACTGGCAGGCTCCCGCCGCCGGGGTGGCGCCCTCGGGCGCGGAGCTCGTGCGCGACTACCTCGCGCCCCTCGCCGCACACCCGGCGATGGCGCCGCACATCGTGCTGGGCACGCGCGTGACGGCGATCACCCGCGAGGGCATGGACCGCACGCGCACCGCGGGCCGCTCGCAGGCGCCGTTCCTCGCCCGCACGTCGGGCCCCGACGGCGTCTCCGAGCACGCGGCGCGCGCGGTGATCGACGCCTCCGGCACCTGGGCGAATCCCGGCCGCCTCGGCTCGCACGGGCTCGACCCCCTCGGGTTCGAGGCCGTCGCCGACCGCGTGACGCCGGCCCTGCCCGACGTGCTCGGCGCCGACCGCGCGCGGTTCGCGGGGCGCCACACCACCGTCGTCGGCGCGGGGCACTCCGCCGCCAACACGCTCATCGCCCTCGCCACCCTCGCCCAGCTCGAGCCGGGAACGCGCGCGACCTGGCTGATCCGCAACGCGAAGGCCGCGCGGGTGAGCACGGCCGAGGACGAGCTCGAGGGCCGCGGCAAGCTCGGCTCGCGGCTGGAGGCGCTCATCGCGAGCGGGCGGATCGCGGTGGTCGACTCGTTCGAGATCGCCCGCCTCGAGCCCGCCGGCGACGGGGTGCGGATCCATGGGCGCCGCGGCGACGGCATGCAGACGCACGAGACCGACCTGATCGTCAACGCCACCGGCTTCCGCCCCGACCTCGACATGCTGCGCGAACTGCGGCTCGGCCTCGACGAGATCGTCGAGGCGCCGCGACGACTGGCGCCCCTGATCGATCCGAACCTCCACTCGTGCGGCACGGTGGAGCCGCACGGCTACCGCGAGCTCGCCCACCCCGAGTCGGGCTTCTTCATCGTCGGAATGAAGAGCTACGGACGCGCGCCGACCTTCCTGCTCAAGACCGGCTATGAGCAGGTGCGCTCGGTCGTGGCCTGGCTCGCGGGCGATGCCGAGGCGGCGGGCCGCGTGGAGCTCGTGCTGCCGGCGACCGGCGTGTGCAGCACCGACGCGGGCGGGTGCTGCGCGTGACGGGCGGCGTCGCGATCCGGTCGATGACGCCGGAGGACTGGCCGGAGGTGGAGCTGATCTACCGCGCCGGAATCGACACCGGCAACGCCACCTTCGAGACCGAAGCCCCCGCGTGGGACCGCTTCGACGCCACCCGCCTGCCCCATCCGCGACTGGTCGCCGAGGTCGACGGCGCGGTCGCGGGCTGGGTGGCGGCCTCCCCGGTGTCGGCGCGCCCGGTCTACCGCGGCGTCGTGGAGCACTCGATCTACATCGATCCCGCCGCCCAGGGGCGCGGCGTCGGACGGGCGCTCCTCGAGGCCTTCATCGCGCAGGCCGAGGCGGCCGGGATCTGGACGATCCAGTCGTCGATCTTCCCCGAGAACGAGGCGAGCCTGCGGCTGCATCGGGCCGCCGGGTTCCGCGAGGTGGGCCGCCGCGAGCGCATCGCCCAGGCCACCGCCGGCCCGTACGCCGGCCAGTGGCGCGACACCATCCTCATCGAGCGCCGCTCCGCATGACGGACGCGCCGGCGATCGAGGCGCCCGCCGCCCATCCGCATCGCCGCCGCGGACTCGTGGCGCTGTGCCTCACGCAGATCGTGATGTGGGGCGTCCTCTACTACTCGCTGCCGGTGGCGACCGCCGAGATCACGGCCGACACCGGCTGGCCCGACTCGCTCGTGATGGGCACGCTCAGCGCGGCGATGCTCGTGCAGGCCGCGGCGGCCATCCCCGCCGGGCACGCGATCGCGCGATTCGGGCCGCGCACGGTGATGACCGGGGCGACGATCGTGGCGGCCGGCGCGCTCCTGCTCAGCGCGTCGGCCGCCCATCCGGCCGCGTTCGTCGGCGGGTGGCTGATCGCCGGTGCGGCGATGGCGGGCACGCTGTACCAGGCCGCGTTCACGGCGATCACGGAGTGGTTCGCGCCGCGCGCGATCGGTGCGCTCACGGTGGTGACGCTCGCGGGAGGCCTGGCCAGCACGGTGTTCGCACCCGTGGTGAGCGCGCTGCTCGACGCGACGGACTGGCGCACGGCCTACCTCGCGCTCCCCGCCATCATCGCCGCCGTCGCCCTGCCGCTGCACGCGACGCTGCCCGCCCGACCACGCCGCGCCCACGCTCGCGCCCGCGGCGAGCGCGCCCCGGCGGCCGAGACGGCCCGCATCGCGCGGTCGCCGCTGTTCCTGGCGCTGGCCGCCGCGATCTCGCTCTCGACCCTCGGCGTCTCCGCCGCGCACCTCAACATCATCGCGTTCCTGCAGGAGCACGGCTTCGACCACGCGGTGGGCGCGCTCGCGCTCGGGCTGGTCGGACTGGGGCAGGTGCTCGGCCGCCTGGGCTACCCGCGGCTGTCGGCCGCCGTGCCCGTGCTGCCGCGGGCGATCCTCTCGATCGCGGCGTCGGCGATCGCCCTCGCGCTGCTCGTGGCGCTGCCGATCTCGGTGGCGCTCGTGATGACCTTCGCGCTGCTGCTCGGCGCGGCTCGCGGGCTGACGACCCTCATCCACGCCAGCGGCCTGTCGGAGCTCTGGGACGCGCGGCACTACGCCGTGCTCGCCGGCCACCTGTCCCTGCCGGTCACCGCCGCCGGGGCGATCGCGCCGTGGGCCGGCGCGTTCCTCGCCGAGACGACGGGCGGCTACGGCCCGGCGTTCGTCATCCTCACGGCCGTCACGGCGCTGTCCGCCGTGGCGCTGCTCTTCGCCCTCCGCGGCTCCCGCCACGCATAGACTCGGGTCTATGGAATCGCTGGCGGCCCTCGCGGATCCGACCCGCGCGCGCATCGCCCGGCTGATCCTCGACGCGCCCGATCGCCGCGCATCGGTGACCGCCCTCGCCGAATCGCTCGGCCTGCGCCAGCCGACCGTCAGCCACCACCTCGCCACCCTGCGCGAGGCCGGCCTCGTGGTGTCCGAGAAGGAGGGGCGGCGGGTCTGGTACTCCGTCCCGCAGGAGCGGATCGATCGCGTGCTCAGCATCATGGGCGACGCAACCCCGGACGCGCCGCACACCTTCGACATCGAGCGCACGGTGGATCGACTGGCCGAGCGCTTCCGCGGCGTGCATTCGCGCGAGACGATCGACGCCTGCCTGCGCGAGAGCATCGAGCTGCTCGCGCCGCAGGGCGCGGCGCCGCGCGAGCTCGGCTCCCGCGCCGCGGCGTTCACGACCACGCGCCTCGAGGCCCTCGCCCGCACGCAGGACCGGGCGGCGGACGGGCCGCTCGAGGTGCTGTACGTGTGCGTGCGCAACGCCGGTCGATCGCAGCTGGCCGCCGCGCTCACCCGGCAACTGGCGGGCGAGCGGGTCCGGGTGCGCTCCGCCGGCTCCGCCCCCGCGTCGTGGCTGTCGTCCGGCGTGGTCGCGAGCCTCGACGAGATCGGCGTGCCACTGGGCGGCGAGTTCCCCAAGCCGCTGACCGACGAGGCAGTGCGCGCCGCCGACGTCGTGATCACGATGGGCTGCGGCGACGCCTGCCCCGTCTACCCCGGCAAGCGCTATGAGGACTGGGATCTGCCCGACCCCGCCACGCTCCCGATCCACGGCGTGCGCGAGGTCCGCGACGAGATCGAGCGGCGGGTCCGGAACCTCCTCACCGAGATGGGCGCGCTGGCGCGATAACTCCCGGTAGCGCGATTCATAGATCGCGGTCTATGCTTTAGCCATGACCGAGACCTCGAAGCCCACCGTCCTGTTCGTCTGCGTACACAACGCGGGCCGCTCCCAGATGGCGGCCGGCTGGCTGCAGCACCTGGCGGGCGACCGCGTCGAGGTGCTGAGCGCCGGCTCCGAGCCCAAGGACCAGATCAATCCCGTCGCCGTCGAGGCGATGGCCGAGGTCGGCGTCGACATCGCGGGCAACACCCCGAAGATCCTCACCGTCGACGCCGTCAAGGAGTCGGACGTCGTCATCACGATGGGCTGCGGCGACGCGTGCCCGATCTTCCCCGGCAAGCGCTACGAGGACTGGGCGCTGCAGGATCCGGCCGGGCAGGGCATCGAGACGGTCCGCCCCATCCGCGACGAGATCCGCGACCGCGTCGAGGCGCTCATCGCCGAGATCGCCCCCGCCTGAGACGAGACGCGCCATGACCATCCAGCCGCACGGCCTGCTCGACCCTCACGCCGCGCTCACCCGCGCGGCCGATCGCCTCGCCCACCGCTTCGCCGGCATCGTGAACGCCGAGACGGTCGAGCGCGTGGTGTTCGAGTCGTACGCCACGCTCGGCCGGACGGCGAAGGTCACCGATCTGCTGCCCCCGCTCGCCGAGCACTTCGCGAACGAGCGCCTCACGGCGCTGGCGCAGTCGAAGGGCCTGATCGCGAAGCCGCACCCCGAGATCCTGTTCGTCTGCGTGCAGAACTCCGGGCGATCGCAGATGGCGGCGGCGCTTGCGACGCTGCTCGCGGGCGATCGCGTGCACGTACGGTCGGCGGGCTCGCAGCCGGGCGAGTTCATCCTCCCCGCGGTGCGCGAGGCCCTGCTCGAGATCGGCGCCGACCTGTCGCAGGAGTACCCGAAGCCGCTCACCGACGACGTGGTGCGCGCGGCCGATGCCGTGATCACGATGGGCTGCGGCGACGCCTGCCCGCTGTACCCCGGTAAGCGATACGAGGACTGGCAGCTGGAGGATCCGGCCGATCTCGACCTCGACGGGGTCCGGCGCGTGCGCGACGAGATCCGCAGCCGCGTCGAGAAGCTGGTGTCGGAGATCGCGCCTTCCTGAAGGGATCTCGGTCCACGACGGCCGATTCGGCACGAAGTACTGGTAGCGCCGATTGTTGATTAGTCGCGAATTGACCAAATACCGACTGATCTTCTGGATGGCGGCGGGGTGCTGATGCATCCGTGATTGATCAGCGCACACTGTATAGTGCAGTGCATGCTGACCATTGCTTCGCGCCTTGACGTCATGAACCGGCTCGGCCGGGCCATGGCCGACCCGACGCGCTCCCGAATCCTGATGACCTTGCTCGAAGGCCCGAGCTACCCCGCGATGCTGTCGCGGGGGCTTGAACTGACCCGCTCGAACGTGTCGAACCATCTCACGTGTCTGCGGGATTGCGGGATCGTGGTCGCTGAGCCGGAGGGCCGTCAGACTCGTTACGAGATCGCCGACCCGCACCTCGCGGCGGCGCTCATCGCGCTCGTGGACGTGACGCTGGCTGTCGATGAGCACGCGCCCTGCGTGGACGCAGCGTGCACGGTGGCTGGCTGCTGCGGGACGAGGGCTGACGCGTGAGCGCGGCGTGCGGTTGCGAGCACGAGCCTGCCTCGACGGCGGGCGAAGAGATCGAGGAGGCGGAGCGGCCCTGGTGGAGAGACCGCGGGGTCATGGTGCCGGTTTTCTCCGGCGTTGCGCTTCTGGCCGGTCTGATCTTCGAGTGGTCCGGGCTCGAGGTCCCGGCGTTGGTGCTGTTCTGGGTCGGGCTGTTGCTGGGCGCGTCGACGTTCACGCCCGGCGCGATCCGGAAACTGTTCAAGGGCAAGCTCAGCATCAGCTTGCTGATGACGATCAGCGCGATCGGCGCAGTCATCCTCGGCTACGTCGAAGAGGCCGCCGCGCTGGCGTTCCTGTACTCGATCGCTGAGGCGCTCGAGGACAAGGCGATGGACCGCGCCCGCGGCGGGCTGCGGGCACTGCTGAAGCTCGTGCCGGAGACCGCGACCGTGATACAGGGTGGCGTCTCCGCGCAGGTGCCGGCGAGGGAGTTGACGGTCGGCCAGGTCATGGTGGTCCGCCCGGGTGAGCGGATCGCGACTGATGGGGTCGTGCGTTCTGGTCGTTCGAGCCTCGACACTTCGGCGATCACTGGGGAGTCGATCCCCGTCGAGGTTGAGCCCGGTGATGCGGTGTCGGCCGGTGCGATCAACAGCGCTGGCGTGCTGGAGGTCGAGGCGACTGCTGCGGGCACCGACAACTCACTCACGACGATCGTGGAGCTGGTGGAGAAGGCGCAGACCGAGAAGGGCGAGCGTGCTCGTCTGGCGGACAGGATCGCCCGCCCGCTCGTGCCCGGCGTTCTGATCCTCGCTGCGCTCGTCGCGATCATCGGGTCGCTGCTGGGCGACCCGGAGGTGTGGATCACCCGTGCACTCGTCGTGCTGGTCGCCGCTTCTCCGTGTGCGCTGGCGATCTCGGTGCCGCTGACGGTCGTCGCGGCGATCGGTGCGGCGAGCAAGTTCGGCGTGATCATCAAGTCCGGTGCCGTCTTCGAGCGCTTCGGCACGGTCCGACACATTGCCGTCGACAAGACCGGCACCCTTACCCGCAACGAACCGGCGGTCACCGCCGTGCTCACTGCGAACGGCGTGACCGAGGCTCAGGCGCTGGCGTGGGCGGCCGCGTTGGAGCAGCACAGCACGCATCCTCTCGCCTCAGCGATCACCGCCTCGGCCCCGGGGACTCCGGCAGCTGCAGATGTGACCGAGCAGGCCGGGCACGGCATCGACGGCACCGTCGACGGATCGAGAATCACCGTCGGCAGTCCCCGCTGGCTGGACGCCGGCGACCTCGCGGAGCGGGTCGCGACGCTGGAAGAGCAGGGCATGACCGTCGTGATCGTCCACCGCGACGGATCCCCCGTCGCCGCGATCGGCGTCCGTGACGAGCTACGCCCTGAAGTCCCCGAGGTCGTCCGGACACTCACCGGCCAGGGCATCGGTGTGACGATGCTCACGGGCGACAACGCCCGCACTGCGCGCGCGCTGGCGGCGCAGGCCGGGATCAGCGACGTGCGTGCGGAGCTGCGTCCCGAGGACAAGGCGACCGCGATCGGGGAGCTGTCGAAGGCGGGGCCGGTCGCGATGATCGGCGACGGCATCAACGATGCCCCGGCCCTTGCTGGCGCGGACATCGGTATCGCGATGGGAGCGACCGGCTCCGACGCGGCGATCGAATCCGCGGACGTGGCGTTCACCGGTCATGATCTGCGTCTCATCCCGCGGGCATTCGACCACGCCCGCCGGGGACGGCGGATCATCAACCAGAACATCATCCTGTCGCTGCTGATCATCACCGCACTGCTCCCGCTCGCTCTCTTCGGAATCCTGGGACTCGCCGCTGTCGTCCTGGTCCACGAGGTCGCGGAGGTCATCGTGATCCTCAACGGACTGCGCGCCGCCCGCACCCGCACGCCACGGTTGGAGAGCTGATGCTCGCGACCATAGGGTCAGCGATCGGCCTGTTCGCGGCAACCAATATCGACGACATCGTCGTGCTCACCGTGCTGTTCCTCGCCTCCAGTCGAGGGAAACCCCGGCAGTGGCAGATCGTCGCAGGCCAGTACCTCGGGTTCATCACCCTCGTCGTGATCAGCGTGATCGCCGCCCTCGGTCTCACCATCGTCCCGGACGAATGGGTAGGCTTCCTCGGTCTCATCCCGCTCGGCATCGGCATCTGGACGCTCATCCGCGGCCTGCGCCGCAACGGCGATGACGATGACGACGACTCCAAGATCACCGCGGTCGGACTATGGGGCGTCGCAGGGATCACGATCGCCAACGGGGCCGACAACATCTCCCTCTACACGCCGATCTTCCGCACCAGCACACCCGGCGACGTCGCGATCATGATCGTCGTGTTCCTCATCCTCGTCGCTGTCTGGTGCGCGGCCGGACGGCTGATCGGGACCCACAAGGCCGTCACCGAGACGCTCGAACGCGTCGAGCACTGGCTCGTCCCGGTCGTGTTCATCGGCCTGGGCCTGTTCATCCTGATCGAGTCCGGCGTCATCGTCCGCCTCGTCGAGGTCCTCACATGATCCCGGACGCGAACACCGACGTCGAGCCGACGTCGGGAGAGCCGCCGCAGAGAGGTCGCTGGCGGCTCACGGCTTGGGCTCTCCTGATCGCCGTGGTCGTCGTCCTGATCGATCAGGGGTCGAAAGCATGGGCGGAGGCCGTTCTGTCGGAGCACGAACGCATCCCGTTGATCGGCGACCTGCTGGGCTTGCAGCTCGCGTACAACCCCGGAGCAGCGTTCTCCTTCGGCGAGGGCTCCACCTGGGTATTCGCTCTCATCGCCGTCGCCGCCACTGTCACCGCCATCGTGTTCGCGTTCCGGGTCCGACGCCCTGGGTGGGCGATCGTGATCGGAGCGCTCGGCGGTGCTGCCGCGTCACATGCCGGCGACCGGCTGTTCCGCCAACCAGGATTCGCTCGGGGGCACGTCGTGGACTTCCTCGCCTACGGCAACTGGTTCATCGGGAACGTCGCCGACATCGTGATCGTCACCGCCGCGATCGCCGGAGCGCTCCTGATGCTCCGCAGTACCGAGAACTGAGAGGACCAACCATGGAGATCACCCTGCAGTACTTCGACGGCTGCCCGAATTGGGAGATACTCGACCGCCGGCTTGCTGAGCTGCTCGATGGGCGATCAGATGTCCGCGTCACACGTCAGTTGGTCGAGAGCTTCGAGGATGCCGAGCGCCTCGGGTTCCATGGGTCACCGACCGTCCTCGTCGACGGCGTCGATCCCTTTGCCGACGAGCACGCCCCCGTCGGGCTCGCCTGCCGGGTTTTCCGTATCCCTGCCGGGCTGGCGGGGTCTCCGACTGTCGAGCAGCTGCGCGAAGCGCTATCCGGGCCGGGCTCGGACGGCTGATGCTCGATCAGGCGAGAGCGGAACGGAGAGCCGGGTAATCGGACCATTCGCCGCCGGCGAGACGCGACCATGAAGCGGCGGACGCCGTTGTGATGCCAAGGAGATCCGAGACGATCCGGGGATGCAATTGCCGAGTGAGCTCGATGAGCGCTGTCGTACGGGCGCTCCCGGCAAGCAGGCCTTCGGCGCGAAGGCGACGGCTGAGCGGCCCCGGGGTGAGGTGACGGCCCGGGTTCCTGCCGGGGAACAACCACCCTTCGGGATGGTGCTGGGCAGCATCGACAAGTTCGACGATGGCGTCGCCGAGGATCTCGGGGAGCTCGATCGGCTCGGCTCCGACGGTGAGTGTCACGGGCTGCGAGCTCGTATCGACCTGTGTCCGTGTGATCGTGACGATGCGGGTCAGTTGGATCCCGTAGAGCAACACGAGGAGACCCGCGGCCCGGGTCTTCGGATCCAGGTCGGGATCGGACAGGAACCAGCGGGCCATCTGCCAGCGGTGGTCGGAGGCGTAGTCTCGCCCTTCGAGGCGATGGGCTCGGAATTCGACCCGAAGGGTGCTCAGTCGGTGCTTTCGGAGCCAGCGAGTGAACGGTGCCAGCGCGTCGCGTTGGCTGGGCGAATCGGTCAGATAGGCGTCGAGCCGGCGCTGCGGGAACGTGGCCAGCGTCTTCTGCTGCGCCCGGATCTCCCTAAGGAGCGCGGCACAGTACTTCAGCGCGGCCCGTTGCCTTTGAAAGCCGGCGGCGGGGCTGGATTGACTACGTGTTCGAGTGGACCGGAGGAGCTCCCAGGTGCAGTAGCGACGAAGGATCAGCCGGTCCTCGGAGTGGTCGATGTCGTCGAGCCAGTCGTTGAACCAATGGTTGAAGCGTGTTGCTTCGACGTCGAGCTCCGGGAGCACTCCCGAGCGGACCAGAAGCGAGAGGAGGAACGCGACGGCCTGTCCTGACTGGGCTCGGGTAATGATCGCCTCGGCGGTGAGCGGCAGTGCTCCGTCCGCGAGCTCGCGGAGCACGCTCGCGCACTTGCTCCTGTGCAGCCAGCGTTCGAGCGATGCCGCCTTGCTGTGATGCGTGAGCAGGTAGTCCGCAAGGGGGTGAAGGTCCGTCCGAATCTCTCCCGCGTCGTCGGCGAGCAGCTGCTGGATTGCAATGGGCCGGCGGCATTCGACGCAGAGGTGATGCTTGCGGATCTCCTCGATCGAGCCGCAGCCAGGACAAGCCATCGTCACCGGCGCACCCGCGCAGTCAGCACAGACCTTCTGGTCATTCATGAACCCGGTGAGGAACACCCTGCGCCCACACTCGGGGCAGGGCTGGGGTCTGCGCATCGCGTAGTAGCAACGCGCGCAGACCCGTCGCCCGTCAAGGTGGGAGGCGACGCGGCCAGGCTCTCCGCAGAGCCCACAGGTCTTGATCGGTGCGGTGTAACAGGCCAAGCAGACAAGTTCCGGGCGGCGGACGATGATCGTCGCATGCTGACCGCACCGCGAGCAGTCGCCGAACGATCGAGGGTCGGCTCGCCAGCAGTCGCGGCAGAAGCGCTGCCCGTCGATCGTGCGCTGCACGGGTCTGACCCGGCCACAGGAAGCGCAGGATACCGACCGGGCGTTCCGCTCGCATCGGGAGCAGTGCCGACCACCGTTCGGTGTCTTGTGTGGAAGACGGACCGCGCGGCTGCACGACTCGCACGTGGGCAGCACAACCCGGCCTGCTCCTTCGTCGACCAGCGCGTGGGCCAGGTCCTGGACGGTCGCCGGCACGTTCGCATGCCGCCCCTCGAGAACGCCGGGCTGCTTGAGCAGCGCGAGCTCGAGAAGCCGCTGCGTCAGCGGTACCGGCGCGACCGAATGCACGATCTCAGCGAGACGCTCGGACGAGATCTCGGGAACAAGGGGGTGGATGAGGTCGACGACTTCCGCGACTCGCGGCTGCTGCGGAGGCTTCGCCACCATCGCTACTTCGTACGTGGCCGGCGGATCGTCGCGCGAACGGGGCGGAGATCGCCGATCGACCCGCGCGTCGCTTCTTCGCCCACGGCCACAGGGGCCGATGCCTCCCGGCGAGTGATCGTCACGAGATCGTCGAGTGAGCACTCCAGTGCATCGCACAGAGCAGCGAGGACGTCGAGACGCACCCGCTGGGGTGGCTGCGTCACCAGCCGATACACCTGCTCTCGGGACAGGTCGATGCCACGCTCCTCGAGCAGAGGCTTCAGCTTGGAGGTCTGGAAGATCCCACGCGAGGCCATCACACTGCGAAGATTCCATCCGGTATCGAGCTCAACGGTCATCAGCTTCTCCTTCGATGAGGGCCTTCAGGGCTTCGGCGAGCACCCGGTTCTTGTAGTCCGAGCTGACAGAGGCGTAGATCGAGGTCGTCGACGCGTGCATGTGTCCGACCTGCTCCTGGACGAATCGATCGGCGTAGCCGAACTCCAGCAGATGCGTCACATAGGAATGCCGGAGGCTGTGCAGCGTCAGATCCTTCGACAGGCCGGCCTCGTCCCGCAGCTCCGCGAATCTTCGGTCGAGATAACCGGCGGACAGACGAGTGTGGCGCTCGGTCACCCAGAGCGCGTCGAGGTTATCTCCGGGCGCGAAGCGCTCCCGGGCCTGCTCGAGCCATTGCTGCATGCCGGGCACCCACCAATCGAACTCCGGCACCAGCAGCACGGTGCGCCGTCGTGGCGCGCCGCCGCCCGCGGCCTTCGCCCACCGCACGTGGATCGCACCAAAGTGCCCCCACTGGCGCATCTTCGCGTTGTGGTGCAGATCGACGGTATCGAGCATCACCGCCTCGGTGCGGCGCAGACCGAACGCGTACACCGTCTTCAGCAACTGGGCATCCCTCAGCGCGCCAAGCGCACCCTTGCGACCCGACGCCACGAGTAGCTCAACGCGCGCATCGGCGTGTCGAACAGGCGCTCGATCTCCTCATAGGTGAACGGGCGACGCTTCCCATCGCCTTCGAACTCGAACCGGTGCGCCACCGTGTTCCACGGCAGACACACTTGCGAGGGGACGTCCCCAAACTCGCGATCGCAGATCTCCATCCAGTCGTACAACGGGTTCGTGAGGTAGTCGCAGAACCCACGGATCGACCCATGATTGGCGCGCATCGTCGATAGCGTCCGAGTGCGGCCACCGGACTCCGCAGTGAACTCATCCACATCGGCCACCGTCCACCTCCACGGCGGCTTGTCCACGAAAGCACGGAACCGGGTCACCGTCGCTGTCCGATTTCGGATCGTCTGCTCACGAAGCCCCCGGGACAACTGCTGGTTCTGCCAGCCCTCGATCATCGCGTTGAAGACCTGTGCCTCAGGGTTCGCCATAGCGACGTTCGAGGCTGAAGTGATCAGTCGAAGCGCCGCTGGAGAAGCCCCAAAGTCTTGCATTAGATGCAACAAAGTATGGGACAGTGCATCACCATGTCAACCCCGCACTCGGCATCCGCAAGATCGCGCTGTTATTGTCAGAGCAGTTCGGCACCAAGCAAGACGAATAGGCGTCGTTTGCAAGCGTGAACAGTTGCATTCACTGCAACACGCGATGGTTCGCCGCACTTCCTTTCTCACCACCGTAAATCCGCAACTTCTTTACGCGGGATTTCGGTGTTTCGCCTCTTGCGCCCGGCGCATCCTGGAGGCAGGACAGGAAGGAGGCACATCATGTCCATGACCGTGAATCTGATCGAAGACGAGGATGCCCTCGACCACGTCGGTCGCCCCTACTGGTTCGACCGTCACCCGTCGCAGGCCGAGGGCGAAGACGTCTGAGCGCACCGCGAACGACAGAGACCCCGCCGACGTCGGCGGGGTCTCTTCGCGTGCGGGCGGAGCCGATCAGGCGCTCACGGCGCCGAGCACCTCTCGCTCGAGGCGGGCATAGCTGGTCTCCATGCCCTCGACCATGCCGGTGTCGAGGATCATCTGGCGCGTGTCGGCGTCGGGATAGGTGATCACGATCGACAGCAGCGTGCCGCCCTCCACCGGGGTGAGCGTCAGCTCGTTGCGCGTCGGCTCGCCGGGCATGCCGATCATCGCCTCCGTGGTGACCTCGCGATGCGGCGAGGCGGACTCGATGAGCTCGCCCTCGAAGCCGAAGCCGTCGGATCCGTCCTCGCGGGTCCACTCCTGGCGGTAGCGGTCGCCCACGTTCTGCGCGACGTCGGCGACGGTCATGACCCAGCCGTCGGGACCCTTGAGCCACTGCTTCACGAGCTCGGGTTCGTGGTGGGCCCGCCAGACCTGCTCGACCGTGCCGCGAATCACCCGGGTGACGCGCGCCTGGGTGTCGCCGATCAGCTGCAGCGAGGCCGGCAGGTCGGCGGCGAAGCTCTGCAGGTCGGCGAGGACGTCGTCCATCTGCCCCATCGCCTCCTTCGTGCCCTCCTCCATGCCCATCTCGATGAGCTGCTCGAGTTCCTCGAGGGACGGGAAGGTCGTCACGCTCACGACCCGCGACCCGCCCGGGGTCTCCTCGAACGAGAAGGTCATGAGCATGGTGGGCATGTCGGTGTTGAGCGATCCATCCTCGCGGGCGAAGCCGTCGCGCACCGTGAACGATCGGCCCTCGTCGACCGCCTGGAAGTGCCACAGGCCGCCCGAGCGCTCGCCGTCGGGGCCGGTCATGTAGTAGTTCGAATAACCGCCGGGGAACACGTCGTGCCGGGTGAAGGTGGCCGGCCATCCGGGAGGTCCCCAGAACCGCTCGATCTGCCGCGGATCGACATACGCGTCCCACAGCCGGCGGACCGGCACGGGGAAGTCGGCCGTGATGGTCATCGTGAGTGCGTCGAGGTCCTTCTCGACGGAGGTGAGGGGCATGATGCGCCTTTCGTGGATTCTGTGATCAGTCTTCGGCGAGCAGGGCGTCCAGCCGGGCGATGCGGCCCCGCCAGATCTGCTCGTATCGGTCCAGCAGCGCCTGCGCGCGCCGGATCCGGTCGGGGTCTCCGCGGACGATGCGTTCGCGGCCCTGCGGGTGCTTCGTCACGAGGCCCGCTCCCTCCAGCACCGCGACGTGCTTCTGCACGGCCGCGAAGGACATGTCGTAGGCGGCGGCGAGCTGCGACACCGTGGCCTCACCCTCGAGGGTGCGGCGGAGGATGTCGCGGCGCGTCGCGTCGGCGAGGGCCCGGAAGATCCGATCCACCTCGTCGTCGGAGAGCTCAAGTTGTGCAACCATTTGGTTGTAGGTTACTCCGTCCGGAGCGCTTGTCAAGAGGGGATCTCGCGCCCCGGAGATCCCTCTGATCAGCCGCTTTTCGCCGCCCGTTTCCGCGACCGCCCAGGAACGCGGCCTACCCTGGAAAGGTTGGCATCGCCCCACGGGCGGTGCCCGAGAGGGGGAGACAGATGTCCGACCAGACCGATTTCGAAGCCCGCGGCGACGAGCGCCCCACCCCGACGGCGGCCACGATGCCCGCCTGGCGGCGCGTGCTCGGGCGCTTCATCCCGGCCCTGCGCGGACCGCGCCGGCTCACCGTCGACGACGTCACGGTGGTCGACCGTCCGATGCTGCGCCGCGCAGTGGCGGGCACCGTGGTGGGCAACCTCATGGAGTGGTACGACATCGGCATCTACGGCTACCTGGCCGTGATCATCGGGCGCATGTTCCTGCCCGACGCCTCGGAGGGCGCGCAGTCGCTGTTCTCGCTCGGCGTGTTCGCCGTCACGTTCGTCGCCCGCCCCGCCGGCGGCGTGATCCTCGGCCAGCTGGGCGATCGCCTCGGCCGCCAGCGCGTGCTCGCCTTCACGCTGATCATGATGGCCTCGGCCACCTTCCTCATCGGCGTGCTGCCGGACTACTCGGTGATCGGTGCGTGGGCGCCGATCCTGCTCATCGTGCTCAAGCTGGCGCAGGGCTTCTCCACCGGCGGCGAGTACGCCGGCGCGACCACGTTCATCACCGAGTACGCACCCGACAAGCGCCGGGGCTTCTACGCCTCGCTGCTCGACCTGGGCTCGTACATGGGCTTCGCGATCGGCGCCGCGTTCGTCTCGGTGCTGCAGGTCACGCTGTCGGAGGACGCGATGGAGGGCTTCGCTTGGCGCATCCCGTTCCTCGTGGCGCTGCCGCTGGGCCTCATCGCGATCTACTTCCGCCTGAAGATCGAGGACACCCCGGCCTTCCAGGACGCCAAGACGCACGCCGACGAGGCCTCGGCGGCCGCGCAGGCCTCGCCCGATGCGCCGAAGGGCGTGCTCGACCTCATCCGCTCCTACTGGCGCGAGCTGCTGACCGCCTTCATCCTCGTGGCCGCCGCCAACACGGTCGGCTACGCGCTGACGTCGTACATGCCGACCTACCTCACCGGCACGCTCGGCTACGACGAGGTGCACGGCACGCTGCTCACGCTGCCGGTGCTCGTGCTCATGTCGCTGTGCATCCCGCTCACGGGCGCCCTGTCCGACCGGATCGGCCGCCGGAAGGTGCTGTTCATCGGATCCGTGTCGGCGATCGTGCTCGCGGTGCCGTCGTTCCTGTTCATGATGCACGGCGCCATCTGGTCGACCCTGCTCGGCCTCGTGCTGCTCGCGATTCCCGTGACGTTCTACGTCGCGAACCTCGCGTCGTCGCTGCCGGCGCTGTTCCCCACGTCGTCGCGCTACGGCGGCATGGGCATCTCGTACAACGCCGCGGTGGCGATCTTCGCGGGAACCGCTCCCGTGATCATGGAGTCGCTCGTGCAGCTGACCGGCTCGTCGCTGGCGCCCGCGTTCTACGTGATCGGCACCTCGATCGCCGGCTTCATCGCGGTCGTCGTGCTGCGCGAGTCGGCGCGCCAGCCGCTGCCGGGCGCGATGCCGAGCGTGGCCACCGAGGAGGAGGCGATCGAGCTCGTGCGCACGCAGGACGACAATCCGGATCTCGACCTCGACGAGCTGTTCCCGGAGCGCCGCGAGGGCTGATCGGGACCGGCGGCGAACGTTACGCCGCGTTTCGCGCGGCTTCGCCCTGACGGGCGGGCGGCCTAGCGTGGTCGGAACGTCATCGATCCGAGAGGAACCGCCGTGTCCACGCCGCTGCCGCACATCCGCCCCGCCGAGGTGCGTGAGCGTGTGGCGTGCATGTGCGCGACCGGCGGCGCCTGCTCGTCGTACGCGCCCGGCCATGCGCTGCACCTGATCCAGGCGCGCATCGCGTCGGCCACGCCGGCCGAGTGGGTCGACGGGATCGTCGAGGCCGCGGATCCGCTCGCGGGCACGCTCGTCGTTCGCTCGCTCGACGGCGACGTGCTCGAACTGTGGAACGGATCCGGCGCCGCGCTGGAGGCACCGGCCGGCACCCCGGTCGCGGTGCACCGCCGGTACAGCGTGCTCGCCGCGGGCCGGGCGCGCTTCAACGTCGCGGCCGCGTGACCCGGAGCGCGGCGGGCGCGTGAGCGGGCTAGCCGCGTGATCCGGAGCGCCGCGGGCGCGTGAGTGGGAGCGGGCTAGCCGCGTGATCCGGAGCGCCGCGGGCGCGTGAAAAAGGCGGCCTACAGCCGCTCTTGACGGGCTCCGCCGCCGGGCGGATCATGAGAGCCACATCGGGCCGTTCGGCCCGACTGCCCACGGCGCACCACCCGGATGACTCCCGAGGCACACGATGACGGACCCCGAACCGCATGATGAGCAGGAGGGGGCGGCCGCGGTCGCGGAGCAGTTGCGCGATATGAGCCGCTCGCTCCGGAACACCGACGACGAGATCGACACGGATGCGCTCGCCGGCGAGCTGGATCGTCTCGCCACGTTCGTGGGTACCGGCGCGAGGTGGGAATGCCAGGTGCAGTCCCCCTTCGCCGAGATCTATGCGGTGGGCCTGAAAGACCATGGGCCCCTCGCGTACCTCTGCCGCCACCCCGAACCTCACACGTTCACGGGATGATGACGACGGCGCTGCTGTCGACTCCCGCTCTCGGATTCGCCTTCGCGGCGGGCGGGGCAGGACTGGCGTGGCTGTGGTTCACCGGGCTGGGCTCCGTCGCCCTGATCGTGGTCGTCGCTCTGCTGCTGCTCGGATATCTCTTCGGCCGGTGGGCGGATGAGGCGCTGCCGGAGCACCCGGTGCGGGCGGTCAGGCTCATGGACGGGCAGGTGCTGGCGATTGCGGCCCTTACTGCCGCGGCGACCGCGATCGCGATGGTTGCGGCGGCGAGCATCGTGGCGCCGGAAACGCCGGCGGGAGCCGGCCCCGACGTCGCGCGGGCAGCCGCCGAGCTCCGGTCCGTGCTCACCGCGCTCGCGACGGCGCTCACCGCCTTCATCACCGGGCTGGCGTATCGGGCCGAGAACGTCGATACGTCCATCGGCAACCGCGTGCGGGCGATGTTCTACGACGCGTACCCCGGCGAGAACCCCACACCGGAAGCCCGCGAGGCCGCGGCCCGCCGCGTGCGGAGGCGGCGCGTGCTGCCGGCGGGGTCCGCGGCTGAGACGGCCGTGTACTCCGATGGCGCGATCCCCGACTGGAGTCGCGCCAACCGGCTCCTGCGGGCGCAGCGACTGGAAGCCGCGCTCCGCCCCGTCCCCGAGCCCCCGGCGGCCTGAGGACGGACACGAAAAAGGCGGCCTATGCGGCCGCCGTCATCTTGTCCTTCATCGCCATGCAGGCGTCCATGCACGCCTGGCACGCCTGCATGCACATGCGGCACACGTCGCTGTCGGTGTGCGGCGCGCAGGCATCCATGCAGGCCTGACACATGGCGATGCACGCGTCGAGCATCGCCATCATCGAGTCCGCGGTCATGCCCTGCATGCGCAGCATCGATCGCATCGTCGTGTGGCACATGTCGGCGCAGTTCATGCACGTCGGCGCGCAGTCCATCATCTGCGTCGCGCAGATCGTCGTGGCCTGCTCGGCGGCCGCGCACGCGTCCATGCACTCCTGCATGGTGGCCATGTCCATCGACGCCATTCCGGGCATCGACATCATGTCCTTCGACATCGCATCCATCATCATCGCGTCCATCTCGCACCTCGTTCCTTGTGGTCGCAAGGCGAGCGGGAGCGCCCGTCTCGCGGCCAGGATAGAGCGGGCCGGCGCGGGTGCGGAAGGGGTTGCGGCGGGGCGCTCAGGTCGTGGGCGCGGCTGGCCCGATGCTCGCCGACCGTGGTGTCAGATCGACGCGACCATCGAGATCACGAACCCGCGTCGAGGCGGTGATCGTGCACGGCGGAGCTCAGGTGCGTGCCGTTGATCTCGAGGTAGAGCTGACCCTCGGTGACCGAGAGCGAGACGGTGTTGCGGCGGGCGAGCGCGGCGACGGCGTCGTCCACGAAGCCGGCGTCGAACGCGCGCACGAGGAGCTCCTCGGCGCGGTGGATGCGCTTGCCGGCCCACGCGACCATGAGCTTCTCCGGGTCCCGCTGCGTGTAGACCACCGCGCGGTCCGCGAGCTTGCTGCCGAAATGGAGGCGCTCGGCGTCGGGCGCACCCACCTCGATCCACGCCGTGACGCGGCCGGTCAGGTCGCGCACGAGCACGGCCGGCTCATCCGTCGAGGAGATGCCCTCGCTGAAGGCGATTCCCTCCTCGAACTCGAGGCAGTACGCCAGCAGGCGCATGATCATGTTGGCGTCCGTCTCGGACGGATGCCGTGCCACGCGCAGCGTGAGGTCGTCGTAGACCCCGCGATCCACGTCCGCCAGCTGCACGTCGAACGTGTACATCGTCGCTCCGAGGGCCATGAGGTTTGAGCCTACGCGGCCCGATCCGGCACGCGGCGCTACGCCGCGAAGGCGGCGGGCGTGGTGCCGAGGGTGCGCCGGAAGTGGCGCGTCAGGTGCGCCTGATCGTGGAAGCCGACGGCGACGGCCGTCTCGGCCGGCGACAGTCCGCCCAGCAACAGCCGCCGCGCGCGATCGACGCGGCGGCCCGTCACATACCGGTGCGGCGCGATCCCGTAGGCCCGCGAGAAGGCGCGCACGAGGTGGCTCGGGTGCGCGCCGAGGATGCGCGCCGCCTCGGCGATCGTGAACGACTCCGTCAGGCGGTCATCGAGCAGCACGCGCAGCCGCCGCGCGAGGGGCGTGTCGCGGGCCGATCCGCTCGGCGACCCGAACCGATCGCGCACGATGTCGGCGAGCGCGAGCACGCCTCCCTCGGCGGCCATCGCGTCGCCGGGATTCCGCAGCGCCTCGTGCACGCCGCGGACCACGCGGAGCGCGCGCGGATCACCTAGCGCAGGACTGTGCACCGCGGCATCGACCGCGGAGGCCGGGAGCCAGTCGGCGTCGAGGTACAGCACGCGCTTGCGGAACGCGGTGCCCGCGATCGCGGATCGGCCGTCGTGCGGCACGTGGGGCGGCAGGATCGTCAGCGCGGACGGTTCGGCATGGTGCGTCGCGTGACCCAGGTCGTACACGACGGCGCCGGAATCGATCAGCAGCACCGCCCAGTCTCCGTGGGTGTGGGCGGGGTAGCTGTGCTGCTCGAAGCGGGCGTGCAGCACCTCGCTCACGAGCGGCACGTCGGGATGCCACGCCTCCACGCGATCGGCCATGCAAGAAACGTACAAGACCCCCGGGTGGGGGCGGCAACGGTACCGTGGGCGCATGCCGAACGAGAAGCTCGCGAGATCGTTCGAGTCCACGGGCGAGGACTATGACCGATACCGCCCGGGGTTTCCGATCGAAGCCGCGGACGCGATCGCACCGATGGGAGTGCCGGTCGCCCTTGACCTCGGAGCCGGTACCGGCAAGTTCACGGAGCGGCTGGTGGATCGCGCCGACCGAGTGCTCGCGGTCGATCCGTCGGCACGGATGCTCGCGGTGCTCCGCGCGAAGCTGCCCTCCGTCGAGACGCACATCGGCACGGCCGAGCACATCCCGGTACCGGATGACTCGGTCGATCTCGTGACGGTCGCGCAAGCATTCCATTGGTTCGACCGAGAGCGGGCATGCGCCGAGATCCTCCGAGTGCTGGTGCCGCACGGTCGGCTGGCATTGCTGTGGAACGGCCCCGATCCCGCGTGCGCCTGGGATCAGGCCTGCTATCGCGTCGCTCACCCATGGGTGAGCGACTCATCGCTCGCGCCCGCCCCGGCCGACGATTCGCTGCCCGGATTCGAGCTGCGGGCTCGCACGGCGATCTCCTGGACGGATCAAGTGACCCGCTCGGACTATCTTGCGCGCTGGCAGACCGTGAGCACGTTCCTCGCTGCGGAGCCTGCGGAGCGCGACGCCATGACCAGCGAGATCGAACGGATTCTCGACACGGATCTCGACGTCGCGGGGCGCGAGACCTTCGACCTCCCGCACGTCACCGACGTCTACGTGTACGGCGCGCTCTGACGGCCGGGCGTCCGGCGGCCATGCAAGAAACGTACAAGACCCGCGGGCAGGCGCGGCGCGAGACTGACGCCATGACCGATCCCTCCGTCACCACCGATGCGCCCGCTGCCGTCCGCTTCGACACGAAGGTCGTCGTCGTCCTCCGCGCCGGCCTGCTGCCGTGGCAGGAGCTCAATGTGACCGCGTTCCTCATGAGCGGGATCTCGACGAGCGCCCCGGGCCTCACGGGCGAGCCCTACCGCGACGCCGACGACACCGAGTACCTGCCGATGCTGCGCCAGCCGGTGGTCGTGATGACCGCCGACGCCGCCACGCTCGCCGCCGCCCGCGCCAAGGCGATCGCGCGCGAGATCCCCGCGGCGATCTATACGGAGGAGCTCTTCGCGACGGGACACGACGCCGCCAACCGCGCCGCCGTCGCCACGGTCCCCGCCGCCGACCTGAACCTCGTGGGGATCGCGCTGCGCGGCCCTCGGAACGTCGTGGATCGGATCGTGAAGGGCGCCCGGATGCACGACTGACCGGGAGTCAGCCGCGCTTCCGGGACAGCTCTCCCCAGGATCCGAGGGGCATGTCGATCGCCCTCTCGTACGTGGCGACATCGATCAGCCCGCGGTCATGCAGCACGTGCAGCGCGATCGTCCGCTCCTTGAGGCGAAGGGCCTCCTCCCGGCTCGCCTCCTCGGCCTCACGCTCCACCGCCTCCTCGGTCTCCGGTCGCGACGCGAGGAACACCAGCGCACACAGGATCACGCTCAGCACGGCGCTTGCGAGGTTTCCGACGAACACCGCGGTCGTCACCGGCAGACCGGGGGTCCACAGCAGCGCCGTCGCGGCGATCGACACCACCGGCGCGACGACCGCGACCGTGGTCACGAACACGCTGCGCCGACGCTTCTGCGCCCACAGCATCAGCGCGGTCAGCGGGAAGGCGACACCCGCGGGCGACGCCACACCGGCCCCGATGAGCAGCGCGTCGGCGACATCGGAGTCGGTCTCGCGCGACGCGCCCCACAGCAGCCCGAACGCCAGAAGCGGGGCGACCGCCGGCACCAGCATGAAGAACACTCCGGCGACGAACTGAGCGACCGGCATCCCTTCGCGCGACCGACCCCTCGCCTCGGGCAGCGGGCGCGCGAGGATCTGCTGCTCGACGAGGCCCAGATCGATCGGCTCATCGAAGCGCGCCGTCCGCGCCCACGCGCCGACGGACTCGGTTCGCTGCATCGGGGTTCCTTTTGGTGTCCTTTTCGGGTGTGCGGCTACGCCTGTGCCGATTCGAGCATGTCATTCACGATGCGAGTCGCGGCGATCAGCTGGGCCACGGAAAGGTCGGGAACCTTCACGTACCGGTAGACGAAGGCGGGTGCGAAGTGTCCGAATCGGTCCGGGGGCCGCACCACGTCGTCAAGAGGCGCGAGGGCCTCTCGCAGGGGCGAGAAGTCGAACAGCTCGGGGTGGGCGGCCGCGAACTCCTCGCGTGCGCGCTTGTCCGAGTCGGAGCGCCCCGCAAGGTGGGGGGTCACGACGAACAACCGGAACTGCCCCTCCTGGTACTGCCAACCGGCTTCGATCGGGACGTCGTCGCCGACGCCATCAAGACGGACGACGCGCTGCCACTCGACGAGTGGATGCCCATGGGTGATGGTGGCGCCGGTCCATCCGATCCGTGGACCTTCGACGGCGATCCTCTCCTCCACCCGCCGCGCCCGCAGCTTTCGAAGTGCCATGCGGGTCTGCTTCGAATCGATCTCGGCGAGCTCCGAGTCGTCGAGCCACGCGGATTCGTCGGGCGCGCGAACGATCGTCGTGTCGAGCAGAGCGCTCAAGAGCCGGACGACCCGCGAATACCGCCTGACCGATTCGATCTCGTAGCTGCTCCGGTCGCCGCTCTCGGCGAGAGCAACGTCGATCCGCTCGGACAGCTCCTGATAGCTGAGGTACGTCCAGCCCTCCACCGTTTCGCGCGGCGGCGACATGCTCAGGAGCACGTGCTGCGCAGGCGCGCCCTTCCATCGGGCGGTCTTGCCACGGTATGCGTCGAGCTGTGCCCGCTCGGGCAACGAGAACACCTTGTTTTCGATGACCAGCGGCGCAGCACCGGGCCAATGCATCACGAGGTCGAGATTCTCGCGCTCCCGTTCGACGTGCCTCTCGGTGATGGCGCTCGAGGGGTCGTCGGTCGTCAGGTCCCGGAAGACGGCAGCCGCCAGGTCTGGGAGCGCGTCGAAGAACCAGGCGAGGAAGTTGCTGTGGAAGAGTTCCCGCTGGCCGTACATGATCCGTGCGAGCGGCTCGAGGTTGAGCTCGTGAGCGATCGCCGCCAGCGGCTTCTTCTGTGCCCGAGGGATGCCATCCAGATAGAGGCGCACCGGGTTCGCCGCGCCGCGCGGCGGCGCGAGCCGCTCAACGCTCGTGCCGACGACGCCCAGTTCGGGAGCCGGCACACCATCGAAGCCCCATCGCCCCTTCTCGGGCCCCGCGTGCCACGCCTCGATCCGGTACGCGCCGCGGACGACACCACCCGCGACTCCGAGCGCGTACACGGCCCGCTCCCGCGTCTCTGCTCCTACTCGCCAGTACATCCGGGTCGCGTCGTACGTTGCCCGCGCGTCCGCGTCCGGCGACCAGGCACGGTTGATCACGAACATCACGGTGGGCTCGGAGATCGCGGGGATCGGGTCAGGCGTCGCCACGATCGCAATCTATCCGGCCCGGGTCAGGCCCGCCTCAACGCGACCCTTCCGCCGCCATCTCCGCGCCGGCGTCGGAGCTGGTGCGCGGCGTCCGCGCCGGCGTCGGAGATCTGCGGGTTGCAGCCCCGGCAGACGCGCCCCGGGGGCGAATTCTCCGACGCTGGCGCAGCGCCGCACCAGAGGCTCCGACGCCGGCGCGGAACGAGCGCAGCTCCCGGACAGCAGAAAACCCCTGGCGAGCCAGGGGTTTTCGGTGGCGGTGACGGTGGGATTTGAACCCACGGTAGGGGGTTACCCTACACAACTTTTCGAGAGTTGCACCTTCGGCCGCTCGGACACGTCACCGGGATCGAGTTTACGCGACGTTCTCCTGCGACGCCAATCGACGCCTGCCCGCACCGATGTCGCCGGCCCGGCGTAGCCTGAGCGCATGTCGCCCACGCCCACGCGAGTGCTGTGGATCGCCGTGCTCGCGTCGTTCGTCGCGTTCCTCGACGGGACGATCGTGAACGTCGCGCTGCCGGCGATCGATCGCGAGCTGGGCGGCGGGCTGTCGACGCAGCAGTGGGTGGTCGACGGGTACCTCGTCACGCTCGGCGCGCTGATCCTCGTCGCCGGCTCGGTGAGCGACGCGTTCGGGCGGGCGCTCGTGCTGCGGATCGGACTGATCGGGTTCGGGATCGCCTCCCTGGCGATCGCGCTGGCGCCGGATCCGCTCATCCTCGTGATCGCGCGCATGCTGCAGGGCGCCGCGGGCGCGTTCCTCGTGCCGAGCTCGCTCGCCCTCATCACGTCGACGTTCGAGGGACCGGCGCAGTCCCGGGCGATCGGCACGTGGACGTCGCTGACCACGGGCGCGATGATCGCGGGTCCGCTCATCGGCGGGCTGCTCGTCGACCTCGCCAGCTGGCGGCTGGCGTTCCTCATCAACGTCATCCCGATCGGCATCACGCTGTGGCTCATGCGCGACCTCGCCGATCCCCCGCGGCACGCCGATGCCCGCATCGACCTGATCGGCGCCGCGCTGTGTGTGCTTGGCTTCGGCGGGCTCGTGTTCGGGCTCATCGAGCAGCCCAACCTCGGCTGGTCGCATCCGGCGATCATCGGCTCGCTCGCCGCCGGCACCGTCCTGTTCGCCCTCTTCCTGTTGCGCCAGCGCACCGCGCGCCACCCGATCATGCCGCTCGACGTATTCCGCGTGCGCAACTTCTGGACCGGCAACGTCGCGACCGCCCTCATCTACGGCGCGCTCTCGCTCAACGGCTTCGTCGTGGCGATCTACCTCCAGCAGGGCGCCGGCCTGTCGGCGACGCTCGCGGGCCTCGCCAGCCTGCCGACGACGATCCTCATGATCCTGCTGAGCTCGCGGATCGGTGCCCTGTCGGGCCGCTGGGGCGCGCGGATCTTCATGACGGTCGGGCCGATCGTCATGGGCGTCGGATCGCTCCTGCTGCTGAGCGTCGCCCCCGCGTTCGACTACTGGTGGCAAGTGCTGCCGTCGATGATCGTCTTCGGCCTCGGCCTGTCGATCACCG
The DNA here is from genome assembly GCF_004564075.1 of Microbacterium sediminis. Lineage (NCBI taxonomy): Bacteria > Bacillati > Actinomycetota > Actinomycetes > Micrococcales > Microbacteriaceae > Microbacterium > Microbacterium sediminis. Next base: position 2,535,455 of record NZ_CP038256.1, read on the forward strand.
TGTCACCGCTGACCGCCGCGATTCTCGGGGCGATCGAGCCGGCCCGCAGCGGCATCGCGAGCGCCGTCAACAACGCCGTCTCGCGCGTCGCGGGGCTCGTGGCCGTCGCGGCGATCGGCACGATCGTGGGCGGCACGCTCGACCTCGACGGCTTCCACCGCGCCGCGATCGTGGTGGCGGCCCTCATGGTCGCCGGCGGCGTGGTGTCGTGGCTCGGGATCCGCGACCGGGGGTCCTCGCCCGTCGACGGCTGACGGGAATGTCGGAGGGCGACCGTAGCCTGGATCCATGGCCTCGAAACGACCCGCCCCCGCCGCCTTCCGCTGCACGGAGTGCGGCTGGACGGCCGCCAAGTGGGTGGGCCGCTGCGGCGAGTGCCAGCAGTGGGGCACGGTCGTCGAGGCGGCGCAGCCGCAGGGGATCACTCGCCGCGTCGAGTCGATGATCCCCACGGCCGCCGCGATGCCGATCACCCGCGTCGAGACCAAGGACGCCCCGCGCCGGCCCAGCGGCATCGGCGAGTTCGATCGGGTGCTCGGCGGCGGCGTCGTGCCCGGCGCGGCGATCCTGCTGTCCGGCGAACCCGGCGTGGGCAAGTCGACGCTGCTGCTCGAGGTCGCCGCCCGCGCCGCGGTCGAGGGGCGCCGCGTGCTCTACGTCAGCGCCGAGGAGTCCCCGGCACAGGTGCGACTGCGGGCCGAGCGCACCGGCGCGCTCCACGATGAGCTCTTCCTCGCCAGCGAGACGGATCTCGCCACCATCCTCGGTCACATCGACTCCGTGCAGCCGGAGCTCGTGATCGTCGACTCCGTGCAGACCGTGTCGTCGTCGCTGTCGGAGGGCGCGGCCGGCATGCCGGGGCAGGTGCGCGAGGTCGCCTCCACGCTCATCCGCGTGGCCAAGGAGCGCGATCTGCCGATCATCCTCGTCGGGCACGTCACGAAGGACGGCCAGGTGGCCGGCCCCCGGCTGCTCGAGCACCTCGTCGACGTCGTGTGCCAGTTCGAGGGCGATCGGCAGACCGCCCTGCGCTTCGTCCGTGCGCTGAAGAACCGGTTCGGCCCGACCGACGAGGTCGGCTGCTTCGAGATGACCGGCGACGGCATCGCGGAGGTGCCCGATCCGAGCGGGCTGTTCCTCTCGCAGGGTTCCCCCGAGCCCGGCACGTGCGTCGCCATCGCCCTCGAGGGCCGCCGCGCGCTCCCGGTCGAGGTGCAGGCGCTCACCATCCCGACGAGCGCCCCGAACCCGCGGCGCGTGGTGCACGGCGTCGACTCCTCGCGCGTGGCCATGGTGCTGGCGATCCTCGAGCGACGGGCGGGCATCAAGACGAGCGATCAGGACGTGTACGTCTCCACCGTGGGCGGGGTGCGGTTCACCGAGCCGGCGGCCGATCTGGCGATCGCGGTTGCCGTGGCCGGGTCGGTGCTGGGCTTCAAGGTCGCGCGCGAGGTCGCGGCCGTCGGCGAGCTCAGCCTCGCGGGTGAGGTGCGGCCCGTGACCCAGGCGGCGCAGCGGCGCACCGAGGCCGCGCGCCTGGGCTATCGGCACGTGGTTGACGACGGCGCCAAGCGCCTGCGCGCCGCGCTCGAGCAGATCCGCGCCCACGCGCCGCGGACCCTCGACGACGTGCCCGCGTTCTGACGGCGGGCGGCCACGGCCGGGAGCCGCTTAGCGGGAGCGGCGCGCACGCCCCCGGCGCGACGTCCAGAACGTCAGCAGCGGGATCAGCACGCCGGCCAGGCACACGGCGAAGACGAGCCAGTCGTTCATGCCGTCAGTGTCTCAAAGCTCGAGCGCACGCAACAGGTCGTCGGGCGAGGCCTGCATCGGGTGCGGGCCGGCGATGTCGATGAACACCGTGGTGATCTCGTCGCCGTGCACCGTGAGGAAGGTGCGCAGCCAGTCGGGCGAGTACACGCCGAACGCCGGCGGCAGGTTGGCGGGCTTGTGGCGCACGTCGCTGAACAGCAGCAGCGCCACATCGCCGGTGGCCGGATCGCGGAAGGTCCAGACCTCGCCGCCCTCGAGGGGGTTGTCGCGCGGGCCGGCCTTGATGAGCGGCACGATCGTGTTGCCGTGGCGCAGCGCGAGCGCGACGGCGGCCATGTCCTGCTTCTCCAGGGCGAGCGCGAGGGCCTCCGAGCGGACGTCCTTGTCGGTCAGCTTGGCGGGCTTGCGCTTCTTGGCCATGCGTTCCAGCGTACGCGGCGGGCGCGGCGATCCCTCAGTACGTGGCAGCCGACGGCAGCCCGAAGAACTCCTCGAGCGTGTGGTATCCGCCCTCGTGGTAGGCCGTGGCGAGCTCCACGCCCACGTACCGCAGGTGCCACGGCTCGGCCACGTAGCCCGTCGTGCCGGTGGCGCCGTCCTCGTAGCGCACGATCCAGCCGAAGCGCCACGCGTTCTGCGCCGTCCACTCCGCCTGCCGCGTGCCGCCGAACTCCCCCAGCGTGCCGCAGCCGGGATCGCACGCCACCACGTCGGCGGCGAGCCCGGTCTGGTGCTCGCTGTACCCGGGGCGCGCCGAGACGTCGTCGGCGCCGTCGCGTCCGCGCATCGCCACCTGCGAGCCGTAGGCCGACACCTGCGTCTGGTACGAGCGGAACCCGCTGTCCAGCGCGATGCGGCCCGCCCCCTCCGCGGCCGCGGCCTGCACGAGCGCATCGAGCGCACCGGCCGCCTCAGCGGCGAGGGAGCGGCCCGACACGGCGGGCGCCGCCGGGTACCCCATCGCGTCGGGGGCGTAGTCGATCGGCACGAGCGGGCGCTGCTTGTTCACCACCACCCACGGCCAGCGCGCGTCGTCGAGCGGCACACACGGCGCCGCGCCGGCCGCCACCTGCTCGCGGAACGACTCGGCCCCGCCGAACGCGGCGACCACGGCCGGGGCGTCACCCGACTGCAGTGCGTCGGTCACGGCCGTCTGCGCGCACGGCTCCACCGCCGCGACCTGCGCGATCGCGGGCACGGGCAGCTCGCCGACCCCGACCGGTGCGGGCGGCGCCGCGACCTCCGCGTCGGCCCCGGTCGTGCCCATCCCGCCCGCGACGCCCGCGCCGAGCACGACCCCCGCCACGGCCGACAGCGCCAGCGCGCCGAGCAGCCAGCGGCGACCGCCGCGCGGGGCGCGGTGCTGGGCCAGCGGAGAGGTCATCGGCGCTCGGTCACCCCAGGATGAAGTACGCGGTCCACGGCGAATCCACGCCGCCGATCGAGACGTTCAGGTGATACGACGCGCCCCCGCCCGGCGCCCGCGGCCGGTCGGCGGAGTCACACGTGTCCTCGCGCGAGCGGGTGCGGTCCCACACCAGCGGCTCGGAGCTCGTGACCTCCTGGCCCGCCGCGAGCGTGACGATCATCTCGGCCGGGTCGCTCTGGCAGTGCGTGGAGTTCCACCACAGGTCGCTGCCGCTGGTGATCTCGAACCGCTGCTGGTTGGTGCCGACGTTGAAGGTGCAGTCCACCGATCCCGTGTTCTTCAACCGGATCGACAGCTGCGGATTCTCATCCCAGGCGTACCACTCCTTGTCGGTAACCGGAGAGACCTCGATCACCTTGGGGTCGCACGGCTTCGGCCCCGTATCCTCCGTCTCGGTCGGCTTGGGCTCGGGGGTGGGCGAGTCGGTCGGCGCCGACGTCGGATCGCCCGTGGGCAGCGGCGTGCTCACCGTCTCGTCGCCCTCCGGCGCCGCGAACATATCGGCGATCAGCCGCCACGGCTGCGCGATCACCGCCCACACGATGCCGCCGATCAGCGCGAGCGCGATGAGCAGCACGAACAGCCGTCTGCGCCGGTAGACGGCGGGGGTGGGACGGCGGGTGGCGGTCACGGTTCCAGGGTATGTCGGCGGCTCGACCGGCGAGCCCTACAGCCGCTTGAGCATGCGCGTGTTGCCGAGGGTGTTCGGCTTCACGTGCGCCAGGTCGAGGAACTCCGCCACGCCCTCGTCGGGACTGCGCACGAGCTGCGAGTACACGTCGGGGTCGACGATCTGCTCGGCGATCGGCGCGAAGCCGCGCCGAGTGAAGAAGTCGACCTCGAAGGTCAGGCAGAACAGGCGGGTCACGCCGAGCTCGCGCGCGTTGTCCTCCAGGCGCTCCACGATCCGCCGGCCGACGCCGCGGTGCAGCCAGTCGTCGCGCACGATGAGCGTGCGCACCTCGGCCAGGTCCTCCCACATCACGTGCAGGGCGCCGCAGCCGATGACGCGCCCCTCGGCCTCCGCGACGACGAACTCGTGCGTGGCCTCGTACAGCACCACGAGGTCCTTGCCGAGCAGGATGCGTCGCTGCACGTACGGCTCGAGCAAGTCGCGGATCTGCACGATGTCGGCCGTGCGGGCGGGCCGCACCAGGAACTCGGTCATCGTTCCAGCGTATTGGCCGGATCCTCGACGCCACCTGCGCGGGGCCGGGGGATGTCGCGGATAGAGTCCTCGGGTACGTCCCCGCCGTCGAAGAGGTCTCATGTCGTCACCGGAACCGCAGCCAGGGCAGCGCGTGGTGATCCGCTATTCCGACAACGGATCGCCGACCGATGCCGTCGGCTCCGTCGCCGGGACGTCCGCGGACGCCGTCACGGTCACCACCAAGCGGGGGCCGGTCACGATCGCCCGCGACGCGATCCTGCTCGTGCACGAGCTGCCGCCGGCGCCGACCCGGCCCGGCGCGCTGCACCAGATCGTCTCGGCGGAGGACCTGCAGCGCATCGCCGCGAGCACGTGGCTGCCGGCGGACTCCGCCTGGCTCAACGCCGAGAACCTGCGCCGCGAGGAGCTGGACGACGATGCCACCCCGCTGCAGGCGGGCTGGCTGCTGCGCGCCAACGGCGGCGTCACCCATCGCGCGAACTCCGCGCTGCCGCTGGCCGATCCCGGCCTGCCGCCGGAGACCGCACTGGATCTCGTCACGGCCTGGTACGCCGAGCGCGACGCGAAGCCGGCGTTCCTCATCCACTCCTCGGCCGGCACGACCGATCTGGCGCCGGCGTGCGCCGCGATCGCCGGCCACTTCCGCGGCGCGGGGCTCGTGCCCTCGACGCCGTCGCTCGTGCTCACGGCCGCGACCCGCGAGGTCGCCGCCGGCGCCGGCCGCCCCTCGGAGGCCGCGCCGTCGGGCCTGGAGATCGTCGAGCACGACGAGCCGCACGACCTGCACTTCGCGGCCTGGGGCCGCCCCCGCGGGTCTGCGGAGCACGACGCCTACCGCACGCTGCTGCTCAGCCCCGAATCGCGCACGTTCTTCTCGGCCGTCGCGCGCCGGCCCGACGGATCGTCGTCGCTCGTCGGCGTGGTCCGCCTGGCCGTGTCGCACAAGTGGGCCGTGATCTCGGATCTCGTGGTCGCGCCGGAGCTGCGGCGGCGCGGCGCCGGCCGGGCGCTCGTGCGCGCGGCCGCGGCCGGGGCCGCCGTGCGCGGGGTGCGGTCGGCGCTCGTGCAGGTCGACGCCGCGAACGAGGCCTCGCTCGGGCTGATGGCCTCGCTCGGCTTCACGGAGCACCACCGGTACTGGTACGCCGTCGCGGGGTGAGGCCGGGCGGTCTCGACTCGCTTCGCTCGCTCGACCCGTCTCCGCTCCGGCGCTGCGCGCCTCCGGTCGACGAGCCGCGGGTCCCGGTGCCGTCGACCACCGGAGGCCCGGGGAACGCCGAAGGGCGGCCCCGGATGGGACCGCCCTTCGTGCGTGCGGGTGGGATCAGCCGTTGACGGCGAGGTCCGGCGTGCCGCTGATGCCACCGCGGGTGTCGACGCCCACGGCCACGCGCTCACCGCGGGGCGCGTTCTCGAACGTGAAGGCGTTGTCGGCGACATCGACCTTGACGTGGTGACCGGCCTCGAGCGTGCCGGCGAGGATCCGCTCGGAGAGCTGGTCCTCGATCTCGTGCTGCATCGCGCGGCGCAGGGGGCGGGCACCGAGGGCCGGGTCGAACCCGATCTCGATGAGGCGCTCCTTGGCGGCCAGCGACAGCTCGATCGTCATGTCGCGGTCGAGCAGGCGGTCGTTGAGGCGCTTGGTGAACAGATCGACGATCTGCACCAGCTCGTCCTTCGACAGCTGCGGGAACACGATGATGTCGTCCACGCGGTTGAGGAACTCGGGCTTGAAGTGCCGCTTGAGCTCCTCGTCGACCTTGCCCTTCATCCGCTCGTAGGTCGTCTGCGCGTTGCCCTCGATCTGGAAGCCGACCGGGCCACCGGCGATCGCCGACGAGCCGAGGTTCGTCGTCATGATGATCACGGTGTTCTTGAAGTCGACCACGCGGCCCTGACCATCGGTCAGACGACCCTCCTCGAGGATCTGCAGCAGCGAGTTGAAGATGTCGGGGTGCGCCTTCTCGATCTCGTCGAACAGCACGACCGAGAACGGCTTGCGGCGGACCTTCTCCGTGAGCTGGCCGCCCTCCTCGAAGCCGACGAACCCGGGAGGGGCACCGAAGAGACGCGAGACGGTGTGCTTCTCGCCGAACTCGCTCATGTCGAGCGAGATCAGCGCGCCCTCATCGTCGAACAGGAACTCGGCGAGCGCCTTGGCGAGCTCGGTCTTTCCGACGCCCGTGGGGCCGGCGAAGATGAACGAGCCCGAGGGACGCTTCGGGTCCTTGAGGCCGGCGCGCTGGCGGCGGATCGTCTTGGAGAGGGCCGCGATGGCCTCCTCCTGGCCGATGACGCGCTCGTGCAGCGCCTTCTCCATGAAGACCAGGCGGCTGGTCTCCTCCTCGGTGAGCTTGAACACCGGGATGCCCGTGGCCTGAGCCAGGACCTCGGCGATCAGGCCCTCGTCGACGACCGCGTGGGACTCGATGTTGCCCGAGCGCCACTGCTTCTCGAGGCGCAGGCGCTCGCCCAGGAGCGCCTTCTCCTCGTCGCGCAGCGCGGCGGCCTTCTCGAAGTCCTGCTCCTCGCTGGCGGCCTCCTTCTGCTCGCGCACCTTGGCGATCTTCTCGTCGAACTCGCGCAGCTCCGGCGGGCTCGAGAGGATCGACAGGCGCAGGCGGGCGCCGGCCTCGTCGATCAGGTCGATCGCCTTGTCGGGCAGGAAGCGGTCGCTGATGTAGCGGTCGCTGAGGTTGGCCGCGGCGACGATCGCGCCGTCGGTGATCTGCACCTTGTGGAACGCCTCGTAGTGGTCGCGCAGGCCCTTGAGGATGTTGATCGCGTGGGGCAGCGACGGCTCCGCGACCTGGATCGGCTGGAACCGGCGCTCGAGCGCGGCGTCCTTCTCGAAGTGCTTGCGGTACTCGTCGAGCGTCGTGGCGCCGATCGTCTGCAGCTCGCCGCGGGCGAGCAGCGGCTTCAGGATCGACGCGGCGTCGATCGCACCCTCGGCGGCACCCGCACCCACGAGGGTGTGGATCTCGTCGATGAAGACGATGATGTCGCCGCGCGTGCGGATCTCCTTGGTCACCTTCTTGAGGCGCTCCTCGAAGTCACCGCGGTAGCGCGATCCGGCGATCAGCGATCCCAGGTCGAGCGAGTACAGCTGCTTGTCCTTGAGCGTCTCGGGCACCTCGCCCTTGACGATCGCCTGCGCGAGGCCCTCGACGACGGCGGTCTTGCCGACGCCGGGCTCGCCGATCAGGACGGGGTTGTTCTTGGAGCGGCGCGAGAGGATCTGCATCACGCGCTCGATCTCCTTCTCGCGCCCGATGACGGGGTCGAGCTTGTTCTCGCGCGCGGCCTGCGTGAGGTTGCGGCCGAACTGGTCGAGCACCTGCGAGCCGCCCTGGCCCTGCACCTGCTCCTGGTTGCCGCCGCCCACGGCTGCGGGCTCCTTGCCCTGGTAGCCCGAGAGCAGCTGGATGACCTGCTGGCGCACCTTGTTCAGGTCGGCGCCGAGCTGCACGAGCACCTGGGCCGCCACGCCCTCGCCCTCGCGGATGAGGCCGAGCAGGATGTGCTCGGTGCCGATGTAGTTGTGGCCGAGCTGCAGCGCCTCGCGCAGCGACAGCTCGAGCACCTTCTTGGCGCGCGGCGTGAACGGGATGTGGCCGGTCGGCTGCTGCTGACCCTGGCCGATGATGTCCTGCACGCGCTCGCGGACGGCGTCGAGCGAGACCCCGAGCGACTCGAGCGCCTTGGCGGCGACGCCCTCGCCCTCATGGATGAGACCGAGCAGAATGTGCTCGGTGCCGATGTAGTTGTGGTTGAGCATCTTCGCCTCTTCTTGGGCGAGCACAACCACACGACGAGCACGGTCGGTGAATCTCTCGAACATGTCACTCCTCCGGGCACTAAGCCATATCCGGCACTTGGCCTTCGGGACGAGGGGTGCACGACACGCACCTCACGCCATGGATCCACCGTAACCACGGATCATCAGGCGGGCGCTCGTGTTCGCCGTGGGCATATCCAGGCTCGATCCTGCGTTGAGGGTCCACGCAATGTTCCGTCACATGGCGCCGACAGGCCGTGATCGGATCTACCGTTGTCGATCGTGCCCTTGCGCACGTCCGTGCCTCTGCGCACTTCCCGAACCAGGAGAACCATGAGCACCACCACCACCGCGAGAAAGGCGCGCGCGAAGCGGCCCTTCTACGCGTCCTTCGGATTCCAGGTCATCGCGGCCCTCGTCGTCGGCATCGCGCTGGGCCTGCTCGCCCGCCAGCTTGGAGCGACGGCGGAGAACCCGAACCCCCTCTTCACGACGCTCGACACGATCGGCAGCTCGTACGTCACGATCCTGCGCGCGGCCGTCGTGCCGCTCGTGTTCACGGCGATCGTCGCGAGCATCTCGAACCTGCGTCGCGTGCAGAACGCCGCCCGCCTGGCCGGCCAGACGCTGCTGTGGTTCGCGATCACCGCGTTCATCTCGGTCGTCATCGGCATCGCGCTGGGCCTCGTGATCCGCCCGGGCGAGCGCGCCGGCGGCGACCTCGAGGCCGCCGAGCCGAGCCACGTCGGCACGTGGTGGGACTTCCTCATCGGCCTCGTCCCGCAGAACTTCCTCGGCCTGGGCGTCTCCGGTGGCGTGGACCCCGAGACCGGGGCCTTCAGTGGCTCGGTGTCGTTCAACATCCTGCAGATCATCGTCGTCTCGGTCGTCGTCGGCCTGGCCGCGCTGCGCGCGGGCCGCAAGGCCGAGCCGTTCCTCGCCTTCACCGAGTCGCTGCTGCGCGTGATCCTGCGCGTGGTGTGGTGGATCATCCGCATCGCCCCGATCGGCACGCTCGGCCTCATCGGCGCCGCCGTCGTGAAGTACGGCTGGGAGCGCCTCACCTCGCTCGCGTGGTTCGCCGGCGCGATCTACATCGGCCTGGCGCTGGTGTTCTTCGTCGTCTACCCGCTGCTGGTGAAGTTCCACGGCCTGTCGGTCAAGCAGTACTTCTCGGGCGTGTGGCCGGCGACGCAGTTCGGCTTCGTGAGCCGCTCGTCGCTCGGCACCCTGCCGCTCACGCAGCGCGTGGCCGAGCGCAACTTCGGTGTGCCGCGCGAGTACGCGTCGTTCGCCGTGCCGTTCGGCTCGACGACCAAGATGGACGGCTGCGCCGCGATCTACCCGGCGATCGCCGCGATCTTCGTGGCCCAGTTCTTCAACATCGAGCTGTCGTTCATCCAGTACGTGCTCATCGCGCTCGTCTCGGTCGTCGGCTCGGCGGCCACGGCCGGCACCACCGGCGCGACCGTGATGCTCACGCTCACGCTGTCGACGCTGGGCCTGCCGCTCGAGGGCGTCGGCCTGCTGCTGGCGATCGACCCGATCCTCGACATGGGCCGCACCGCGGTCAACGTCACGGGTCAGGCGATCATCCCCGCGATCGTCGCCAAGCGCGAGGGCATCCTCGACCTCGACCTCTACAACGCTCCGCGGGAGGGCCTGCCCTTCCAGGACGAGGACGAGGACGAGTCGGAGGCCGTCTCGGACGCCGAGGCGACCGGCACCGCGGAGCCCGTCGCGGCCCGCTGATCCCGCTCACGCCGATGGCCCGTCTCCTCCGGGAGGCGGGCCATCCGCGTTCCGGGCGGGGGCCGGAGGGGCGGGTTCGCGATCCCTGCCCGAGAACCGAGATCTCTCTCGATCCGTCGCACGCCGGCACCGATCCGGTTTACTGGCTCGATGGATCCGTTCGTCATCCGCACGGGGCGCCTCCTCCTCGATCAGCCCGAGGAGTCGGACATCGACGCCATCGCCGAGTATTGCGCCGACCCGCTGTTCGAGCGCTACATGGTGACCCCATGGCCCTATTCGCGTGACGATGCGGAGCGCTTCGTCCGCGAGTTCGTCCCCGCCGGGTGGCGCGCCGATGACGAGTGGACGTGGGCGGTTCGTCCAGGCCACGGTGCTCCCCTGATGGGGATGATCGGCGTGCGCTTCGCGCTCCCGGACGTCGGCTACTGGCTCGGAGCGCCGCACCGCGGGCGCGGCGTGATGAGCGAGGCGCTCAGCGCCGTGGTCGACGCGGTCCTCGAGCGAGGATCGGCGGACCGGATCCATTGGGAGACGCGCATCGGCAACCACGCCTCCGCGCGCACCGCGGAGAAGGCAGGCTTCGCCTTCACCGGCTCCGGCCCCGGACATGTGCCGGGACGCGACGGCCGTCGCGTCGACTCCTGGCACGGCATCTACTCGCGGGGGATGACGCACGAGCCGAAGCCCGGATGGCCGCCGGCCCCGTGACCCAACGCCACCGCCGCCTCGCGGAGGACCGGGGCGCCTCCGGCGATCTGCTCGTCCGCGCCGACTGATCACTCACCGCGGAGGAAGCTGCGGGTGTCGAGGGCGAGCTCCTCGGCGTCCATAGCGACGAACAGCTCGCGCATGACCTCCTCGCTGAGGTTGCCCGCGCGGCACTCGTCCAGCAGCACGCGGCGTCGCACGGCGAGCCAACCCTTCGACAGCTCCACGAGGTCGTCGTAGCCGACGGCGCCGGCCTTCTGCGCCGCCTCGAGGTCGCGATCGGCGTTGTCGGCGCCGCGCTCGACACGCACCATGGCGCGGGCGAAGCGCTTGAAGCCCTCGACGCTGTCCTCACCATGCCGATCGATCCACTGCTGCTGCTGCTCGCGCAGGTACTCGAGACCGGCGTCGCGCGAGAGCTTGCGCATGCGGGCGACCTCCGCCTCGTCCGATCGCCGCTCGGCCTCGGCCGTGACGCCGAGCCCGCGGATGAGCGGCGTGAGCGTGAGCCCCTGCAGCAGCAGCGTGCCGACCGTGACGACGAACGCGACGGCGACGAGAACCTCGACGTGCCCATCGACCATGCGGTGCTCGGTCAGGTCGGGCAGTGCGGCCGCCATCGCGAGCGTGACCACGCCGCGCATGCCCGCCCACGAGATCACCACGCGCTCGCGCCGCGACAGCACCGGCTCGACCACGCGCCGCCGCAGCGCCTCCCTCGTCGGGGTCGCGCCGCCGAGCCGCGCGAGCGCCCGCTCCTTCCGGCGGCGGATGGCGCGGGCCCGCGGGCTGTCGGGGTTGGCACGGTACTCCTCGGCGGCGTGCTTGAAGCGCATGAGCCGCATGCGCTGCCACAGCTGGCCCCAGGCGTACGAGGCGAAGACGAAGATCGGACGCACGACGATCACGACCAGCAGCACGGCGATCGCGATGAGGATCGTCCGCGATCCGCTGGTGCTGGACAGCTCGGCGATCACCGTGGGCAGCTGCAGGCCGACGTACGCGAAGACGAAACTCTCGAGCAGGAAGTCGACGGAGTGCCACAGCGGGGTGTCCTGCTGCCGCGTGGTGTAGGCCGTGCGTGGGGCGTGGTAGCCGACGTAGAAGCCCATGGCGACGACCGCGAGCACGCCGGATCCGTGCAGGTGCTCCGCGATCGCGTAGGCGCCGAACGGCATGAGCAGGCCGAACGTGCCGGTGACGGTGGCGTCGTCGAAGCGCATGCGCAGCTGGTGCAGCACGATGCCGAAGACCAGCCCGATCCCGACGCCGAGGCCCACCGCGAGCACGAACTCCCAGATGCCCTGCCACACCGTCACGGTCGCGCCGGCCACGATCGCGGCGAACACCCGCACCAGCGTGAGCGAGGTGGCGTCGTTGATGAGGCTCTCGCCGCTCATGACGTTCATCACCCGCCGCGGCAGGCCCAGCTTGCGTCCGATCGACGCGGCCGAGACGGCGTCGGGCGGACCCACGATCGCGCCGAGCAGCAGCGCGCCCGCGAGGCCGAGCTCGGGCATGATCCACCACGCCACGAGCCCGACCGCCACGGCGGTGACGAGCACGAGGCCGATGCCCAGGCGGCGGATGTGCGGCAGCGAGTACTTGAAGCTGAGGAACGATGAGTCCAGCGCGGCCGAGTACAGCAGCGGCGGCAGGGTGAGGTTGAGCAGCAGGTGGCCGTCGATCTCGACCTCGGGCACGAACGGCAGCAGCGAGACGACGAGCGCCACGGCCGTGACGAGGAGCGGGGCGGGCCAGCCGCGCCATCGGGCGAACGCCGCCACGGCGACCGATCCGACCAGCACGTAGAACAGCTCCACACCCATGGATCGACCCTATCGGCGCCCTCCTGCGCGCCGCCCTGGGCCGGTCGGTCTCCGCGCCGCGATCGGTCGGCGTTGCAGCGCAGATCGGCGATTCGGCGCAGACGCGGGGGCGATGCGATGCGCCGAATCGCAGATCTGCGCTGTTGCGTCGCACACCGCGGCCGGGCCGGGGAATGCACGCGGGGGCGGGGCGGTTGGATGATCGTGATGCCTGAGATCGCCGCCCCCGCCCTGTCCGTCCTCGACCTCGTGCCGGTCCGCACGGGGCAGACCAGCGCACAGGCGGTGGCCGCCTCGCTCGCGCTCGCCCGCCGGGCCGACGAGCTGGGCTTCCGCCGCTACTGGTTCGCCGAGCACCACAACATGCCCTCGGTGGCCTCGACGTCGCCGCCCGTGCTGATCGCGGCCGCCGCGGGCGTGACCGAGCGGATCCGCGTGGGCTCGGGCGGCGTGATGCTGCCCAACCACTCGCCCCTCATCGTGGCCGAGCAGTTCGCGGCGCTGTCCGCGCTGGCCCCGGGACGCATCGACCTCGGCATCGGCCGCGCCCCCGGCAGCGACCCGGTGATCACGCAGCTGCTGCGCCGATCGGGCACCACGAGCGACGTCGAGCGCTTCCCCGAGCACGTGACCGACATCATCTCGCTCGCCAGCCCCCAGGGCGCCACGGTGCGCTTCGTCTCGGGCGGCGAGTACGCCGTGCACGCCACGCCGAACGCGACCGACGTGCCCGAGGTGTGGCTGCTGGGCTCGAGCGACTACTCCGCGCAGCTGGCGGCGCAGCTCGGGCTCCCCTACGTGTTCGCGAACCACTTCGCCGGCGACGGCCTCGAGCGCGCGATGGCGCTGTACCGCAGCGGCTTCCAGGCCACCGAGGAGCGCCCCGCCCCGCGCTCGTTCATCACCGCCAACGTGATCGTCGCGCCCACCGCCGAGGAGGCACGCGAGCGCGCGCTGCCCCAGGCGCGGCAGTTCGCGCGGATGCGCACGAACAAGCCCATGACGCCGCTGCCGACGGTCGAGGAGGCGATCGCCGAGCCGACCGATGCGCTCGAGCAGTCGATGATCGATCAGACCACGCAGCGCTGGTTCATCGGCACCGCCGACGAGGTGGCCACGACGCTGCGCGAGTTCGCGGCGAAGCACGAGGTCGACGAGGTCATGATCTCGCCCGTCGCCGGCTCGTACGAGCGCGAGGGACTGGACTCCCCCGCCGGCCGCCTGCAGACGCTCGAGCTGCTCGCCGCCGCCCTGCGGTAGCGCCGCGGCTCAGGCGTCGGGCTCGCCCGAGAGCAGGCCGCGCAGCCAGTCGCGGGCGTCGGCGAACGCCTCGTCGCTGTAGCGGTCGGGGTACTGCACGATCTTCCGATCGGCCCGCGGGTACGAGCCGAGGAAGATGACGTTCGGGCTGAAGCGTTTCAGGCCCATGAGGGCGTCGGCCATGCGCTCGTCGGCGATGTGCCCGTCGGCGTCGATGACGAAGCGGTAGCGGCCCATCCGGTCGCCGATCGGCCGGGACTGGATGAGGCTGAGGTTGATGCCGCGCGTGGCGAACTGCTCGAGCATCTCGAGCAGCGCGCCCGATCGCTCGGCCGGCAGCTCGGCGATGAGCGACGTCTTGTCGGCACCCGTCGGCTCGGCCGGCGCGACGGTGCGGGTCACGAGCACGAAGCGCGTGACGGCGTGCTCGTTGTCGCCGATGTTCTCGGCCAGCACCTCGACGTCGTAGTGGTCGGCCACGCCGGGGGCGGCGATCGCCGCCTGCGCGGGCAGCGAGCCGTCGAGCACCCCGAGGGCGCTGGCGACGTTGCTCCCCGCGACCACGGATCGGTGCCCCGGCACGTTCCGCCCGAGCCAGGCGAGGCACTGCGCGTAGGCGACGGGGTGCGCGGCGACGTCCTGCACGTCCTCCAGCCGCGTGCCGCGCGGCGCCACGAGCACGAACGAGACCGGCACGAGGTACTCGCCGATGATCCGCAGGCCCGGCGTCTCGGCCAGCGCGTCCTGCGCGCTGGAGACCCCGCCCTCGACGGTGTTCTCGATCGCGATCATCGCGGCATCGCTCGTGCCCTCGGCCACGTCGGCGAGCGCCTCGCCCACGTTGTGCACGGGCTTCCACACCTGACCGCGCGCCTCGGGCACCTGCGCGAGCGCGCTCTCCGTGAAGGTGCCGGCGGGCCCGAGGTAGCTGTAGGTGCGGCGTTCGGGTGCATCCGTCGACATGCACGCAAGCGTATCCCGGGCGCCCCGCGGGCGCAGACGACGGCGGCGGACCCGGTTGCCCGAGCCCGCCGCCGTCGGTCGTGAGGTCAGCGCGCGGCGCCCGCGAGGGTGCCGGTGACCTGGACGATCTCCTGGCCCTGCTCGTCGGAGGCCTCGTAGATGAGGCACTGCACGAGGCGGTCGCCGTCGCCCCACGTGCCCTCGGTGGGCGTGAAGTTGTTGTACCAGAGCGTCGCGGAGTCCTGGAACGCGATACCGGCGAAGTTCTCGAACTCCGCCTCGCAGCCGGCGTTGGCCTGCTCCCACACGGCCTCGTTGCCGGGCCACTCGCCCTCGGGCAGATCGAACTCGTGGAAGAACTCGTAGTCGTGGGGCTCGTCGCACGGCACGACCGTGACGTCGGAGACCTCCTCGCCGTCGGGCTCGAGCAGGCAGTCGCCCACCGAGATCTCGAAGACCGAGTCGGTGCCCTCCTCGGTGACCTCGTTGGTCTCCTCGTCACGCTGGGCGCCGCCGGAGTCGAGCAGGTCGGAGACGGCGGAGCAGCCGGCGATCGATGCCGTCGCGAACAGGATCGCGCCCGTGGTCAGGACGGTGCGCATGAGGGTGGGTCGAGGCATCAGGTGGTTCTCCGATCGTGCGTGTGATTGCGCGGCCAGGCTATCGATCACGCTGCCCACGCGATACGGGGAGATCTGCCCGACCCGCACATCGCCCCGGGCACTCCGCGGCACGGGATCCACAGGCAGCCGATAACCGTTCGGTAACGAACCCTGGCAGACTGGAGGCATGACGAGCCGCGCAGGACAGCCCGCCGAGGCCAGCGACCTCACCGACATCGACGCACTGATCGGCGCGTACTACGACGTGAAGCCCGACCCGACCGTGCCGGCCCAGCGGGTGGTGTTCGGCACGAGCGGCCACCGCGGCTCGAGCCTGAACGGCGGCTTCAACGAGGTGCACATCCTCGCCACGACGCAGGCGATCGTGGACTACCGCAACCGCGAGGGCATCGCCGGCCCGCTCTTCCTCGGGCGCGACACCCACGCGCTCTCGCTGCCCGCCGAGCGCAGCGCGATCGAGGTGCTCGTCGGCAACGGCGTCGACGTGCGCATCGACTCCCGCGACTCCTGGGTGCCGACCCCGGCGCTCAGCCACGCGATCCTCACCCACAACCGCGGCCGCGACGCCGCCGATCCGGCCCGCGCCGACGGCATCGTCGTGACGCCCAGCCACAACCCGCCGGCCGATGGCGGCTTCAAGTACAACCCGCCGCACGGCGGCCCCGCCGACACCGACGCGACCGACTGGATCGCCGCGCGCGCCAACGAGCTCATCGAGGCGGGCCTGGAGGGCGTGCGCCGCGTGCGCTTCGCCGACCTCGACGCCGACGCGCTCGACGGCTACGACTTCCGCGACGCCTACGTGCGCGACCTCGCGACGATCATCGACATGGACGCGATCCGCTCGGCGGACGTCCGCATCGGCGCGGACCCGCTCGGCGGGGCGTCGGTGGAGTACTGGCAGCTGATCGCCGAGATCTACGGGCTCGACCTCACCGTCGTGAACCCCGACGTCGATCCCACCTGGCGCTTCATGACCCTCGACTGGGACGAGAAGATCCGCATGGATCCGTCGTCGCCGAACGCCATGGCCGCGCTCGTCGCGCGCCGCGACGAGTTCGACCTGCTCACCGGCAACGACGCCGACGCCGACCGCCACGGCATCGTCACCCCCGACGCCGGGCTGATGAACCCGAACCACTACCTCGCCGTCGCGATCGACTACCTCTACGCGCACCGGCCCGGCTGGCGCGCGGACGCCGCCGTGGGCAAGACGCTCGTGTCGTCGATGATGATCGATCGCGTCACCGAGGCGCTGGGACGACGCCTCGTCGAGGTGCCCGTCGGGTTCAAGTGGTTCGTGCCGGGTCTGCTCGACGGTTCGGTCGCCTTCGGCGGCGAGGAGTCCGCGGGCGCCTCGTTCCTGCGCCAGGACGGATCGGTGTGGACCACCGACAAGGACGGCATCCTGCTGTGCCTGCTGGCCGCCGAGATCACGGCCGTGACGGGCAAGACGCCGTCGCAGCGCTACGCGGAGCTCGAGGCCCAGTTCGGCGCCTCGTCGTACGCCCGCGTGGACGCCCCGGCGAGCGCCGAGCAGAAGGCGATCCTCAAGAAGCTCTCCCCCGAGTCGGTCACGGCGACCGAGCTCGCCGGCGAGCCCATCACGGCCAAGCTCACGGAGGCGCCGGGCAACGGCGCCGCGATCGGCGGCCTCAAGGTGCAGACCGAGCACGCGTGGTTCGCCGCGCGCCCGTCGGGCACCGAGGACGTCTACAAGCTCTACGCCGAGTCGCTGCGCGGCCCGGAGCACCTGGCGCAGGTGCAGGCCGAGGCGCGCGCCGTGATCGACGCGGCCTTCGGCTCCTGAGCCACAAGTCCGCAAGTCTCTGCTGAATCCGGGCGCGATCGCGCGCAGATTTGACAGAGACTTGCGGATTTCCCGGGCTCAGCCCGCGGCGGGGACCTCTGCCCGATGGGCAGCACTCCCCCCGTGCCGGCCCGCATCGGATCGTCCCTCGCTGCTTGAATGAGGCGGCGCGCCCACGCGCGCCCGACGAGCGGAGTTCGAGCCATGTCGCTGCCCCCGAACGGCCCCAGCGCCGTCCTGCCCCCGACGATGACCGCGGCGGAGCTGACGCAGCTCGCGTCGACGCGCCCCGACCTCGGTGCCGCCGTGGCGTCGCACCCCAACGCGCACCCCGAGCTGGTCGCGTGGCTCGCGCAGCACGGCGCGCCCGAGGCCCGCGCCGCCGCGGCCCGGCGCCTGGCCGGACCGGCCCCGGCGGCTCCCGGCGCAGCAGGGCGCGGACCGGCGCCGGCGGCTCCCGGGGCTCCCGACGCGCCGTCGCCCGCCTCTCCCGCCCCGGCACCCGGCACCGCGGCTTCCGCGCCCGGCACCCCGGCTCCCGCCCCGGCACCCGGCACCCCGGCACCCGGCACCCCGGCTCCTGCCCCGGCACGGAAGCGCCGGCGCGGTCTGCTCATCGGCGCGATCGCCGCCGGCACGGTGATCGTCCTGGGCGGTGGCGGGGCGATCGCGTGGAGCCTCTTCGCTCCGCGCGGCGCCGCCACCCCCACCGGCGCCGTGGAGAAGCTCGTCGACGTGGTCACGGGCGACAACCTGCTCGGCGCGCTGTCGCTGATCGCCCCGAGCGAGGCGGAGGTGTTCTCGGGCATCGCCGAGTCGGCCGCCGGCATCCGCTTTGGCGACATCGCGTACGACGACTACCTGGCCGACGCCTACGCCGCCATCTCGATCGACGCCGAGGATCTCGTGTACGACGAGACCACGATCGCCGAGGGCGTGGCGCGGGTCGGCATCGTCGACGGCTCGCTCACCATCGACGCGGACGTCGAGGCCCTGGCCGACGTCATGGAGGCGTTCGCGCGGGCCCACGCCGAGACGTTCGCCGAGTACTCCGGCATGGATCCCGACCAGATCGAGGCGGAGCTCGAGCGCGGTCGCGCCGATCTCGTCGCCGGGATCGACGATGCCTTCCCGGTGTCGATCGACTTCGCCGACGAGGTGGATGCCGACGGCATCACCCCGGCCCAGGCGATCGTGGTCGACGAGGGCGGCTGGTACCTCAGCCCGCTCCTCACGCTCGCCGACGGCGGGCTCACCGGCTTCGCGGGAGCGCAGCGCGACGACGTCATCGGCGACGCCGTGATCGACGCCGTGCCGTCGGCATCGGCGGAGGCGGCGCTGGACGACGCGATCGCCGGCTTCAACGCGTGGCAGAGCACGGGCGAGATGGAACCGTTCGTCGAGCGGCTGCCGCTGGCCGAGCGCCGGCTGCTGTCGCTGTACGGGCGCGGCCTCTCGCTCGATCTGCCGTCGGGGTACGAGGTCACCGATCACCGCGAGACGTGGGTCCCCGGCTCGGGCGACGCGGTGTTCGCGATCGACGCGGTCTCGCTGGCGCAGCACGGCCTCGACGTGGGCAGCTACGAGGACGGCTGCGTCACCGCGCGCGACGCGCGGCCGTCGTGCCTGGACGAGCTGCCCTTCGCGGCGGAGCTGGGCCTGGACACCCCGGTCGGCATCGTGTCCGAGGTCGACGGCGGCTGGCAGTTCAGCCCGCTGGCCACGCTCGGACGGGCGATCGAGCGGGCGCTCGACGGGTTCGCGGCGGCGGCCGAGGACGGCGACCTCAGCGAGCTGATGGAGCCCTGAGCCGCGCGGCTCAGCGCGCGGTGCGCTGCTTGCGGCGCGCCCAGCGGGCCGGGAGGTCGGGGCCGTCCCAGACCTGCACGATGCCCCACGCGACGGCGGCGATCGGCACGGCGAGCACCGCGCCGAGGATGCCCGAGAGCACGGTGCCGATCGTCAGCGCGAACAGGATCACGAGGCTGTGCAGCTTGAGGGCGCGGCCCATCAGCACGGGCTGCAGGAAGTTGCCCTCGAGCTGGTTCACGACCACGACGATCGCCACGATGATCACCGCCGTCCAGATGCCGCCGTCGACGAGCCCGACCAGCGCGGCCAGGATGCCGGCCGCCGTCGCGCCCACGATCGGGATGAACGCCAGCAGGAACACCACGAGGGTCAGCGGCAGCGCGAGCGGCACCTGCAGCACGAATAGGCCGATGCCGATGCCGATCGCGTCGACGGCCGCCACGGCCGCCGTGCCGCGCACGTACGAGCCCAGGGTGTCGATCGTCTTGCTGCCGATGCGGCGCATCCGCCCGTAGGCCTCGCCCTCGAACGGGCGCAGCAGGAACGACCAGATCGCCGGCCCGTCCTTGAGGAAGAAGAACAGCACCACGATCATCAGCACGAAGCCGGTGACGAAGTTCGCCACCACGCCCACGCCCGCCACCGCGCCCGAGCCCACGCTGCTGCCGAACTGGGCGCTCGTGAGGAACTCCTGCAGCGACGTCATCCACTCGTCGATCTGATCCTGCGAGGGCGCGAACGGCAGCGTGTTGACCCAGGCGATCACCTGGTCGATGCCCGCCTGCGCGCTGGCGTAGAGGTCGGCCCACTGGCTGCGCACGGCGGCCACCATCGCCCAGACTATCCCGCCGATCACCACGACGATCGCCAGCAGCAGGATCACGGTGGCCAGCACCGAGGGGATCCGGGGGCGCAGCCAGGCCATGACCGGCTCGAACGCGGCCGCGAAGATCAGGGCGAGGATCACAGGGATCACCACGACGGTCAGCGATTGCAGGCCCCAGATGATGCCCGCCGCCAGGAGCACGATCGCGATGATCTGCACCGAGCGGATGGCGATCAGCCCGAGGCCGTCGGACCACGCGGCGCGGGCGCGGCTGGGCGGCTGCGTCGGCACGACGACCGGGGCCGGGGCGGAGCGCTTCCTCGTGAACACCATGCGCCCATCCTGCCGGTTTCCGGGTCGGGTGTGGGCTGGGGAGGTCGTGCGAATCGCCGAGCCCAACCCTGCCCGGACACGATCTGGGGAGCGGACACGCGGATCGCGCGGTGGTCACCCCTGGTTCACCGTCGGTTCACTCGCCGGTCCGTCGCGGATAAGAATCCGCGGATCACCATGGGCCACATGAGCCTTCTCCTGGAACCCCCCACGTCCTCACCCGCCGACGACCAGGGCGGCGCCACGCCGCAGCCGGAGCGCCGACCGCTGCTCAACCTCCTGATGAGCGGCCGCACCCACGGCAAGCGCAGCGCCGTGACCTGTCTGTACAAGTGCGACAACGCCTGCTTCCACCCCGCCCCGAACACGAGCGAGAACGGCTACTTCCGCGACATCGCGAACGCGGTGCTCAGCCGCCGCGCGGCGCTGACCGGCGGTGCCGCCGCGGCGGCCGCGATCGTCATCGGCGCGAACGTGGTCGGCGGCGGCCAGGCGGCCTCGGCCGCGGTGCCGGCCGGCAAGGGCGGGGCCGCGTTCGGCTTCACGCCGATCGCCCCGGTGCCCTACACCGTCGACGCCTTCACGGTGCCCGAGGGCTTCCGCTGGGACCCGATCATCCGCTGGGGCGACCCGATCTTCGACGCGGCCGACGCATTCGACCCGATGCAGCAGACCGCCGAGAAGCAGGCCCGCCAGTTCGGCTACAACTGCGACTACCTCGACATCATCGCCCACCCGAACGGCAAGCGCGCGGTGCTCGTGGCCAACAACGAGTACACCAACGCGCCGATCATGTTCCCGCCCGCGGCGACCGAGGAGGAGCGCCTCGAGCAGCTGCGCGTGACGATGGCCGCGCACGGCATGTCGATCGTCGAACTCGAGCGCAAGCACAAGGGCAGCACGTGGCGCTATGTCGTGGGCGCGCCGCGCAACCGCCGCATCACGGCGTCGACGCCGTTCGCCGTCGACGGCCCCGCGGCGGGCTCGGACCTGCTCAAGACCCAGGACGACCCGGCCGGCACGACGATCCTCGGCACGTTCGGCAACTGCGCCGGCGGCACCACCCCCTGGGGCACGGTGCTCTCGGGCGAGGAGAACTTCAACGGCTACTTCCGCGCCGAGAACACGGGCGACTCGCTCACCGCGCGCGGCCGCCGCCGCTACGGCCTCACGCCGAACGCGTCGAGCTACGGCTGGGAGGCCGTGGACGCGCGCTTCGACGCCCGCCAGCCCGGCTACGAGAACGAGCCGCACCGCCACGGCTGGATCATCGAGGTCGACCCGGAGAACCCCGACGAGCCGCCGGTGAAGCACACCGCGATGGGCCGCATGAAGCACGAGGGCGCGAACGTCACGATCTCGGCCTCGGGCCACGCGGTCGCCTACATGGGCGACGACGAGCGGTTCGACTACCTCTACAAGTTCGTCTCGCGCGACACGTTCCGCCCCGGCAAGAGCGCCAAGGCCCGTGCGCACAACAAGACGCTGCTCTCGAACGGCAGCCTGTACGTCGCCCGCTTCTCGGGCGACTCGCCGGCGTCGGAGATCACCGGCACGGGCGCGCTGCCCGCCGACGGCCAGTTCGACGGCACGGGCGAGTGGGTGCCGCTCGTCGTGGACAACGAGAGCGTCGTGCCCGGCGTGACGACGGACGAGGTGCTGGTCTTCACGCGCCTCGCCGCCGACGCCGTGGGCGCCACGAAGATGGACCGCTGCGAGGATGTCCAGCCCAGCCCGCGCAGCGGCCGCGTGTACGTGGCGTGCACGAACAACACCGCGCGCGGCACCGGCACGAACGAGGGCGCCACCGAGGTGAACCCGCGCAACGTGAACCGCGACGGTCACGTCATCGAGATCACCGAGGCGGGTGAGGACGCCGCCGCCACGACGTTCGGCTGGAGCATCCTCATCCTCGCCGGCGACCCGTCGGTGAACGCGCTGACGTACTTCGCGGGCTTCCCCGCCGACCAGGTGTCGCCGATCTCGTGCCCCGACAACCTCGCGTTCGACTCGGCCGGCAACCTGTGGATCTCGACCGACGGCCAGCCGGGCACGATCGGCTACAACGACGGCCTGTTCCGCGTGCCGCTCGAGGGCGCCGAGCGCGGCAACGTGCAGCAGTTCCTGGCGGTGCCGCGCGACGCCGAGACGTGCGGCCCGGTCATCCACGACACCGACCAGAGCGTGTTCGTCGCCGTGCAGCACCCGGGCGAGGAGGGATCGTGGGAGGCGCAGAACTCCTACTTCCCCGACTACGTCCCCGCCGGCGCACTCGAGGGCGGCAAGTGGGGCGGCCCCCGTCCCTCGGTCGTGCAGGTGACGCGCGCCTGACGCGCGCTCGACCACGATGGCCCGGGCCTCACGGCCCGGGCCATCGTCGTGTCACGCGGTTGTTCGGCCGTCCTCGGCACCGGCCGGCTCCACCCCGGCGGCCGGGGCGCTCGCCTCGTACTGGCGGGCCAGCAGCCGGTACTGCGGCGTGAGGAAGGCCAGCAGCGCCAGCACGGTGCAGATCGCGCCGCCGATGAGGAACAGCAGCGCGATGCCGCGCGACTGGCCCGTGCCGAGCAGCCACTCCCACTGGGCCTGACCCGCGTCGGTGCGCATGTACGGGATGATCCAGACCTGCGCGATCGGCGCGATCAGCAGCGCAGTGATCGGGGCGGATGCGGCCTCGAACGTCATGGCGAAGCCGAACACGCGGCCCTGCTTCTCGTAGGGCACCACGCGCTGGATGACGGTCTGCTCGGCGGCCTCCACGGCGGGCACGAAGGCGAAGTACACCCAGATGCCCACGATGAACAGCCAGCCCCACTCGCGGATGCCGAACAGCGCCCCGACCACGCCGATGCCGGCGGCGACGATGAGCATCGTGCGGATGGGCTGCCGGCCGAGGCCGCGGGCGCCGATGATCGAGCCGCCGACGATGAAGCCCGTCGACGCCACCGCGAACCAGATGCCCCACCCCTGCACGCCGAACAGGTCGATGCCGTAGGGGTCCATGAGCGCCATGTAGATGCCGCCGACGAAGTTGTTGAGCGTGGTGAACAGCACGAGCGCCAACAGGCCCGGCGCCGCGAGCACGGCGCGCCAGCCGCCGCGGATGTCGACCCACTTGGTCACCTGCTCCACGTGCACGATCTCGCGCTCGGGGATCCGCAGCGTCAGCAGGTGCAGCATCGTCAGGGCGAGCGCCGTGACGCCGATCACCAGGGTCCACCCCATGCCGAGGAACCCGACCGACAGGCCGCTGAAGACGCTCGTGACGAGCATGGCGAGGCCCTGCACGGTGCCGACGAGGCCGTTGGCGTTGGCGTGCTTGTCGTCGGGCACGAGCAGCGTGACCGTCGTGGACAGCGCGATGTTGCGCAGCTGCTCGACCACCGCGCCGGCGAGCATCACGACGGCGAAGATCCAGAAGGCGGGGCCGGTGAGATCGGTGATCGCGCCCTCGCCGACCCAGAAGAAGTAGGCCGAGTCGAGGATGAACACGATGAGCGCGATGAACGTGGCCCACACCATGACCGGCTTCTTCCGGAAGCGGTCGACGAGCGTGCCGAAGAACATGCTGAACACCGACACGAACAGCATGTAGGCGCCGCCGATCACGCCGGTCGCGATGACGTTGCGGGTCTCGGCGTAGATCCAGAAGGTGAGCGCGAACCACAGGAAGCTCGTCGTGATGTTCGCGACGGCGGTGTTCACCAGCACATGCAGGAACATGCGGAACCCGTTCTCGGGAACCGCAACGTGGGCGGCGGGCGGGGCCGGCTCGCCCTGGCCGGGGTGGATGGGGTCGGACACGGCGCGTCACTCCGTTTCGTGCGAGGGTCGTCTGCCGCCACAGTAGGGCCCACGACCGACATTCGAAACGGCGAGGACCCCGAGCGCCGCGCGCCCGGGGTCCTCGACAGCAAGCCTCAGCCGAGCGCCGGGATCACCTTCTGCTCGAACAGCTCCATGCCGGAGGGGTCGTAGGCCGCCTCGGGGAAGTACGTGATCGCGTAGGCGAGGCCCGCCTCGCCCACCGCGGCGAGCTTCTCGGTCACCTGCTCGACGGTGCCGACGAGCGCCCCCGGGGCGCGGTAGCCGGCCATCACGCCCTCGAGCTTGTCGCCCAGGTGCGGGGCGAGCCGCGCCTCGATCGCGGCGAGGCGCTCCTCGACCTCGGCCTCGGTCTCGCCGATCACCGTGTTGTAGTTGGCCGAGCGCGTGATCTCGGAGAAGTCACGGCCGATCCGGTCGGTGTGGCCGCGCAGGATCGCGCTCTTGGCCTGGAAGCCCTCGAGGTCGCCCGAGAAGTTGGTGTACGAGGCGTACTGCGCCGCGATCCGCAGCGTGACCTTCTCGCCACCACCCGCGATCCAGAACGGGATGCCGCCGTCCTGGAGCGGCAGGGGCTGCACGATCGCACCGTCGACCTGGTAGAACTCGCCGTCGAGCGTGGCCTTGCCGGTGAGCCACGCCTGCTGCATGATGTCGACGCCCTCGCGCAGCATGCGCAGGCGCTCGGGGGCCTCGGGGAAGCCGTAGCCGTAGGCGCGCCACTCGTGCTCGTACCAGCCGGCGCCGATGCCCATCTCGACGCGACCGCCCGAGACGTGATCGACGGTGGCGGCCACCTTGGCGAGGTAGGCCGGGTTGCGGTAGCCCATGCACGTGCACATCTGGCCGAGGCGGACGCGGCTCGTCGACGCGGCGAAGGCCGACATCAGGGTCCAGGCCTCGTGCGTGGCCTCCGCGCTCGGAACGGGCGTGGTGTGGAAGTGGTCGTACACCCAGATCGACTCCCACGGACCGGCGTCGGCGCGCTGCGCCAGGCCGTTCATCGTGCGCCAGTGCTCGGCGGGATCGATCCCCACCAGATCGAAGCGCCAGCCCTGGGGGATGAAGATTCCGAAACGCATGCGAGTCCTTCCGTCGCGTGATCTGGGGGTCGGGATCAGACTATGCCCGCCGCGTCGGCCCGGCGCGGCATCACGAGCGTGCCGAGGTGGGCGTGGGGGATCCGCTCGCGCATGACGCGGATCGCCTCCGGGTTGTCGTCGACGAGCGTCGCGTGGCGGCCGAGCGCGCTGGCCACCGCGCCCGTCGTGCCGCTGCCGGCGAAGAGGTCGAGCACGTGATCGCCCGGCCGCGAGGAGGCCTGCACGATGCGGCGCAGGATGCCCTCGGGCTTCTGCGTGGGGTAGCCGGTGCGCTCGCGCCCGGTGGTCGGCACGATCGTGTGCCACCACACGTCGGTGGGCAGCTTGCCGCGGGCGGCCTTGTCGGGCGTGACCAGGCCCGGCGCCATGTAGGGCTCGCGATCGACGGCGTCGGAATCGAACCAGTAGCGCTCGGGATCCTTGACGTACACGAGGATCGTGTCGTGCTTCGTGGGCCAGCGGCGGCGGGTCTTGGCGCCGTAGTCGTAGGCCCAGATCAGCTCGTTGAGGAACCGGTCGCGGCCGAAGACGGCATCGAGCAGCACCTTCGCGTAGTGCGCCTCGCGGTAGTCCAGGTGCACGTACAGGGTGCCGTCGGCGGCAAGCAGCCGCCACGCCTCGGTGAGCCGCGGCTCGAGGAACGACCAGTAGTCGTCGAACCGATCGTCGTACTCCCGCAGGGCTCCCCGCACGCGGGCGTACTCGCGCCCGCGGAAGCCCGCGTGGACGGGCTCGGCAGCGCCCGACGGCGCGGGGGCCTGCGGGCGGTGGGAGCGCGAGCGCCCCGTGTTGAACGGCGGGTCGAGGTAGATGAGCGTGAACGCGCCATCGGGGAGCGCGCGGGCGACGTCGAGGTTGTCGGCCTGGTGGATCGTGACGCGGCCGGGTTCAGGGGACACGGTGGAGCCACGCGTCGGTCGAGAACTTCGTGCGCACCAGCTCCTCGGCGGCCGCATACTCCTCCGGCGTGATCGTGCCGCGGGTCGCGCCCGCGTAGCTCGCGAACGTCTCCATGAAGCGATCGATGATCGCCCGGCGGGGCAGTCCGGTCTGGCTGCGCAGCGGGTCCACGCGCTTGGCGGCCGAGACGGTGCCCTTGTCGCTGAGCTTCTCGCGCCCGATCCGCAGCACCTCGTTCAGGACCTGGCCGTCGATGTCGTAGCTCAGCGTGGCGTGATGCAGCACGCCGCCGTTGGCGAGCCGCTTCTGCGCGGCGCCGCCGATCTTGCCGCTGGGGCTCGTGATGTCGTTGAGCGGCTGATACGTGGCGTCGATGCCGAGCGATCGCAGCGCCTGCAGCACCCAGTCGTCGAGGAACGCGTAGGAGTCGGCGAACGTCAGCCCCGCGACGAGCGAGGCCGGCACATAGAGCGAGTACGTGACGATCTGCTCGGCACCCATGAGCATCGCCCCGCCGCCCGAGATCCGGCGCACCACCTGGAAGCCGTGCTTGGCGGCCCCCTCGGGATCGACCTCGTTGCGGTACGACTGGAACGATCCGATCACCACGGCCGACTCGTCCCACTCCCAGATGCGCAGGGTCGGCTTGCGCCGCCCGTCGCCCACGCGCTCGGTGAGCACCTCGTCGAGGGCGAGGTTCATCATCGGAGAGACGGCGGGGTCGTCGACGATCTCCCACGCGAAGTCGTGCCAGTCGGCGGCGGTCACGAGCGCGCGGCGCACCGCGGTGCCGACCGACTCCGGCGTGAAGCCCAGCAGCTGCGCCCCGTCGGGCAGCGCGCCGCGCACCGCGGCGGCGATCTGCGCGACGTCGGCGGTGTCGGGCAGCCCGTTCACGGCGGCGTTGATGTCGAGCAGCGCGTCGTCGGGCTCGAGGAAGAAGTCGCCCGCGAGGTGGAAGTCGCTGATCCGCCCGTCGGCGACCTCGAGGTCGACGACGACGAGCTTTCCCCCCGGGACCTTGAACTCACCGTGCATGGTCCCAGCCTAGAACCGCGAAACTGCACCGCGGCGCCGAGACGGCGGGCGGTGTCAGCAGTCTCGGCGCGGGCGTGCAGTCTCGCGGTTCCCGGGCCGGACGGATGCGCCTCAACGGGGCCGGGTCGCGGCGCCTCAGGGGGGCGGGAAGCGGGCGTCGAGCCAGGCGAGCAGGTCGGCGCGGGCCTGCGGCCAGCTGACGTCGTTGAAGATCTCGTGCCGCGCGCCCGGGTAGACCAGCGTGGTCACATCGTCGAGGCCGGAGCGGGTGCGGTAGGCGTGCGCGAGCCGGTGCACCGCGCGCGGTCCGCCGACGCTGTCGTCGCGGCCGACCATCAGCAGCACGGGGATGTCGTGGCCGGCCGCCTCGCGCAGCCCGCGCCGCGGCCGGCCGAACAGTCGCGCGGCATTGAGCGGCCCGAACAGCCGCAGCAGCGGGGTGGAGGTGGTGAGCGGGTCGGCGTGGAAGGCGCTCGCGACCGCGGGGTCGGTCGACAGCCACTCCAGGCCGTTGGCCTCGGGGCCGGCCCACCGCCGGTTCAGGTCGCCGGCGTTGAGCGATCCGGGCCACCGCAGCGACGAGCCGCTGAGCGCGACACCCGCGAAGTCGGCGGGGTCGAGGTCGAGCAGGATCTGCGCGAGGAACGATCCCCACGAGTGGCCCAGCAGGACGAGGGGCAGCTCCGGGTGAGCATCGCGGATGATGCCGCTGAGCTGCCGCACCGCGGCGACGGCGGCCACGTGCCCGCCCACCCCGAGCCGGCCCAGGCGCCGCGCATCGCCGTGCTGCTTCAGGCCGGTGCGACCGTGACCGCGATGATCGTCGGCATAGACGACGAAGCCGGCGCCGGTGAGCGCCTCGACGACGTGCGCATACCGGCCCGCGTGCTCGCCGACCCCGTGCAGGAGCTGGACCACGCCGCGCGGGGCGCCCGCGGGCTCGTGGATGTCGTAGACGATCGCGACGCCGTGCGCATCGATGAACTCGGGCATGTGAGGACCCTAGCCGCAGCGGATGACGCGCGTCGTCACGGCGCGTAACCGATATCGGCGATCGCGATTTCCTTTAGCAAAGCTAATGAGCTAGACTAATGATTCGCATGACTAACGAATCTCTCCCCTCCGACGCCTCCGAGATCCGTGCCGCCGTCTTCCGCCTGTCGCGGCGTATGCGCCAGCAGCGGGCGGTCGCCGAGATGACCGACGGCCAGTTCGCGGTCCTCGCCCACCTCAACTCGCTCGGGCCGCACACGCTCTCCGCGCTCGCCGACCGCGAGGGCATCACGGCGCCGTCGATGAACCGCACCGTCAACGGCCTCGAGGAGCTCGGCTTCCTCACGCGCACCGAGGATCCCGACGACCGTCGCCGCGTGAGCATCGCGATCACCGACGCGGGGCGCGAGGTCGTGACCGAGACGACGCGGCGCCGCGACGAGTGGCTCGCCCGCGTGCTCGCGGGCCTCAACGCCGACGACCGAGCGGCCCTGCGCCGCGCCGCCGAGGTGATCCTCCGCGAGGTCGAGCGCGACCCCCGACTCACCGCCGAGCAGAAGGAGGCCCAGAAGTGAACGCGATGTTCCGATCCTTCGCCTCGTTCAACTACCGCGTCTGGTTCCTCGGCGCGCTCGTCTCGAACATCGGCTCGTGGATGCAGTCGACGGCCCAGAGCTGGGTCGTGCTCACCTACCTCACCCACAACGATGCCGGCGCGATGGGCCTGACGATGGCGCTGCAGTTCGCGCCGCCGCTGCTGCTCGTGGGCGTGACGGGCTGGGTGGTCGATCGCTTCGACCGGCGCAAGCTGCTCATCCTCACGCAGGTGCTCATGGGCATCGTCTCGGTCGTGATCGGCACGCTGCTGCTGACCGGCGTCATGACGCTCGGCCTGATGTACGTGTTCGCCTTCCTCACCGGGCTGATCGTGGCCTTCGACAACCCCGCGCGTCAGACCTTCGTCACCGACATCGTCGACCGCGAGCTCGCCTCCAACGCCGTGGCGCTCAACGCGGCGTCGTTCAACAGCGCGCGCATGATCGGCCCCGCCGCGGCCGGCGTGCTGATCGTCGTGATCGGCTCGGGGTGGGTGTTCCTCATGAACGCGATCACCTTCGCCGGCATGATCATCGCGCTCTCGCTCGTGCGCGTGCACGAGCTGCAGCCCCGCGCCGTCTCGTCGGGCCGCTCGCGCCTGAGCGAGGGCTTCCGCTACGTGCGCACCCGGCCCGACCTCATCGTCATCTTCGTCATGGTGTTCCTCATGGGCGCGCTGGCGATGAACTTCCCGATCTACGCCTCGACCATGGCGCTCGAGTTCGGCCGCGAGGCCGACGGGTTCGGCCTGCTCAGCTCGATCATCGCGATCGGCTCGCTCGCCGGAGCGCTCATGGCCGCGCGGCGCGATCGCGCCCGGCTGCGCGTCGTCGTCGCCGCGGCGGGCGCGTTCGCCGTCGTGGCGTTCCTGTCGTCGCTCATGCCGACCTACACGCTGTACGCGATCGTCATCGTCGGCATCGGCTTCGCCACGGTCACCCTGCTGACCACCGCGAACGGGTATGTGCAGACGAGCACGCCGCCCGACGTGCGCGGCCGGGTCATGGCGATCTACATGGCGATCCTCATGGGCGGCACCCCGGTGGGCGCGCCGATCGTGGGCTGGGTGGCGGCCGAGTGGGGCCCGCGCGCGGCCATCAACGTGGGAGCGGTGGGCGGCCTCGTGGCCTGCCTCATCGGCCTGACGTGGATGCTCGCCTCCGGCCGCGTGCACCGGCGCAAGCTGTCGTTCTCGATCGACGAGACCGTGTCGATCCCCGTCGTGAAGCCCGGGCCCGAGCAGTTCAGCGACGAGATCGCCAACACCACGCCCATCCCGATCGTGCCCGACCCCGAGCAGGACGCCGACGGCCCCGCCGCTCCGCGGCGCTGACGGGGGTTCCGGTAGGGTTTTCGCGCCCGCTCCGGAGAGGATCCCCATGGCCCAGTTCGACCTGCCGCTCGATGAGCTGCGCGCCTACCGTGCCACGCACGAGGCCCCGGCCGACTTCGACGACTTCTGGCTGACGACGCTCGCCGCGGCGCGCGAGAAGGGCTGGGAGACGCGCGTGGAGCCCGTCGACAACGGGCTCGCGATCGTCGCCTCGAGCGACGTGACGTTCGCCGGCTTCGCGGGCGATCCGATCCGGGCCTGGTGGCACCGGCCGGCCGATCGCGAGCCGATCGGCGTGGTCGTGGAGTTTCTCGGCTACAGCGGCGGGCGCGGCCTGCCGCACCAGCAGGGCACCTGGCCGCTGGCGGGGTACGCGCACCTGCTCGTCGACTCGCGCGGGCAGGGCTACGGCCAGCAGTGGCCGGGCGCCACCGCCGATCCCCACGGCAGCGGCGGCTCGGCGGCGCCGGGCCAGATGACCCGCGGCATCGAGGACCCCGAGACGTACTACTACCGGCGCCTGTACACCGACGCCGCGCTCGCCCTCGACGTCGCCCGCGGCCTCGCCGGCACGGGTGTGCCGCTGTTCGTCGCGGGCATCAGCCAGGGCGGCGGGCTGACGATCGCCGCCGCCGCGCTCGACGCCCTGGCCGGTCGCGGCGCGATCGCGGGCGCCCTGCCCGACGTGCCGTTCCTGTGCGACTTCCCGCGCGCCACGACGCTCGTGGCCATCCACCCCTACGGCGAGATCGTGACGTATCTGGCGGCGTTCCGCGATCGCGTCGACCAGACCTTCCGCACGCTGTCGTACTTCGACGGCGTGCACCTGGCCGCCCGCGCCCAGGCGCCGGCGCTGTTCTCGGCCGCCCTCATGGACGAGGTCTGCCCGCCGTCGACCGTGTTCGGCGCCTACAACGCGTGGCCATCGGACGACAAGGCGATCGAGGTCTACCCGTTCAACGGCCACGAGGGCGGCGGCGTCTACCACCGCGCCGCGCAGCTGGAGTGGCTGCGCGCCCGGGTGGGCTGAGCCGGGCGGCCCCGGGCTCGTCGACCGAAGCGCGAAGCGCGGAGCGGAGACGGGTCGAGCGCAGCCGCGCAGCGGCGGAGCCGAGACCAGGGCCCGCGATCTCGACTCCGCTGCGCTCCGCTCGATCCGTCTCCATTCGCTTCGCTCAGTCGACGAGCGGTGAGTGGTCAGGCTCGCCGGCCGGAAGCGCGCGCCGGCGGACAGCCCGCGCACAGCGCAGGAGATCCACGCCACGGCGGCGAGATCACCCGGATCCCGCCCGCCCGTGCGCGAATCCCCTCCCCAGGGCGCAATCCATCCGCCCCACCGCGCCCGCACGGCGCAGAGCGCGCGGGCGCTACGGCAGCTGCAGGAGGGCGCCCTCGGCGCGGCAGGTGGCCGCGGCGATGAGGAGCGCGCGGTCGAGCAGGGCCGGCCAGTCGGGCGACGGATCGGCGGCCAGCGCGGCGACGACCGTCGCGAACATCGCGTCGCCGGCGCCCATCGTGTCGACGATCGGCCCCGGCAGCTCCGCGACGGGGCGGGTGATCTGGCCGCCCGCCGTGAGGATCGTCGCCCCGGCGGCTCCGCGCGTGGCCAGCACGGCGGGGACCGCGTCGGCGCGGAGCCCGGCGGCGAGCTCGTCGACCGTGCCGAGATGCAGCAGCGCGGCGTCGTCCTCGCCGATCTTCACGAGCGCCGCGCGCTCGGACAGGCGCGAGAAGCCGTCGACGAACCGCGCGCGGTCGTGCATCATGCCCGCCCGCGGATTGGGGTCGAGCGCGAACCGCACGCCCGCGAGCGCGCGGTCGAGCTCGGCGAGCTGAGCGGGCGCATCGAGGGCCACGCAGCTGACCGCCACGAGCGGCGCGGCGGCGACGGCCGCGAGCGCCTCGTCGCCGAACGCGATGTGCCGGCGCCACGCCGCCTCATTGAACACGTACTGCGGCTCGCCATCGACGCGCGTGCTGACGGCGCGGGCGGTGCCGTGCGGCGCCGGGGTCGCGATGAGCTCGACGCCGTGCTCGGCCAGGAAGGCGCGGATCCGCTCGCCCGGCTCGTCGTCGCCGACCATCGCCACGAGCGTCGTCGGCGCGCCCAGCCGCGCCGATCCCACCGCGACGTTGAGCGCGGCACCGCCGACGAACTCGCGCGCGCCGTCCTCGTCGCGGATCTCGTCGATGAGCGCGTCGCCGACCACCACGATCCGGTTCATGCCCCCGATCGTATGCGCTCCGGCGTCGGAGCCCTGCGGTGGCCGCCGCGCCGGCGTCGGAGGGCATCCCCCTGCGGGCCCGGAAAGCCCCCGATCCGCCCGTGCGGACGCGGCGGATCCGACGCCGGCGCGGGGCCACGCGCAACGAGTTCGACGCCGGCGCGTGGCCAGCAGCCGGCGGAGCGTCAGGCCTCGCGGGTGATCGTGACGGTGACGTGCAGCTCGCTCTTCGGCGACCCGGAGTACACCCCGCGCAGCGGCGGCACGTCCTCGTAGTCGCGGCCGCGGGCGACGAGCACGTGGCGATCGCCGATGTCGATGCCGTTGGTGGCGTCGAAGGCCTGCCACGTGCCGCCGGCGAACCACTCCACCCACGCGTGCGACTCGCCGGCGACCGTCTCGCCGATCACCGGATCGACCTGCGGGTGCAGGTAGCCCGAGACGTACCGCGCCGGGATGCCCGCCGCGCGCAGCGCGCCCAGAGCCACGTGCGTGATGTCCTGGCACACCCCGGTGCGCGCCGTCCAGGCCTCGGCGGCGGTGGTCTGCACGGTCGTCACCCCGAACACGTACTCCATGGCCTCCCCCACCGTCGTCGCGATCTCGAGCGCCGCATGGTCGGGGTTCTCGTGTCGCGCCGCGATCTCGTGCGCGAGCGCGGCCACCTCGGGATGGGGGCGGGTGCGATCGGTCTGCTGCAGCATCTCGACGACGTCGACCGCCGACTGGGCATCCGTCCGCAGCGCCTCCCACGTCGTGTCGATCTCGGTGCGCCCGCGCGCCCGCACCTCGACGAGGCTGCGGGCGACGATCGTGAGGTCGTCGTGGCTGGTGAGCACGTCGAAGGCCGACACCTGTGTGCCGAAGTAGTCGACGTACGTGCTCACCGCGGTGTGCGGGGAGATGTCGAGGGCGGCCATCAGCACGAACTGTCCCTCGCACGTGACCGGGAGCATGCGCGCCTCGTTGTACGACGCCGTGACCTCGCCGCCCATGTAGCGGAATCCGGTCTGGTGCTCGATGCGCAGCCGCTTCATCCGATCTCCCCGATCCAGCTCGGTTCGGCCTGGGTGGGGAAGAAGCGCTGGCGGATCGCCTCGCTCGCCTCACGGGCCACGGCCTGCACGTGCTCCATGCGCGCCGGCAGATCGTCGACGATCTCCGCGATCTGGGTGTACTCGAGTTCGTTCCGAATGCGCCCGAGCGCACGCAGGATCGCACTGGTGTACCCGGTGCGCTCGGTGCCGGGATCGATCGCACGCATGCAGCTCTCGGCCTCGGCGATCGAGTAAATGATCGAGCGCGGGAACAGGCGATCGAGCAGCAGGAACTCCGCGGCGGCGAGTGGGCGCGGCGCGCCCTGGTAGGTGCGCAGGTAGGGCTCGTAGGCGCCGCACGAGCGCAGGATGGTCGTCCACGAGGGACCCGAGTCGCTCGTCAGCGACCGCGTCGCGAGCAGGCGCGCCGTCATGTCGGTGCGCTCGATCGCACGGCCGAGCGCGAGGAACTGCCATGCCTCGTCCCGCGCGGCGGTCGATTCGAGCACCCCGTACGCGAGGGCGCAGCGCTCGCGCACCCACGTGAACGTCTGGTGCGTGTTCGCCCCGTGCAGCCGGCGGGGCATGCGGCGGCTCGTCGTGTTGAGCACCTCCCACAGCTCGCTCGAGACGATCTCGCGCGCCCGCCGCGCATTCTCGCGCGCCGCACGGATCGAGAACGCCAGGCTCGAGGGATGCTCCACCTCGGTGGCGAGCATGCCGACGATGTCCTCGCGGTTCGTCGCGCGGTCGGGAGCGGGCGCGCCCATGACGGCGAGCAGCGAGCGGCAGGCGACGTCCTCATCGATCCACGGGTCCTCCAGCAGCAGCTGCAGGTGGACGTCGAGGATCCGCGCGGTGCCGTCGGCGCGCTCGAGGTAGCGTCCGATCCAGAACAGCGATTCGGCGATCCGGCTCAGCATGCCATCCCGCCGCTCTGCTGCTGTTGCTGCTGTTGTTGCTGCTGCCCCTCCACCGGGTCGTCCTGCGGCGAGTGCATGACCGCCGGCTGCTCGTCGTACAGCAGCACGGGAGCCGCCTCCGCCGTCGCGCTCTGATCGTCCACGAGCTGGGCCACCCCGCGCGCGTGCCCGTACTCGCCGTGGACCGCGGCGGGCCCACCGAGGATCCAGGTGTCCTTCGTGCCGCCGCCCTGACTCGAGTTGACCACGAGCTCGCCCTCCGGCAGCGCCACTCGGGTGAGCCCGCCGGGTTGCACCCAGACCTCGTGGCCGCTGTTAACGGCGAAGGGGCGCAGGTCCACGTGCCGCGGGCGCAGTCCGGCGTCGGTGACGGTCGGGATGGTCGAGAGCATGATGAGAGGCTGAGCGATCCAGCCGCGCGGATCCGCGATGAGCTTCGCCCGCAGCTCGTCGAGCGCCTTCCTCGAGGCATCCGGGCCGACCACGAGGCCCTTGCCACCGGATCCGTCCACCGGCTTCACGACCAGCTCGTCGAGCCGATCCAGCACCTCCTCGAGGGCCCCGGGATCCTCCAGCCGCCAGGTGTCGACGTTCTTGAGGATCGGCTCCTCGCCGAGGTAGTACCGGATGAGATCCGGCACATAGGTGTAGGTGAGCTTGTCGTCGGCGACGCCGTTGCCGACGCCGTTCGCGATCGTGACGTTGCCCAGGCGGGCCGCGAGCATCAGTCCGGGCGCCCCCAGCACCGAGTCGGCCCGGAATTGCACGGGGTCGAGGTAGTCGTCGTCGACGCGCCGGTAGATCACGTCCACCCGGCGCGGACCGCGCGTGGTGTGCATGTAGACCTTGCCGCCCATGCACACGAGGTCGCGTCCCTCCACGAGCTCCACCCCCATGAGCCGGGCGAGGAGGGTGTGCTCGAAGTAGGCGGAGTTGTAGACGCCGGGAGTGAGCACGACGATGTTCGGGTCGTCGACACCGGCGGGCGCCGCGGCACGCAGCGCGGCCAGCAGCCGGTCCGGATACTCGCCGACCGGGCGGACCGCCAGCTTCTCGAACATCTCCGGGAAGGTCTGCGCCATGACCCGGCGGTTGGAGATCACATACGACACCCCCGAGGGCACGCGCGCGTTGTCCTCGAGCACCCGCAGCTCGCCGCGCTCGTCGCGGATCAGATCGATCCCGGCCACGTGCACGCGCACGCCGTTGGCGTAGCGGATCCCGGCCGCCTGCCGCGAGAAGTAGCGGCTCGAGGCGATCAGTCGTGCCGGGATCACCCCATCGCGCACGGCGGCACGGGCTCCGTACACGTCATCGAGGAATGCCTCGAGGGCGCGCACCCGCTGGACGACGCCGGCCTCGGCGTGCATCCACTCGCGGTAGTGGATGATCCGCGGCACCGGATCGAGCGGCATCGCCCGCTCCTCGCCCGCGAAGTCGAACGTGACGCCCTGCGCCAGGTACGAGTTCGCGAGGGCGTCGACGCGGCCGCGCAGGTCGTCCTGGGCGGTCAGCGAGAGCCACTCGTACAGCTCGCGATAGACCTCGCGGACCTCGGCGCCGCCTTCGACGTGATGGAACATCTCGTCGAAGGGCGGCTCACCCGCAGCCGTCCTGCGGGGCGCGAGCGTGGCGCCATATCCGTCGAACAGGTGCGGCATGCGATGAGCGTAGCCCTCGGCCTGTTGCCGACATGTTTCCGCCGATCGCCCCGCGAGAGCGCCTGTTCACGCCGAAACCGCATGTTTGCGCCGAGACCGGGAGCGCGCGCCACGGTCTCGGCGCAAACATGCAGTCTCGCGGGACCCCAGGCCGAGGCCCGGGCGCGACCCGGGTCAGCGCCCGAGGACCACCTGCAGCTGCTCGACGGCCCAGTCGATCTCGGTGGCGCGGATGACCAGCGGCGGGGCGATGCGGATCGTCTGGCCGTGCGTGTCCTTCACGAGCACGCCGCGCGCCAGCAGGGCCTCGGCGATCTCGCGGCCCGTGCCGACGGCGGGGTCGATGTCGACGCCGGCCCACAGGCCCGCGCGGCGGTAGCCGGTGACGCCGTGGCCGGTCAGCGCGTCGAGGCGCCCGCCCAGGTGCTCGCCGAGGGCGGTGGCGCGCTCCTGGAAGCGGCCGTCGCGCAGCAGCTCCACGACGCGCAGGCCCACGGCCGCCGCGAGCGGGTTGCCGCCGAACGTGGAGCCGTGCTCACCCGGGCGGATCACGCCCAGCACGTCCTCGTCGGCCACGACCGCCGAGACGGGGAGGATGCCGCCGCCGAGCGCCTTGCCGAGCAGGTACACGTCGGGCACGACGCCCTCGCGGTCGCACGCGAAGGTCGTGCCGGTCCGGCCCAGGCCCGACTGGATCTCGTCGGCGATGAACAGCACGTTGCGCTCGCGGGTGAGCTCGCGCACGGCGGTGAGGTAGCCCTCGGGCGGGATGATCACGCCGCCCTCGCCCTGGATCGGCTCGATCAGCACCGCGACGGTGTCGTCGTCGATCGCCGCGGCGATCGCGTCGGCGTCGCCATACGGCACGGCGGTGAAGCCGGGCGCGTACGGCCCGAAGTCATCGCGCGCGTCCGGGTCGTCGCTGAAGCCGACGATCGTCGTGGTGCGGCCGTGGAAGTTGCCGTGCGCCACGATGATCTTCGCGCGGTCCGCGGCCACGCCCTTGACCCGGTAACCCCACGCGCGCGCGACCTTGATGCCGGTCTCGACGGCCTCGGCGCCGGTGTTCATCGGCAGCACGAGGTCCTTGCCGCACAGCTCGGCCAGCGCGGCCGCGAACGGCTCGAGCCGGTCGGAGCGGAACGCGCGGCTGGTCAGCGTGATCCGGTCGAGCTGACCCCGCGCGGCCTGCAGGAGCTCGGGGTGCCCGTGACCGAAGTTCAGCGCCGAGTAGCCCGCGAGCAGGTCGAGGTAGCGCTTGCCGTCGACGTCCGTGACCCAGGCGCCCTCGCCGGAGGCGATGGTGACGGGCAGCGGGTGGTAGTTGTGGGCGACGTGGGGCTCGGCGCTCATCGCGCACCGCCGCGCAGCTCGAGCGTGCAGCACTTGATGCCGCCGCCGCCGAGCAGCAGCTCCGACAGGTCGACGAGCACGGGGTTGTAGCCCCGCTCGCGCAGCTGCGCCTCGAAGCCGGTCGCGCGCGGCGAGATGAACACGTTGCGGCCATCGCTGGCGGAGTTCAGGCCGAACACGGCGCCGTCGGCGTCGGCCACGAGGATCGCGTCGGGGAAGCGGCGCTCAAGCTCGGCGCGGCTGGCCTCGTCGAAGGCGCCCGGGAGGTAGGCGATCGTCGGGGTCTGGCCGGGCTCCACCACGGGGTCGAGCACGCTCAGCGCGGTGTCGAGGTGGTAGAAGCGCGGGTCGACGAGCGTGAGCGAGACGACCTCGCGATCGAAGATGCGCGCGATCTCGCGGTGGCTGTCATCGGTCGAGCGGAAGCCGCGGCCGGCGAGGATCACGTCGCCGGCGAGCAGGAAGTCGCCCTCGCCCTCGTTGGTGAACTCGGGCTCGACGACCTCGAAGCCGTTCTCGCGCGCCCAGGCGATGAACGCGGGCTCCTCGCCCTGGCGCTCCTCGAAGCGGAAGCGCGGCGCGTAGAAGACGCCGTCGATCACGAAGCCGCCGTTGGCGGTGTAGACCATGTCGGGCAGGCCGGGGAGCGGATCGATCAGCTCGACCTCGTGGCCCAGCTCGAGGTAGGTGTCGTACAGCTTCTGCCACTGCCGCACCGCCAGCGCGGTGTCGGTGGGGTTGGCCGGCTCCATCCAGGGGTTGATGGAATACGACACCGTGAAATGCTCAGGCCGGCACATCAGGTAGCGGCGCTTGTGCTGAACGCGCTCGGCCGCCGAGATCGGTGCAACGGACATCTGGGACATGGATCGCTCCTCGCCGTGAAACGGGTGGCGGACGCTGTCCTCGGGCATTGCGGAGTGACTCAACACCTACGCGAATGCACGCCTGGGACATTCTGCCACGCGCCGGCGATCGACCCTGAGCGGACGCGCAGAGCGCCGCCTCAGACGGTCGGCGGCGAGTACGCCAGCTGCAGCACGACGTTGCCGCGGTCGCGCGAGATGAACTGCGCGCGGCCCGGCACCGCCGGGCGCGGCCTGGCGTTGCCGATCAGCTGCCCCTCCTCCGCCGGGCCCGAGAGCAGGATGCCCGGCGCGGCGAGGTCGCGCAGCGTCTGCGTGACGGGCTCGTAGAGGCTGCGCGAGGCGCCGCCGATGCGCCGCGTGAA
Organism: Microbacterium sediminis; assembly: GCF_004564075.1. NCBI lineage: Bacteria > Bacillati > Actinomycetota > Actinomycetes > Micrococcales > Microbacteriaceae > Microbacterium > Microbacterium sediminis. Next base: position 2,573,747 of record NZ_CP038256.1, read on the forward strand.
GATGAGGTGCAGCCCCACGTCGGACGCCTGCGCGAGCAGCGGCTGCAGCGACGCGAGCGGGTTGCCGCTGGCGGTGGCCACGAGGTCGTAGTCGTCGACGAGCACGAACGCCTCGGCCCCGCTCCACCACGACCGGTCACGCAGCTGCTGCGGCGTGACGTCCGGGCCGGGCATGCGCGTCTTCAGATACTCCGCGAGGCCGGCCAGCTCGCTCGTGGCCTGGTCGGCGGTGGTGAAGTACCCGGCGAGGTACTCCTCCGGCACCTCGGCGAGGAGGGCGCGCCGGTAGTCGACGATGAAGATCTGCGCCTGCTTCGGCGTGTAGATCCGCCGCACCTCGCTGGCGATGCCGCGCAGGAACGAGGTCTTGCCCGAGCCGGAGTCGCCGAACAGGTACAGGTGCGAGTCGGCCCGCGGATCGAACCCGACCGGCGCGAGACCGGCCTCGTCGATGCCGAGCAGCAGCGACGACTGCAGGCGGGCATCGGTCGCCCGCGCGCGCAGCTCGTCGAGGCCGAGCATCTCGGGCAGCAGCCGCAGCTTGGGCCCCGGCCGCCCCTTCCACGCCGCTCCGACCCGGGCGATGAGGTGCTCCACGCCCTCGGACAGCGAGGCGTCGTCGGCCACGCCGTCGATGCGGGGCAGCGCGCCGATCATGTGGTGTGCCGACATCGTCAGGCCGCGGCCGGGGCGCTCGGCCGGCACGTTCTTGGCCACCTGGCGGTTGATCTCGGAGTCGGTCGGGTCGCCCAGGCGCAGCTCGAGCTTGCTGCCGAAGGTGTCGCGGATCTGGGTGCGGAAGTCCATCCAGCGCGACGTGGTCGCGATGATGTGCAGACCGAATGTGAGTCCTCGCGCGGCGAGCGCCTGGATCTGGAACTCCATCTCGTCGAACTCGGCGCGCAGCGTGGGCCAGCCGTCGACGACGAGGAAGATGTCGCCGTAGCCGTCGTCGACGCGCCCCTCCGCGCGCCAGCGCCGGTAGGTCTCGATCGAGTCGATGCGGTTGGCGGTGAAGTACTGCTCGCGGGCGTTGATGATCCCCAGCACCTCGGAGTACATCCGCCGCAGCACGTCCGGCTCGTTGCGGCCGGCCACGCCCGCAACGTGCGCGAGGCGCGACAGGGGCGTGAACGTGCCGCCGCCGAAGTCCATGATGTAGAACTGCACCTCGGCCGGCGTGTGGGTGAGGGCCAGGCCGGTCACGATCGATCGGGCCAAGGTGGACTTGCCGCTGCGGCCACCGCCGACGATGCCCACGTGACCGCCGGCGCCGGACAGATCCATCTCGAGCACCTCGCGGCGCTGCTCGAGCGGGCGATCCACGAGCGCCAGCGGGAAGCGCAGCGGCCCGCGCGCCCGCCACGACGGCGAGATCAGCCCGAGGTTCGGGTCCTCGCGCAGGTCGCCGAAGAGCTGGTCGAACGTCGGCGGCGTCTCCAGCGGCGGCAGCCACACCTGGTGCGCGGGCGGGCCCTGCCCCTTCATGCGCTGCACCGCGATGTCGAACGTGACGCGGGTCTCGGCCGGCTCGCTCGGATCGACGTCGGGCTCGGGATCGTCGGCCGCCTGCGTGGGGGCGATCACGGGGGCGGCGGTGAACTGGCGCACCGAGATGTCGCGGATGGTCTCGTCGGCGCCGCGCGTCGCGCGACGGCGGGCCTTCGGCGGGGCCGAGACGTAGGCCGCGCGGAACTGGGTAAGCGTGGTCGCGTCGGACTTGAGGATGCCGTGACCGCCGCCGCCCGGCAGCTCGAACGCGTCGGGCACGCCGATGACGGCGCGCGAGTCGGCCGCCGAGAACGTCTTCAGGCCGATCCGGTACGACAGGTGCGAGTCGAGGCCGCGCAGCTTGCCCTCCTCGAGGCGCTGCGTCGACAGCAGCAGGTGCATCTGCAGCGAGCGGCCGAGGCGTCCGATCGCGACGAAGAGCTCGGTGAAGTCGGGCTTGGCCGCGAGCAGCTCCGAGAACTCGTCGGCGACGATGAACAGCGCGGGAAGGGGCGCGAGATCGGTGCGGCCGCCCTTGCGCGCCTTCTCGTAGTCGGCCACGTTGGCGAAGTTGCCGGCGTCGCGCAGCAGCTCCTGCCGCCGCACCATCTCGCCGGTGATCGCGTCCTGCATGCGGTCGACGAGCGTCAGGTCGTCGCCGAGGTTGGTGATCACGGCCGCCACGTGCGGCATGTCGGCCATGCCGGCGAACGTCGCGCCGCCCTTGAAGTCGACGAGCACGAAGTTGAGGGCCTCGGACGAGTGCGTCATGGCGAGGGCCAGCACGAGCGTGCGCAGCACCTCGGACTTGCCCGAACCGGTGGCGCCGATGAGCATGCCGTGTGGGCCCATACCCTGCTGCGCCGATTCCTTGATGTCGAGGATCATCGGCTGGCCCGACGCGGTCAGGCCGATCGGCACCCGCAGGCGGTCGCGCGCGTTGCGGGGCCGCCACGCGATCTCCGGGTCGAAGTCGCGCACGTCGGGCAGGCCGAGCAGGTCGGTCAGCTCGGCCGAGACGGCCTTCTTGGGGCCGGTGCCCTCCTCCTCCTGCACCTCGAGCAGCGGGGTGAGGCGGCGGGCGGTGGCCTCGGCCACGCTCACGCTGATCCGGTCGGGGATCGCCAGGTGCGGCGACGCGCCACGGCGCGCGATGTGCATGATCTCCTGCCCCCGCACGTCCGACAGCAGGAACCGCAGCGTGTAGGGGTCGGACAGCTCGTCCCACTCCTGGGGCAGGTCCAGCACGGTCACGCCCTGCAGGCCGTCCTCCGACATGAGCGGGTGGTCCGCGGGGACGTGCCCGCCGTCGATCACGAGCAGCAGGTGGCGCTCGGTGGTGGCCGTGCCGGGCGAGAAGCGCGGGCGCTCGGCGATCCCCGCGTCGACGAGGCCCTCGATGTCGGCCCACGTCTCGCCGACGAGCCGGGCCTGTCCCACGGCGTCGCGCTCGCGCGACGAGTGGGCGTGCGGCAGCCACTTCATCCACTCCCAGTACGGGAGCGCGTCGGGGTCGGCGAGCACCGCGATCTGCAGCTGCTCGGGGTGCACGAACGTGGCCAGGTGCGCGATCATGGCGCGGGCCAGGCCGCGGGCGCGGGCCTCGGGCCCGGCGATCTCCATGCGGCAGGTCGAGAGCATGTCGACCGCGTGCGGCAGATCGGGCTGCACCTCGTGCGTCAGCACGAACCGGTGGGCCGCCGATGCGCTGACGGGATCGAGCTGCGCGAGCGCCGGGACGGGCGCCTCCTCGAGGTCGAGCGAGAGCGGCTGCGCGGAGCGGCCGATCCGCACGACGTAGCGATCGATCTGGTCGGCATGGCGCTCCCAGACGCGGGAGCCCTCCTCGACGATGAAGGGCAGGGCCGCGGGATCGGGCAGCACGTACTCGGAGAACTCGCGCTGACGGCGGGCCGTCTCGCGGACGGTCTCGCGCGTCTCGGCCAGGTAGGCGAGGTACTCGCGGCGCACGTTGAGCACGTTCTCGGAGTGCGTCGCCTTCTGGCGCCAGATGTTGCCGCCGACCATCGCCAGCGCCATGAACAGGAACATGCCGCCCATGAGGTACGTGCGCGTCGGGTCGCCGCCCTGGTTGAACGACATCAGCGCGATCGCGCCCATGCTGCCGACCATCGGCAACGCCATCATGAGCGTGTTCGACATGCCCTCGGGCTTGGGGAGCTCGGGCGGCGGCTGCAGCACCAGCTGACCGCCGGGAGGTGCCTGCGGCGGACGCTTCGTCGGCGCCGTCATGCTCACTAGGGTTCCCTCCTGCCCGTGGACGACCCTGCCATAGTATTGCGAGGGGCGGGGCGCGTCGGCACGCGCCAACGAGGATCGGATCGGAAGCGTGGCGAGAGCGAGCGTGAATCTCGTGCTCGCTGGGGCGGGCAGAAGGCGTGATCTCGCCGTGCCCGCCGACGTCACGGTCCGCGAGCTGCTGCACGCTTCGGGACTCGACTCCTCGCGCGTGGGCGTGATCGGTCCGGCGGGCGACCCGCTGCCGCTCGACACGGCGGTGGGCGATCAGGCACCCGACGGCTCGCTGCTGTGGGTGTTCGACACCGCGGCGGCCGTGTCCGCCTCTCGTGCCGCCGACGAGGCGCAGCGCCGCCGCCGCGCCCGCACCGACGTGCCCGCGGCCGTGCGGATCGCCCTGGTCGCCGCCATCGCGACCGCCCTGACCGTCTCGGCCCTGCTGCAGCCGCACTCCTCGTGGATCGCCCTGGCCGTCGGCCTGCTCGCGCTCGGCGCGGCCGCGCTCGTGTTCCACCCGGCGGCCGCGTCGTCGGAGGTGCTCGCCATGCTCGCGCCGGCGGTCGCGTTCGCTGCCGGCGCCGTCGCGTTGTCGGGCAGCCGCTCGCCGCAGGCCATCCTGTCGGTCGGCGCGATCGGCGCCGCGACCGTCGCCTGCCTGCGCCACGGGTACGCGCGGCTGCGCGCGCAGCCGGTGGCGACGATCACCGGCGGCGGGGCGTTCATCTGGGCCGCGATCGCCGTGGTGCTCACCACCTGCTTCCTCGCGGGCATGCCGGCCCACGCGCCGGCCTCCCTGCTGCTGGCCGCCTCCCCGCTGGCCTTCCGGGCGCTCACGCCCGCGTCGGTGCCGATCGAGGAGGAGGACCTGCTCGACATGCCCTTCCTCGTGCGCGACGCCCCCGGCGTGCGCGGGGGCCTGCCGCGGCCGCCCCGCCGCGTCGACCGCCGCGAGGTGTCCACTACGATCGTCGAGGCCGGGCGCAAGCGCGACTCCGCGGCGGTCCTGCTCGCGATCACGACGGCCGCCTCGGCGTGGGGTCTGCTCGCCGCCGTGCCGGCCGGAACCGTGTCGGAGTGGTGCGCGATCGGCGGCACGGCGGGCGTCGCGGCGTTCCTGGCGCTGTGGTCGCGCACCGCGCACCAGGGCGTGACGAAGGTGGCCTCCGGCCTCGCCGCGATCGCCGCGGCGGCCGCCGTCGTGGTCACGGTCGCGCCGATGTGGTCGTTCCTGCCCGCCGCGCTGGCGCTCGGGCTGTTCGTGTGCGGCGCGATCGCCACGCTGCTCATCCGGGCGGTGCAGAAGGGCTGGCGATCGCTGGGCTGGTCGCGCGCCGGCGACCTGCTCGAGGGCGCCCTGGTGGCGCTCACCCCGGCGGTCCTGCTCTACGCATCCGGGATCATCGACGAGATCGGCAGGAGGATCGCATGACGATCGACCCCCACACCGTCGCCCCGAGGCGCTTCCCGCTGCGCCCGCCCGCGCGTGCGCGGCAGCCGCGGCAGGAGCTCGCCCCCGCCGGCGTGGGCTCGCGCCTGCTGGCCTGGCTGATCGACCTCGTCGCCGTCGCGGCGGCCGCGGCGGTGGCCTGGCTGCTGACGTCGTCGCCCCTGGTCGCGGCGATCGTCGCCCTGGAGCTCCTCATCGGTTTCGTCGTGTGGGAGGGCCACACCGGCTGCACCCCCGGTCAGCTGGCGCTCGGGCTGCGCACGGTCCGCGTGGGAACGCCGGTCTCGGCCGGCGCCGCGGCGGTCATCCCGCGCGCCCTGATCTTCGGCGCCGCGCACCTGCTCGCCGTCGTCGGTGCCCCGCTCCTCATCCTCACCGCCCTCGCCGATCCCCGCCGGCGCGGCCAGGCCTGGCACGACAAGGTCGGCGGCCTCCAGGTGGTCGATGTGCGCCGCAGCGTGCGCGGGGCCACGCTGCCGCACCTGCCGCCCGCCTACCCGACGGGCGTCCCGGGCTTCACGCCGTCGATGCCGCAGCCCGTGCCGGTGCGCGCCGACGGCCCCGCACCCGAGTCGCCCCTGCTGCCCCGCGACGCCGTGACGCGCATCGAGAACCCCGAGCGGCCGCCGGTGCCGCCGACGCCCGCTCCGGCGCCGGCGCCCGCGCGACCCGCGTTCGCGTTCCGCCTCGACGACGGCACCGTCGTGCCCGTCGACCGCGGCGGCTACCTCGGCCGCCGCCCGTCCGCGCCCGAGGGCCAGGCCGGCGCCCTGCTCGTGGCGGTTCCCGACCCGGAGCGCTCGATGTCGCGCACACACGCCCGCTTCGGCGTGACCAACGGTCAGCTCTGGTACGAGGACCTCGGATCCGGCAACGGCACCATCGTGCAGATCCCCGACGGCCGCAGCGTCGATCTCACGCCGCACTCCCGCGTCGCCCTGCAGCCCGGCGCGACCCTGCTGCTCGGGACCCGCAGCGTGCAGGTCATCCCCTACGAGGGCTGATCGGCGGGGCCGTCACTTCCCGGCCGTGATGCCCTGTGGCACGGCCGGCACGTCGCCCGGCCAATCGCCCAACCGCTCGCGGTGGGACGCGCCCGTCGTCGTGCTCACATCGATGTTCGCGGTGCCGAGCTTGTCGGGAGTCGCGATCGACGAGGCCCCGGGCTCCATCCATCCGGCCTCCGCGGCCGCGGCGGCGATGTCGACCTGTGACGACGGGTCGGCCGTCGTCAGGTAGATCGTCACGAGGGCGTTGGGCTGCCATCCTTCTCGCACCGACCACGCGGACTCCACGAGGAACGTCACCAGGGCGGGACCGTCGACGAGCGTGTGGCCCGCCTCGAGCTCAACCGTGATGACGTAGCCGGTGTTGCCCTTGACGTTGGGCCTGCCGCCACCCTCAGCCGTGATCTCGAGGCCCGGGATCCGCTGCAGGGACTCCTGCATCTCCGCGAACGTCTGCCCACCGCTGTCGGCATCGTGCGGGACGTCGTCGTCGAACGTCTGCGGCCCGGCCGAGCATCCCGCCACCGTCGCGGCGAGGAGCCCGATGATCGCCGCGGCGACCCCGCGTCTGCGGCCCATTCGCATGTTCCCTCCACACGCCGATGCCCCGAGGATCGTCAGATCCCCGGGGCATCGGTCTCGCGTCACCAGCCGAGCTCGTCGGCGATGTCGTTGTCTCCGCGACCGCCGGCCCGGCCCAGCTTGCCGAGGTCGACGGTGATCTCCTCGTCCTCGAGCTGCATGGCGATCAGGTCGAGTCCCTTGCGCTGGCGCTTCTTGTCGTCGCGCCCCCCGGCTCCCGGTGCGCCGCCGACGACGCCGCCCATGCCGCGCGCGCCGACGCCGCGGCCCGCCGCGCCGGCGCCCCGGCCGGCCGCGCCCTTGCCCGAGCCCGCGGCACCCGTACCGCCACCGGCGACCACGCCGCCCGCGCCGGTGCCGGCCACGCCGGCGCGACCGCCGACACCCCGTGCCGCCGCCCCGGCACCGCGTGCCGCCGTGCCGGCGCCTCGGCCCGTCGCGCCCTTGCCGTTCTGGGCACCGGCCGCACCGGGCGCGACCATGCCACCGAGGCCGCCTCGCGCTCCCGCGGCACCGCGCAGGCCCGCACCGCGGCCGTTCGCGCCGGAGCGGCTTCCCGCACCCGCCGCGCCGTTGGCCGCCGGCACACCGACCGCGCCGCCGAGGCCGCGCGCCCCGGCGCCGCCACGGAGCCCGGCTCCGCCCTTGCCCGCCGCACCCTTTCCGGCGGCGCCAGGCGCATTGCCGCCGGGCGCGAAGATGCCGCCCAGGCCGCCGCCGAGGCGTCCCCCGCCGAGCCGGCTCGCGACGCCGGCGCCGATCGCACCGCCGCCCAGGGCCGCACCGATGTTCGGGGCACCCGAGCCGCCGGGCGTGTAGCCCGAGCCGCCACCGATGGTGCCGCCCCCGATGCCGCCCGGCGTGTAGGTTCCGGGCGTGATGTCGCCGTCCACCGAGATGTCGTTGTCACCGATCGGCGGGTAGTCGTACACCGGCGGCTCGTACACCGGGTAGTCGCCGTTGCCGCTCGGCGGCGGCGTGTAGGTGGGCGGGGTGTACGTGGGCGAGTCGTCGTCGGGGCTGGGCAGATCCGGCACCGGCAGCTGCGGAGTCTCGTTGTCGGGCGTCGGCAGATCCGGCGTCGGGATCGTCGGCGTCGGCTGCTGCGGGCCGTTCGGCAGCGTGGGAACGCCGCCACTGCCGCCGCCCGGCAGGCCGCCGCCGCCCGGCGTGCTCCAATCGAGTTCCGGGGCCGGCGTCGAGTCCGGGACATCGTTCGGATTCGGGAAGTCGTCGATAGCCGCTTGCGGAAGCTGCCGCGCCGCGTTGTTCATCGACTGGCTGAACGCCTGGAGCGCCGCGCGTGCGGCATCCTCGCGCCGCTGGCGGTTGTTTCCGAGGAACCAGTCGGCGATCTTGTCGGCGGCGAGGAAGCCGACCGGACCGCCGACCACGAGGCCCCCTGCCTCGATTCCTCGTTCGACCCACCACTCCTGAGTCGGGTCGAGATCGGCGCCCGGCAGGCTCTCGAGCGCCCGCTTGGCGTCGGCGAGCGCGCCCGTCGCGGAGGACCAGCCCGGCGCCATCTGGCCGATACGCGTCTCGAGGTTGTTGAGATGGGTCACGAGCGCGCCCAGCCGCTCGTCCGCTGCCGTCGCGATGTCGCCCGTGAGCCCGCCGTTGCCGCGCACCTTCTGGATCGCGTCGACGACGTCGCTGAGCGTGGCCTTGGTGTCGTAGACCCTGCCATCGAGCGCCTCGCGCGCGTCGTGATTGTCGTAGGTCGCCGCGACCGCCTGCAGCCGCTCCTCCCACGTCTGCGCCGTGCACACGTCCATCTCAGACCCCCAGGTTCTTGATCGCCGCGTTCAGCGCGTTGCGCAGCTGCTGCGCCTGAGCCGCGTCCGTCTCGTCGATGTCGTCGACCGCGGCGAGCAGCTGCCGGGCCATGTAGTCCGCCTCGACCTTCGCGGCCGTGAGGATGCTCTTTCCGCTGGCGATGTTGTTGCTGAATGCCTGACGGAACTCCGCCGCTGCGGGGTCGCTCGTCCAGACCGCACCGATCTGGCCCTCGTCGGCGCCGCTGAGACGCTCATGCGCGGTCTCGAGGACGCCGACCAGTTCCTCGAGACGCTTCACCTGGCCCGAGATCACCTCGGCGCGATCGGAGCTGAACTCCCCTGCCATATCTCCCCCTGTAGATCAGTCGACGCGGCCCATGTTATGTGCGCCGCGCGATCCGCGACATGGAGAGAACTCCCCACGTGGCTACCGGCGGCGGGTGGCGAGCACGATGATCAGCACCACCACGCCGATCACGACGATCGCCGCGAGCACGAGCAGCACGACCAGGAGGATCGGCACCCCGTCCCCCATCGGCGCAGGGGTCGGCGCTCCCTCCGGGTCGTCCGAGGCACCGTCGTCCGGCGTCACCGGCTCCAGCGGGTAGGGACCGAACTCGTCGGAGAACACGCCTTCGTCGTACATCGCCGGCGTCGGGATGCCGTCCTCGCGAATCAGCGGATTCTCGTCCGGGAACTGAGACGGATCGGTCGCCATCAGGCGCGGGACGTCGATGCGTCCCCACCCCTCCTCATCCGTGTGCACCGGATCGGGCTGCGCATGCGAGGCCGTGTGCACCAGAGACTGCAGCACCTGATTCGGCGTCGCCTCCGGATACGCCTCCATCACCAACGCCAACACCCCCGCCACAAACGGCGTCGCAAGCGAGTTGGACGCCCCCAGGATGACCGGCTCCGACCAGGACAGATCCTCGCCCGGCTCGTATGAGAGGAACTTGTCGCCCGGGGCGACGATCGACAACCATGGACCGACCACCGGGTCATCACGCTCACCCTCGGGACCGAAGTTCTCCACCGACACCACACCGTTGAACTGCTCGACCCCGGGGGCGTTCGGACTCACCGGGTCTGCCATGGCAGAGTCATTCGGGTTGCCGGCGACGACGATCACTCCGGCCTTGATGGCCTGCAGCAGAGCCGTTGCAGACACCGTGTCGAAGATCTGGAGGGACGTGAACACCAGCATGTCGGCGCCGTTCGCCACCGCGTCCTGCACGACGGTCGCCAGATATCCCGACGGGTCATCGGGGCACGGAGTGGTCAACCAAGATTCCCCGCTGTCGACCTCATCCGTGCCCAGGGAATACACGAGCACCTCCGCCCCCGGGGCAACGCCCTGGATCCCAGGGTTCCCGCCCACCGGCTGACCATTCCCGACGATCACCGCGGAGACTCCCGTGCCGTGCCGGCTGCCCGGGTCGTCAGAGATCACCGGGACCGGGGTGCCGTCGGGGCAGGAGTCGACGCCGCCCGGACGGATGTTCGCGCCCACCAGCGTGTGAGCCTCGGTGTTCACCGAGCTGTCGATGACGGCGATCGTGACGCCCTCGCCGGTCGCCGTGGCCTGCGCCTCGCGCACGCCCGTATCCTCGAACCACCAGTTGCCCGCCGCGTAGTCCGTCGCCGCCGCGGCCGGCAGCGCCGACCCCACCAGCAGCGCACCCGCAACGACCGCAGCCGTCCTCCGAAGTCCCCGCTTCATACCCCCGACGCTACCCGAGCGGCGATTCCTCCGCCCGTGGGCAGAACTGCCCACGTGGCTACCGGCGGCGGGTGGGATCCCACGCCAGCCCATATGATCCGATCATGGCGGAGGGGGCACCGACCGGGCGCGCGGCAAGCGCGGCGCCCGCACAGGGCGGCGACCCGTCCGCGCCCGCGCGCCGTTCGGCACGCGTTCTCGCACGCGCGGCCGCGAGCAAGCTGCCCACGAGATACCTCACCGCGATCCTCACCGGCCTGTTCCTCGCCGCCACCGCCGCCTTCGGGGGACTGAACGACGCTCCGCCCGAGGCGGCCCCCGAGCCGGTCGTGATCGCGACGGATGAGGCGCACAGCACCGGCCGCTACACGATCACCTTCCGCGGCGCCTACCTGGCGGACTTCTGGGAGGACTCGGGCGTGTACCCCGAGGAGGGGCAGCGATCGATCGTCCTCCTCGCCGAGGTGGTGTGCGATGGGCCGACCTCGATGACCACGAGCGACTTCATCGCGTCCCTTTCGGGCGACGCGCTGCCCGTCGACGAGTACTTCGGCGGAGCGGACACCACCATCGTCCGCGCCGACGATCACCTCGTCTCGCCGACGATGCCGCCGCACGTGACGGTGCCGCTCGTGTTCGGCTGGGAGGTCCCCGCCGACGCGTACACCGCGGGCGACACGATCGAGCTCACGCTGCGGGGCGAGCGGCGCGAGGAGACCTCGTTCCTGGGCCACGCGACGTTCTGGAACGAGACGGGAGAGGACGCCACCGTGCGCCTCGTGCTCGAGGACGTGGACGCATGACGGGCCGCGCCCGCGCGGCGACGGCCTGGCTCGCGGCCGCCGCGCTGATCGCGGCGGGATGGATCGTGCTGCAGGTCGCACCCGGTCCCGAGGTGTACTGGGAGACCTTCTACCGCAGCGCTTCGATCGGCGAGACCGCCGCGACCGCGAAGTCGCGGGTGACCGTGCTCGAGGTGCGGGCGGCCGAGGCCGTGTCAGACTCGACGGGCTGGCGAAGCGACGTCGCAGGGAGCGCAGGCAACGACAGCGTCTGGATCCTCGTCGACCTCGAGGTCGAGGGCCGGTACCGCGAGCCGGACCCCGACCCGGGCCTCGACGAGGGGCTGTACGACATCGCCCCGTTCGGCATGAGGGACATCGAGGCCGGGGGCGAGAGCTACCGGGCGAGCGAGCGGCCGCAGCAGAGCCTGGGCTCGTTCGGGAACTCCTATCCCTTCGATACGGTCACGACGGGCACGCTCGCGTTCGAGGTGCCCGCCGACGTGCTCGACCTGCACGACGCCCGCGTCGTGCTCGCCCACACCGGCGTCCCGTCGATGGAGGAGGCGATCATCGTGCCGCTGTGGCCGAGCGAGCTGGACGTCGCCGCCCACGCCGCGGTGCACGACACGATCACGGAGCCGGCCTCATGATCGCCCCCGCGCTCGACATGCTCCGCACGGCGGGGCTGATCCTGTTGCGTCGCGGCTGGCTCATGGCGCTGATCTACGCCGTCGGCGCGGCGGCCCAGTTCGGACTGCTGCAGGTGGTGGGCCGCATCGGCGCCTATGACGCCGTCGCCGGCATGCTGCTGCTGCCGCTGCCCATCCTCGCCCGCCTCACGGCGCTGGTTGGCATGCTGCTCGTGGTGCGCGGCGAGCTGGAGTACCTGGGACGGCTCGCGCCGCTGCCGACCGATCGGCGCGAGCGCCGGGCGGCGCTCGGACGGGCACTGCTGGGCGGCATCGTCCCGTTCATGGCGTTCTACCTCACGTGGGGATACCTGGCCGGCGATGTCGCCGACTACGCGAACATCGCCCTGCTGGAGCGCGAGCGCGTGGACTTCGAGGCGTTCGCCGAGCACATGAACAGCGGCAGCACCGAGGAGTTCGCTCCGCGCGATTGGGGCTTCATCGCCGGCGATCTGCCCCTCGGACCCGTCGCGATCGGCATCCTCGTCGTCGCGTTCTCGCTGCGGTGGGCGCTGGGACGCTGGGGCCAGCGTTTCGGCGCGTGGGGCACCATCGCGAAGATCTACCTCGAGGCGCTGTGGGTGCTGATCACCGCGCTGACCGTCGCCGACCTCGTCGAGCTGCTCACCGCGTGGGTCGATGGGCGCCTCGGCATGGTCTGGCTGCGCGACGTCACCGGCTGGATCGCGGAGTTCCTCGCGCCGGTCGCGTGGGCATGGGAATCGCTGCTGTGGCTCATCGAGCAGATCGGTCTGGTGCTGCTGGAGCCCGCCGCGTGGTTGGCGATCGCCGGAACGATCTACGGGCAGGCGGTCAAGGCGCAGGCGCCCGAGCTCTCGGGCCGCTACGTCGACCGGTGGAAGCGGCTCGACGGCACGATCAAGCGCTGGCTGAGCGAGGTGTGGAACCAGGTGGCCGGGCGCTTCACCCCGATCTGGAACGCCGTCGTCCTCGCCTGGCGCGCGGGCCCGGTGCTGATCGCCGCGTACGCGTTCCTCAACACCCTGACGGCGCCCCTGGAGCCGTACCTCTCGCGGTTCGCGATCGGCCTCGTCGGGCCGCACGACGAGGCCTTCTGGCGCGTGTGGGCGCCCCTGCTGAGCGCCGTGCCGTCGATGGTCGTGCAGACGGTGCTGATCACGCTCGCCGCGGCCGCCTACGACTCCGCGCTCGAGGCTCGGGCCCTGCGCGACGCGGCGGCCGCCGGGCCCGCCCTGCCAGAGAACGCGCCGATGCCCGCGAACACGCCGCCGCGCCCGAGGCTGCCCGGCGCGACGGAACCGCTGCTGCTGCCGGCCGGCGCGCCGTTGCCGCCCGGCGTCCCCGTGCCACCGAGCAACCCCGACGGCATCGGGCAGCCGCACGGTTGACCGACCGACCAACGAAGACCTCGATCGAGAGAGAGACCTCCATGAGCACGGGACAGACCCCTCCCCCGGCCGGCTGGTACCCGAGCGAGCGCGCCGGCGTCTTGCGCTACTGGGACGGCATGCGCTGGACCGATCACTATCACCCGCAGGTGCCCCCCGCGGCCACCGGCGCCACGGACGCAACGGCCTGGGCGCCGCAGGGCGCGGCGGCGGGTGAGCCGATGCCATCGGCGCAGCACGGCACGTGGACGACGCAGGCCTCGGCAGCCCCCGCCCCGCGTCGTCGGCGCCTGGGCGCCGGGGCCACGATCGCGATCATCGCCGGCGCGCTCGTGCTGGTCGCCGCGGCCGGCCTCGGGATCGCCGCGGCGCTGGGCGCATTCGGCGGCGAGCGCCCGGGCGAGGCCACCGGCGAGCGCCCGAGCGCGGCGCCGGTCACGACGCCCGAGCCCGGCACGCCCGAGCCGGGCACGCCCGCCCCCGGCACGCCGGCGCCCAGCGCGCCGTCGACGGACGCATCGGCCGAGGAGCAGTGCACGACCGGCGCGGCGCAGCAGGAGGCCCTGATCTCGCTGATCAGCGGTCTCTCCACGAACGCATACACGGAGAACCCGATGGACGTGCAGTTCGGCTATGTCTACGCCGACGAGATTTGCTTCGTCTCGGTGATCGCCACGCCCGCGACGGCCGATCAGTTCAACAGCAACGACATGCTGGGACTGCTCACGCTCGTCAGCGAGAACGCCTCGGTCCTGCCCGAGAACGTCACGTACGTCCTCATGCGCGGCATGGACGGGAGCACAGGCGAGTACTTCTCGCTCGCGCCGGCCTACGCCGAGCTCGGCGCGCCCACCGAGGGCATCACCGCCGAGTCGGGCATCAAGTGGCCCATCGCCGCCATCGCGGCCGAGTGACCGCGCGCGGGGTTCAGCGCGCGATCCGCCCCGCCCTCATGGCGCGCGCGAGGCAGATGAGAGCGACGACCATGAGAGCATCCACCCCGAGCGCGCTCATCCAGACGGCGGGCACGATCGAGACCCCCTGCACGGTGCCGGAGATCAGCACCCCGAGGTGCCCCAACATCACCAGCGCGACCGCCGACGTCAGCACCACGGCGAAACCCGACATGGTGCCGCGGGCTCCGAGAGCCGCGACAACGATCACCGCGACCGCCGCGATCAGCATCACGACGGCATGCACCTGCGTGGTCGCGACGACGAGCGGGCCGGCCGCCTCGTCGCGCGCGATGCCGGCAAGCGACCCGATCATCACGAGCTGGAACGCGGTCATGACCGCGGCAGCCACCGCCACCACGATCGAGACGATGCGCAGCGCGCCGGCGCGACCTGTCGAGTTCGAACTCATCGCGTGCCGTCTCTCGCGTCCGCGATCGCGCGCCTCGTTGCGGCGGCCATGTCAGCGCGCCTCGTTGCGGCGATCGCTGATGGCGCGGCGCAGCTGGAAGCTCGTCAGCAGCAGGATCACCAGCTGCAGCGCCGGCATGAACCACACGCCCAGCTGCGACTGCGCGGCGGGGACGACCAGTCCCTCGACGACGAGCACGAGGAGATCGATCAGGCCGATGACGACCCCGATGATCGTCAGGAGCATCACGGCCCCGCTGCTGGACGGCCGCGCACCGGCGGCGGCAATGAGCACGAGCATCAGCGACACCGCGAGGAGCACACCGGCGCCGATGGAGCTCGCCGGCAGCGCATAGGAACCGGTGATCACGTCGCCCAGCGCCGTGAGGGCAAGTCGCACCCCGGCGAGAGCCGCCCCGAGCAGGCCGGCCGCGATGGCGGCGGCCCGCCGAGAGATGGCTGCTCGGCTCATCGGGTCAGGCAACGAACTGGGGCCACGACACGACCTTCGTGTCGGTGATCGTGGCAAGCATCGTCGTCTGGCCGGTGTTCACGGCACCCTGGAAATCGAAGTACCCCTTGCCGATCGCCACGATCGCCACGACGACGGCACCGATGATGATCGCCACTCCCGGCGGCAGCCCGAGGATCGTCGCGCTGGACCCCAGGCCGCTGATGATGCCGGTGGCGAGGGCCGCGAGCGCGCCCGCCAGCATCCAGTACAGCGTGATGACGGCGCCCTTGAGCGTGACGAGCGACGACGACATCGTCGTCGCGATCTTGTCGTTGATCGCCGCGATCGTCGCCTGCTGATCCCCCACGCGGCCGCGATAGGCCATCGCGGTCGAACCGGACCAGATGCCGGGGTCCTCGGCGTACAGCTGCCCGCCCGTGACCGTGGTCGCCGCCGTCGACGCGGCCACGCCCAGGTCGTGCCACGAGTCGGCGGCGGCCTGGATGGCGCCGGGATCGCCGACGAAGGAGAAGAACTCACCGAGCTTGTCCCACAGCTCGCCGATCTTCTTCATCAGCTCGTCCCACGCGGACGTCACCTTGTCGACGACCCACTGCAGGAAGTCGGGCACCTGACCGAGCACCGCGTTGATGATGTCGGCCAGCCGCTGGATCGCGTTCTGGATTCGCGTGATGAGATCTTGGATCTTCTGAATGATGGGATGCATCACATCTCCCTGTCTCGTGGACGCCGGCTCAGCCGGAGAACGTCCACTCCGTCGCGTAGCGCCGCCGGGCGGCCTCGTCGTCGTCCTTGTAGGCGTTGTAGATGTCCATGAGCGTGCTGCCCGCGGCTCGAGCCTCCTCGGCGCCGGCGGTGAGCAGCGCTTCGGTGTGCGCTCGAACCGTCTCATGCGCCTCCGCCGCGGCGCGGCCGAGGAAGGTGAAGGCGTTCATGTCGAGCGTCAGGCCCGCGACCGTCGCCGCCATGGCCGCGAGGTCGTCGCCGACGCCCGTCCACGCGCTCGCGTCGTCGTCGAGGAGGTCGAGATTGACCTCGAATTCGTTGCCCATCGCTCAGTCCTTTCTCGGTTCGAACAGCTCCGCGGTGCGCTGCGGGTCCTGCATGCGCGCGACGAACTCCGTCAGCTCGGTCAGCGCGTCGCGTGACGGATTCGCCGCGGCGTCGATCGCTCCGCGGATGGCGGTGGTGAGCGACTGTCCGAGCGTCGTGCCGGTGCTGCGCTCGGCGAACTCGGGGTCGATGTCGAGCGACACCAGGTTGCCCGACGAGTCGCAGGTCGCCTCGATGCGGCCGTGACGGTCCTGAGCGGACGCGCGCTGGCTCGCGACCGACTGCACCTCGGTCGTGGCGCGGTCGATGAGCACCTCGAGGTGCTCGAGGTCCGCGAGCATCGCGTTCAGGCCGGCGTCACTGATGTCGACGTGCTCGAGGCTCAGCACCTCGTTCAGGCGGCCCGACGGTGTGTTCGCCGTGTCCGCCGGCCGGGTCATCGGCCGGGGCGCCTCCTCGGCGGCGCTGATCCAGTTGCCGAGCCGAAGCGACGCGGCCATCGTGTAGGCGGTCATCACGACGCCGGCGATCTCCTCCGGCTCGTAGTACGTGAGCCAGTCGTCGGTGACGCGGACGTCACGGAACGAGCCGTCGCCTTCGAGCGTGACGGTCACGACGCCGTCCTCGTCGAAACCGGAGACCGGCTCCAGGCTCCGCTCCGCCTGCTCGTACCTCTGCGCCATGCGATCCATCTCGTCGCGCAGGTCATAGAGGTCGTCCAGATCCCCCACCGTCGGTTCCCTCTCTCATCGTCAGGCCGAACGCATCGGGCGGCACCCGCGAACCCGCGAATGCCGCCCGATCAGCGTCGGTCAGACGAAGCGCTTCTCGTTCGCGTGCTCGGTGTTGCCGAACTGCTCGTTGTCGCGGCCGACCTGCGTGCCGATCTGCGCGAGGAGCACCTTCATGTCGGCGATCGCCTGGTTCCAGTTGCGCTGGCTGATCTGGTACGCCTCCGAGGCGGCACCCGACCAGTCAGAGCGCAGCGGAGCGAGCGCCTTGTCCATGTCGGCGAGGTGCTGCTCGATGATGTTGGCACCGTTGGTGATGTCGAGGCCGGCGGTTCCGACCTGCTCGAAATTGACCTTGAACATGTCTTCTCCCTATGCCTTTCAGGCGCCCATGCGGCCCTGGAGGGCCTGCAGTGCGGCCTTGGCCGCGTCGTCGTCGCTGGTGTAGCTGGTCTGCGAAGCCTTCAGGTTCTGCTCGAAGACGTCGAGGTTGTCCGTGATCTTCTTCGCCTGTGCGCGCCACGCGGTCATCAGGTTGGTGAACGCGGTGGCCGACTGGCCCTGCCACGAAGCGCCGATGCCCGCGAGCTTGCCCTCGAGGGCCGAGATGTCCGAGTTGAGCGTGTTCTTCGCTTCGGCGACGATCTTCGCCCCGCGATCGATGGCACCGTCTGCGGCGGAAACCTCAGTAGCCATGTGCACCTCCAAGTGTCGTGGGCGACGATTGCCACCCGGTTCTGAATCCCTTGGACCCCCCGCGGGATCCATCACCGATTTCCGGCGACGTGTTCACCATACGAACAGCCCGAGGCGGATCCAATGGGTACCAGTCCCCATCGGGGTCGTCTTTATACTGAGTGCGGCGTCGGCACACGGGGGAGCGCATGAACGAACGCACGGGGGGCACCGCGACCGCGACGGCGCAACTGCTGAAGCTCACGGTGCAGTCCGGCGACCGTCGCGTCGATGTCGCTCTGCCCGGCAGCGTCCCCGTTGCGGAGATCGTGCCGTCGGTGGCCCGACGGCTGGGCGTGCTCGACGCCGTCGAGGCCCACGCCGGCTACTGGTTCGTGCGTCCCGACGGCGATCGGCTCGATCCCGATCGGTCGCTGGTGGCGCAGGGCATGCTCGACGGCGACGTCGTCGCGCTCGAGATCGGCGCCGACGCCCCGCCCGCCAAGACCTACGACGACATCGTCGAGGCGGTCGCCGACGCGGTGGAGGAGCGCGCGAAGCCGTGGACGCCGGGCGACACGGTGACGACCACGACGGTCGTCGCCTCGGTGCTGCTGACCCTGGCGCTGCTGCCGGTGCTCGTGTCCGAGACCGTCGCGCACAGCATCATCGTGCCGGTCGGGACGGGGCTGTCCGGGCTGCTTCTGCTCATCTGCGCCGCCGTGCTGGCCCGCATCGGCACGCCGCCGCAGGCGCCCGTCGCGCTCGTGCAGGTGGCCGCGGCGCACGCCGCCGTCGCCGGCTTCACCGCGACGGGGCTGCCCTGGAGCTGGGGCGTTCCGACGGCGCTGGCCGGCGCCGGCGCCGCCCTCGTCGGCGGCATCGCGATGCTGCTCGTCACCAAGCCCCGCGAGTACTCGCTCGTGCCGCTGGTCATCGGCGTCGTGCTGGGCCTCTCCGGCCTCATGATCACCCTGACGGGCGCGGAGCCCGCGGCGATCCTGGCGATCGCCCTGGCCCTGTCGGGCATCGCCGGGCTCGGGATCCCGTGGCTCGCGCTCGCGTCGACCTCGCTGCGCGTGGTGTCGGCGCGCGGCGACTCCGAGATCTACGCCGCGCCCGAGAGCATCTCGCGCGCGGAGGTGGCGGAGCGGTTCGCGACCGGCCACCGCTTCCAGGTCGCCCTGCGCATCGCGGTGAGCGCGATCGCGCTCCTGGCCACCGCGCCGGTCGTCGCCTCGGGCGCCTTCGGCCTCGCGCTCGCGGTGCTCACCTACCTGGGCCTCATCCTCGGCGTGCGGCAGGTGTTCGCGCGCACCGACATCGTCATCGTCACGGCCACGTCGATGGTGGGATCGGTGCTCATGATCGTCGTCGCCGTGGCGGCGTTCCCCGACTGGAGCACCTGGATCATCGTGGCCCTGGCGATCGTCGCCGCCGCGGTGATCGGGCTCGGGCTGCTCGCACCGAAGCACCGGCTGTGGATCGAGCGGGTGATGGATCCCGCGGAGCTCGTCGTGATCGCCCTGCTCCCGCCGCTGGCGATCCTCGTGGGCGGATGGTTCTGAGCGGATGGCGTCCAAGCAGGAACTGATCCAGGCCCAGCGGTTCAGCCGCCAGCGCCTGCTCACGGCGTTCACGAGCGGGGCGCCCGGCGGGCGGGAGCTCGCCCCGGCCAAGCCGCTGCGCGGCGTCGTCGTGGGCGTCGCGCTGGCCGTGATCACCGCGGTCGGCACGCTCCTCATCGGCTCGTTCACGGGCACGCTGCCGACCGGGTGGCAGAACTCCTCGGTCGTCTTCGTCAAGGGCGAGGGCACCCGCTACGTCGCGATCAACGGGACGCTGTACCCGTTCCTCAACCTCTCCAGCGCCCGCCTGGCGACCGGCTCCACCGAGATCCTCGAGGTCACCCCCGATCAGCTCGCCGGCATGCCGCGCGAGTCGACGCCGGTGGGCATCGAGGGCGCGCCGGACGCCCTGCCCGAGGCGGCGCGCCTCATCGACGCCGCCTGGACGTCGTGCGTGTCCGACGACATCAGCGCCGCGCTGGCGGGCGAGACCGTCTTCGACGACGAGGGCAAGCCGGTGCCGCCGCTGCCCTCCACACGGATCGCGAGCACGGGCGTGCCGGGCACCGCCCCCGTGTCGGACATCGTCGTCGACCAGGAGGGCACCGCCTATCTCGTGACGGGGTCGATGCGCTACGAGATCCCGACGCAGGTCGAGGCGATGGGGCTCGCGCTGCAGATCACCCACACGCCCCGCACGGTCAACGCCAACTGGCTGAACCTGCTCGGCCAGGGCACCCCGCTCACGCCGATCGCCTTCGAGCGCCTGGGCCGCCCCGCGCCAGGCATGGACCTGCGGATCGGGCAGATGGTGCAGACCCAGGACGCCGAGGGCGCGGTGACGGGAGACTACGTCGTCACCCCCGACGCGCGCCTCGTGCGCCTGAACGCGTTCGCCCGCGAGATCGTCGCGATGTCGGTGGGCGACGACCCCACGCTGCAGGAGCCCGTCACGATGAGCGTGACCGAGGCGGGGCCCCTCATCGACGACGAGTCGACGATGATCCCCGACGACTGGCCGACCTACCTCGCCGAGCCCGCCGACGACGCCACGTGCGTGCGGGTCGCGCCGACGCCGGCCGCCGAGGAGGAGGGCCCGCGCCCGGAGGTCACGGTCAGCGAGGCGCCCGCCGAGCTGACGCCCGGCCCGGTCGTCGAGCCCGGCGGCGGCGCCCTCATCGACGCCGTCTCGTCGGGTGGCGGTCACGCGTACGCCTACATCTCCGAGAACGGCGTGTACTTCCCGATCGCCACGCTCGCCGACGTCGAGCGGCTCGGCTACACCGCCGAGGACATCGTGCAGGTGCCCGGCGCCTGGGCCCGCCTGTTCCCCACCGGTCCCGAGCTGAGCCAGAGCGCCACGGGAGTGGTGGCCCCGGAGAGCCCGTGATGCGCCGCCTGCGGGCCGCCGCGGCCGTCGTGGCGATCGCCGGCGCGCTGCTGGCGGCGCCCGGCACCCCGGCGCAGGCGCAGGCGCAGACGGACGAACCGTGCCTGCAGATCCAGCCGCTCATCGACGGGGCGGGCAACGCGCTCATCGAGCGCCTCGGCCTCGAGCAGGCCTGGCAGCACACGCGCGGCGCCGGCGCGACCGTGGCCGTCATCGACAGCGGCGTGGACGGCGACAACGTGCACCTGCAGGGCGCGATCGCGGGCGCGCAGACGATGTTCCGCCCCACGGCCGAGCAGGCGCAGTCGTCCGATCCCCGCGAGGACCTGCTCGGGCACGGCACGGCGGCGGCCGGCATCATCGCCGCGCGTCCCGTCGAGGGCTCCGACGTGGTGGGCATCGCGCCGGAGGCCGACATCCTCGCGATCCGCGCGTTCCAGACGAACGACGCCGACTCCGATCGCGCGGTGGGCCCGACCACGCGGGCGGTCGCCGATGCCATCCGGCTCGCCGCCGATCGCGGCGCCGACGTGATCAACCTCTCGCTCTCGCAGCCGCAGCCCGACCCGGCGATGCAGAGCGCGATCGCCTACGCGCAGGCCCGCGGCGCGCTGATCGTCGCGAGCGCCGGCAACCGCGGCACGAGCGAGGACGACCCGGCCCAGCCGCGGTATCCGGCCGCGTACGACGGCGTGCTCGGGGTCAGCGGCGTCACGGCGGAGGGCGAGTGGGACGCCGCGTCGTCGTTCCTGGGCGCCTCCGTCGACGTCGTGGCCCCCGGGCAGGGGCTGCTCGCGCCGTGGTGCGGCGGCGGCGACACCGTGCTCGGCGAGCAGGTGTCGTCGAGCTGGGCGACCGCGGTGGTCTCGGGCATCGCCGCGCTCGTCGCCGCCGAGCACCCCGACGAGAGCCCGCAGGAGTGGGCGTACCGGATCATGGCCACCGCGCTGCGCACCACCCCGGGCGAGCGCAAGGACACCGTGGGATGGGGCGAGGCCCGCCCGTACGAGGCGCTCGTGTTCCTCGACGACGGATCGGCGCCCGGCCCGGAGTCGCCGACGCACGACCGCCCCACCGATCTCGTGGTCGACGACGAGGCGGTGCGGATCGAGGCGCCGCGCGATCCGCTGGCCGGCACCCGCGCCGCCGTGGCGTGGACGCTGCTCGGCGGGGTGACCGTCTCGCTCACCGCCCTCGTGATCGGCAACCTCCGCACCCGCCGCCCGGCGCGCCGCGGATCGCGCTGACGGCCGCTCAGATGACGTCGCGGAAGGTGGCGTCGGGGGTGCCGAAGCGGTGCGCGGTGATCGAGATCGACTGCTCGCGCAGGAACGGCAACAGCTCGATCCGCCCGGCCGTCGTGACCTCGCCGGCGTAGATCGCGAGATCGGGGTCGCCCTCGACCGCCCGCGCCAGGGCGAGGTGCAGCTCGCGCACCGCGGCTCGCGGCCCCACGAGGCGCACGCGCGGCGCCCGGGCGATCACGGCGGGGTCCACGAGGTCGACGATCTCCGCCTCGGCGTCGGCCGGCTCGCCGTCGCCCGCTCCCGGCGCGGCCGCCGCCCCGGGCTCGACCGCCGTCTCGGCCTCGGCGGGCGCCGACATGCGCTGGATCCACTCGTCGTCGCTCTCGACCGACACGGGGATCCGCAGGTCGCCGAGCACGCGCCGCACGGCGGCCGGCAGCCCCACGGGCGTCGACAGGGTGAATCGGCCGCCCGTGCGCAGGCCGGCGATGATCACGCGCAGCACCTCCTGCCACGCCGCGTCGGCCGTCGCGCGCACCGCGACGGGCACGGGCCGGTAGCGGAACAGGTTGCGCTCCACGCCCAGCCCCGAGACGTCCTTGACGCGCCCGAACTCGCGATCCCATGCCACGGCGTCCGAGAGCGCCGCGCGCCGCAGCCAGTCGAACTCCGCGTACGTCAGCGACGGCTGTGCCGCCTCGATGACGGCCGCCAGCCGGGTGTCGAGGCCGCGCAGGTGCACATTGCGCCCGCCGCCGGCGCCCGCGGTGGCCCGCCACTCGCCGAGCCCGATGAGGTGGTTCGGCCCGCCGGCCTTCGCGCCCGTGCCCACCGAGGATCGCTTCCATCCGCCGAACGGCTGGCGCTGCACGATCGCGCCCGTGATGCCGCGGTTGACGTAGAGGTTGCCGGCCTCGACCCGCGCGAGCCACAGGGCGAGCTCGTCGGGGTCCTGCGTGTACAGGCCGGCCGTGAGGCCGTAGTCGACGGCGTTCTGCAGGCGGATCGCGTCGTCGAGCGTCGGCGCGTACATGACCCCGAGCACCGGCCCGAAGAACTCCTCGGTGTGGAACCGGGAGCCGGGCTTGACGCCCACGCGGATGCCCGGCGTCCACAGCCGGCCGTCGTCGCCGGGCAGCTGCCGCGGCTTCACGAGCCACTCCTCGCCCGCGTCGAGCGTGGTCAGCGCCCACTCGAGCTTGCCCTGCGGCCTCTCGATCACCGGGCCGACCTCGCTGAGCGGGTCGGCGGGCCAGCCCACCCGCAGCGAGCGCGTGGCGTCGACGAGCTGACGGGCGAAGCGCTTCGAGCGGCCGACCGGCCCCACGAGGATCGCGAGCGACGCGGCCGAGCACTTCTGCCCCGCATGCCCGAAGGCGCTGCGCACGAGATCGGCCACGGCGAGGTCGAGGTCGGCCGAGGGCGTGATGATCATCGCGTTCTTGCCGCTGGTCTCCGCCTGCAGCGGCAGGTCGGGCCGCCAGCTGCGGAACAGCGCCGCGGTCTCCCACGAGCCCGTGAGGATCACGCGGTCGACGGCGGGGTGGGTGATCAGCTCGCGCCCGAGCATGGCCTCGTCGAGGTCGACGAGCGCGAGCAGCTCGCGCGGCACCCCGGCGTCCCACAGGGCCTCGGCCACCACGGCCGCGCTGCGGCGCGCCTGCGGGGCGGGCTTGAACACGACGCCCGAGCCGGCGGCGAGCGCCGCGAGCACCCCGCCGGCCGGGATCGCGAGCGGGAAGTTCCACGGCGGGGCGACGACGGTCACGCGCGACGGCTCGAACCGCGCCCCGGGGATCGCGTCGAGCTCGGCCGCGTTCGCGGCGTAGTAGCCCGCGAAGTCGACCGCCTCGCTCACCTCGACATCGGCCTCGGCGAACACCTTGCCGGTCTCGGCCGCCGCGACCTCGATGAGCTCGGCTCGGCGCGCCTCGAGCGAGCGGGCGGCGCGGCGCAGCACGTCGGCGCGATCCGCCGCGGGCATGCGTCCCCACGCCTCGGCCGCCGCGCGGACCGCCTGCACCGTGCGGTCGAGCGCGTCGGCGTCGGTCACCCGCGCCGCCTCGATCGTGGCCGATCCGGCCTGGGAGCGCGGGATGCGCGCGAGCACCTGCCGCGCCCACTCGCGGCTGGCGGGCAGCGACGGATCGGTGTCGGCGGCGTTCACGAATCCGGGCGCCCCCGCGGCCTCGCCGGTCTCGACCGTCTGGAACACGGCGGTCTCGACCCAGGTGTCCTGCGCGAACCGCTGCGCGGACTCGTCGTGGCCCCGCGCGATCCCCACGACCGCCTCGGTGAGCGCATCGGCCTGCTCCTCGATCGGGATCGGCGCTCCGGGCTCGAGACGACGCCCGCGGCGGCGGGGCCCGGTGGGAAGCGTCGGATCCACCGAGCGACGCACCGACGCGACGAAGCGCTCCCGCTCGCGCTCGAAGAGGGCGTCGTCGTGGGCCATCTCGAACGCGGCCGAGAGGAAGTTCTCGCTCGATCCGTTCTCCTCCAGCCGGCGCACGAGATAGCTGATGGCGACGTCGAACTCGGCGGGGGCGACGACCGGCACGTACAGCAGCACCGGTCCGACCGTGTTCGACACGGCCTTGACCTGGCCCTGCGCCATGCCGAGCAGCATCTCGAACTCGACGGCGTCGGCCAGCCCGCGGCGGGTGGCCAGCAGCCACGCGTAGGCGATGTCGAACAGGTTGTGCCCGGCCACGCCCAGCTGCACGGCGGCGACCCGCTCCGGGCGCAGCGCCTCGTCGAGGCACCGCAGGTAGTTCGCGTCGGTGTCGAGCTTGGTGTCGTAGGTGGCCAGCGGCCAGCCGTGCATGGTCGCGTCCACGCGCTCCATCGCGAGGTTGGCGCCCTTGACCAGGCGCACCTTGATCGGCGCACCGCCGCCCGCCACGCGCTGCTGCGCCCACGCCGTGAGCTCGTTCAGCGCCGGCAGCGCGTCGGGCAGGTAGGCCTGCAGCACGATGCCGGCCCGCAGCCCGCGCAGCTCCGGTTTGTCGAGCAGCCGCGTGAACACCGCGATCGTCAGGTCGAGATCGCGGTACTCCTCCATGTCGAGGTTGAGGAACGTGCCGTTGCGCGCGGCCGTGAGGTAGAGCGGGGTGAGACGCTCGACCACGCGATCGACGATCTCGTCGAACGCCCACATCGACAGGTGCGAGGCGATCGCCGAGACCTTGACCGACACGTAGTCGACGTCGTCGCGCTCGACCAGCTCGGCGATGCCGGCGAGCCGGTGCTGCGCCTCCTTCTCGCCGAGCACGGCCTCGCCGAGCAGGTTGAGGTTCAGCCGCGCGCCGCCGGCCCGCAGGCGCTCGATCGTGGGGCCGAGCTTCTCGGGGCGCGCGTCGACGATGAGGTGGCCGACCATGGCCCGCAGCACGCGCCGCGCGATCGGCACCACGGCGGCCGGGGCGACCTGCCCCACGACCCCGCCGGCGCGCACGGCCGCCCGCAGCGGCAGCGGCAGGAACCCCGGGGCGAGCGGGGCGATGCGGGCCAGATTGCGCGCCGCGGCCGTGAGGCTCTCGGGGCGCATCACGCCGTCGACGAAGCCGACCGTGAACGCCATCCCGTTGTCGTCCTTCAGCACCCCGGCCAGCCGGCGCGCGGCCGGATCGTCCTCGACCTCGGCGGCCTGCATCACCCACGTGCGGGCGAGCGCGATGGCGTCGTCGACGAGGTCGCCGTGCGGCAGAGGAAGGTCGGCGGACATGTCGTCCAGCCTACGGATGACGGCGAGCTACGGCCCGATTTCCCTCCGTTCCCGGTCTGGGGTTAGTGTCTGGCCATGGAAGCCACCGACGTGCTGATCCGCCCCATCCGAGACGTCGACGCCGAGGCGATGGGCCGTGTCCACGCCCAGGTGTGGCACGAGACCTACGACGGCATGGTGTCGCGCGCGGCCCTCGAAGCCGTCTCGCCCAGGCGACTGGCCGATCTGTGGACCCACTACGCGCAGCGGGGACCCGAGCACCGTCACGCGGCGGCCCTCGTGAACGGCGAGATCGTGGGCTTCGCCGCGTCGGGACCGGCCCGCGACGCCGACGCCCCCGCCGAGCGCGAGCTGTACTTCGTGTACCTGCTGGACTCGTGGCACCGCAAGGGCATCGGCCGACGGCTGTTCGACGCCGTGGTCGACGACGGCGAGCCGCTGTACGGCTGGATCGCCAAGGGCTACCCCGGCGGCACCGGCTTCTACGAGAAGCGCGGATTCGTGCTCGACGGCGCAGAGCGCGACGAGACGTTCCTGGGCGAGACGCTCACCGAGGTCCGCTTCTCCCGTGGCTGAGGCCCTTCAGGTCTGGGCCCTCGAGGGGATCGGTGAGATCCGGTCGGGCGACGACCTCGTGGCGATCATCGCCGATGCCGCCGGCGACACCCTGCGCGACGGCGACGTCCTCGTGGTGACGAGCAAGATCGTCTCCAAGGCCGAGGGGCGCTTCGTCGAGGCCGACGACCGCGAGGACGCCATCACGGCCGAGACCGTGCGGGTCGTGGCGGAGCGGACGTGGCCGAACGGCTCGCGCACGCGCATCGTCGAGAGCCGCCTCGGGATCATCGCCGCCGCCGCCGGCGTGGACGCCTCCAACACCCCGGACGGCACGGTGCTGCTGCTGCCGGTCGACCCCGACGCCTCGGCGCGGGCCCTGGCCACCGGCCTGCGGCAGCGCACGGGCGCCGAGGTGGGCGTGATCGTCTCGGACACCCTGGGCCGGGCCTGGCGCGACGGCCAGACCGACTGCGCGATCGGCGCCGGCGGCGTGCACGTGTTCGAGGATCTGCGCGGTCAGGTCGACGCGCAGGGCCGACCGCTCGTGGTCACCCAGCCGTGCGTGGCCGACGAGCTGGCCGCGGCCGCCGATCTCGTCAAGCGCAAGACCACCGGACGCCCGGTCGCCGTGGTGCGCGGGCGGGCCGATCTGGTCGGTCCCCTGGACCTGCCCGGCGCGCGCTCGATCCTGCGCCCCGGCGAGCGCGACATGTTCCACACGGGCGCCGAGGAGTCCTACGCGGCCGGCTACGCCGCCGGCCGCGCCTCCCGCCCCTGACCGGGCCACAAGCCTCGATCTCGACTCCGCGGCTGCGCCGCTCCGCTCGATCCGTCTCCGCTCGCTTCGCTCGGTCGACGAGCCGTGACCCTTACGGCTCGTCGAGCAGAGTGAGCGCAGCGAACGACGCCGAGACGGATCGAGCGAGCGCAGCGAGCCGAGATCAGCGCGCCTGCCGCCGTGCCCGGCTCAGCGCGCGCACGGCCTCGAACCCGCCCTCGATGAACGCCTGCCGCTTCGCGTGGCTCCAGGTCTGGATCCGCTTCTCGAGGTCGTAGGCGTCCTCGATCCGGTCGAACTCACCGCACCACGCGAGCTGCACCGGCAGCCGACGCTTCGTGTAGTCGGCACCCTCGCCGTTCTGGTGCTGCCAAAGGCGCGCCTCGAGGTTGATCGTGCTGCCGACGTAGAAGGTTCCATCGACGCAGCGAAGAATGTAGGTGTGCGGCATGCGCCGACGGTAGAGGATCCACGGCGCGGGCGGCGCCTGTTCTCCACAGGCCCCGGGATCTCGACTGCGCGGCTGCGCCGCGGAGACCTGCACTGAGCAAGCGAAGCGCGTCGAAGTATCGATCCGTCTCCGCTCGCTTCTCGGTCGACGAGCCGGGCCCCCTACGGCTCGTCGAGCAGAGTGAGCGCAGCGAACGACGCCGAGACGGATCGAGCGAGCGCAGCGAGCCGAGATCTCCACAGGACCACAGGCCCCGAGATCTCGACTGCGCGGCTTCGCCGCTTCGCTCGATCCGTCTCCGCTCCGCGCTTCGCGCTCCGGTCGACGAGCCGTGAAGCTACAGCCCGCCGAGCAGCAACACCCCACGAGCTCGTCGAGCAGAGTGAGCGCAGCGAACGACGCCGAGACGGATCGAGCGAGCGCAGCGAGCCGAGATCCCCACCGCCGAGGAACGAGCCGCGGACCTACAGCCCGAGGGGCGGAGCGGCCCTTCCGTGGGGCGGGGTGCGCTGACATAGTGGCGGCATGGGTGCGATCGAGAACGCCAAAGTCACCGTCGTCGGAGCCGGAGCGGTCGGCTCGAGCACCGCGTACGCCATGCTCATCCGCAAGGCCGCGCGGCACGTGGTGCTGTACGACATCGCGCGGCCGAAGGTCGAGGCCGAGGTGCTCGACCTGGCCCACGGCACGAACTTCACGGGGTCGAGCACCATCACGGGCGGCGCCGACATCGCGGTGACCGCGGGGTCGCACGTCGTCGTGATCACGGCCGGCGCGAAGCAGGATCCGGGTCAGACCCGCATGGATCTGGCCGCCACGAACGCGAAGATCATCGCGGGCATGATGCCGCAGCTGCTCGAGGTCTCGCCCGACGCGATCTTCGTGATCGTCACCAACCCGTGCGACGTCCTCGCGGTGGTCGCGCAGCAGGTGACGGGGCTGCCCGCCGAACGCGTGCTCGCCTCGGGCACGGTGCTCGACACCTCGCGACTGCGCGTGCGCCTGGCCGAGGAGGCCAAGGTCGCCACCCGATCCGTGCACGCGCACATCGTCGGGGAGCACGGCGACACGGAGTTCCCGCTGTGGTCGAGCGCCACGATCGGTCCCGTGCCGCTGCTGGACTGGCGCGCGAAGGATTTCGAGGGCTTCCGCCAGGAGCAGCTCGACGCGATCGCCGTGGAGGTGCGCGATGCCGCGTACAAGGTGATCCAGGGCAAGGGCGCCACGAACTACGGCATCGGACTGTCGGTCACGCGCATCGTCGAGGCCATCCTCAACGACGAGCACGCGGTGCTGCCGGTCTCGACGGTGCTGAGCGAGTTCCACGGGATCGACGGGGTCGCCCTCTCGGTGCCGTCGATCGTGAACGCCACGGGCGCGTACCCGATCCGGGAGACCCACTTCGACGAGCGCGAGCTCGAGCTGCTGCGCACCTCCGCCGGGGCGATCTCGCTCACGGCGCAGAGCGTGATGCGCTGACGCCACGCGACGGCACGCTGCAGGGCGACTGCACGCCACCGAATGTTCATCCGCCGGCTACCTGCGCTGAATAGAACGGTGGGGCCGGACGTCCCGATCCGGATCCCCCCAGCAGCGAGGACCACGATGTCGTCATCCTTCCTACGGCGCGCGACCGGAGCCGTCGCGGCCGCCGCCGCGGTGTGCGCGTTCGCGATCGTGCCGGCGACCGCCGCGAATGCGGTGATCGTCGACGAGCCGATCGTCGATTCGATTCCCAACGCCCCCTTCCAGATCGTGCCGACCGGCACGTTCGAGACGGGCATCTTCGATCAGGGCGCCTCGGAGATCGTGCAGACGTACGGCAACCGGATCTTCTCGGTCAACGCCGCCGCCGGCTCGGTGTTCGTCATCGACATGAGCAACCCGGCCGCGCTGGAGCAGGTCGGCGAGATCGCGTCGGAGGGCGGAGTCGCCAACTCGGTCGCGGTCCGCGCCGACGGCCTGGGCGCCGTCGCTCTGGAGGACGCGGCGGACAAGACCGCGCCCGGGCGGATCCTGTTCTTCAACGCCAACACGCTCGAGACCCTGGGCGCGGTGACCGTCGGCTCGCTGCCCGACATGGTCACGATCTCGCCCGACGGAAAGTACGCCCTCGTCGCCAACGAGGGCGAGCCGAACGACGCCTTCACCGTCGACCCCGAGGGCAGCGTCAGCGTCATCGCGCTGCCCGGTTCGCTGCAGGCGCCAAGGCAGGCGGACGTGCGCACCGCCGACTTCCACGCGTTCGAGGACGCGGAGCTGCCGGAGGGCATGCGCGACGCCTTCGGCCCGATCCTTAACGAGGATCTGCCCCGCTCGACCAACTGGGAGCCGGAGTACATCACGGTCCAGGGCGGCACCGCCTACGCGGCGCTGCAGGAGGCCAACGCCGTCGCCGTGATCGACCTCGCCACCGCGACCGTCACCGACCTGTGGGGCCTCGGCTACACCGACCGCGGGCTGATCCCGCTGGACGCGTCGGACCACGACCCCGAGGGGGCGCCGACGATCAACATCGCCACCTACCCGGGCCTGCACGGCATCCCGATGCCCGACGGCATCCAGTCGTACGTCGTGGGCGGCCAGACCTACCTCGTCACCGCCAACGAGGGCGACGCCCGGGAGTGGGGCGACTATGCCGAGCCCGCACGCGTGAAGAACCTCGCCGACGACGGCTACGGCCCGCTGTGCGACGACCTCGCCGCCTACGCGGACGACGCGCAGCTCGGCCGCCTCGAGGTCACCACCGAGATGGGCTTCAACGAGGCGGAGGGCTGCTACGACGAGCTCTACACCTTCGGCTCGCGCTCGTTCTCGATCTACACCGCCGACGGCGACCTCGTGTTCGACTCGGGCGCGCAGTTCGAGGAGCTCACGAAGCGCCTCAGCGAGGAGACCGATCTGGTCTTCAACGCCGGCCACGACGACAACGAGCTCGAGAGCCGCAGCGACGCCAAGGGCGTCGAGCCGGAGAACCTCACGATCGGCGAGGTCGACGGCCGCACCTACGCGTTCATCGGCTTCGAGCGCCTCAGCGGCGTCGTCGCGTACGACATCACCGACCCGGTCGCGCCGACCTACGTGTCGTACATCAACAACCGCGACTTCGGCGTGAGCCTGGCGGACGAGTACGAGGACCTCGAAGAGGCCGGCGCCACCCCGGAGGCTCTCGCCGACCTCGTGAAGTCGGCCGGCGACCTCGGCCCCGAGGGCCTCGACTTCGTCGCCGCGGCAAACTCGCCCACCGGCAAGCCGCTGCTCGTCGTGGGCAACGAGGTCACGGGATCGACGACCGTCTACACGCTCGACGACGGCACCACCGAGGTGCAGGTCCTCACGATCAACGACTTCCACGGCCGCATCGAGGCGAACGGCGACGAGGCGGGCGCGGCCGTGCTCGCCGGCGCCGTGGCCGAGTACCGCGACGCCAACCCGAACACGATCTTCGCCTCGGCGGGCGACAACATCGGCGCCTCGACGTTCACGTCGTTCATCGCCGATGACGAGCCCACGATCGACGCGCTCTCGGCGGCCGGCCTGGACGTCAGCGCCGTGGGCAACCACGAGTTCGACCAGGGCTTCGACGACCTCACCGACCGGGTGATCCCGTCGTACGGCGGCGAGGAGTTCGCGCTCGGCGCCAACGTGTACCTCAAGGGCACCAAGACCCCGGCGCTGCGCGAGTACGCGATCAAGGAGGTCGGCGGGGTCCGCATCGGCTTCATCGGCACGGTGACCTCGGACACCTCCACGCTCGTGAGCCCGGCCGGCATCGCCGACATCGAGTTCGGCGACCAGCTCGAGGCCGCCAACCGCGTGGCCGCGCAGATCGCCGACCAGACCGACGCGATCGTGTTGCTCGCGCACTCCGGTCCGTCGGGCAGCGACTGCGCGACCATCTCGAACGAGCAGTCGGAGTACGGCGACCTGATCCGCGGCGCCTCGAGCGAGATCGACGCGATCGTCTCGGGTCACACGCACCTGCTGTACGACTGCGAGATCGCCGGCCGTCCCGTGATCCAGGCCCACCAGTACGGCACGACGCTGGGCGCCCTGGACATCGTCGTGGACTCGACGACGAACGAGCTCCGCTCGATCGCCGGCTCGACCGTCGACCTCGTGGCGGACGACACCGAGGAGCCGCTGTTCCCGGCCGACCCCGAGGTGCAGCAGATCGTCGACGCCGCCTCGGCCGAGGCCGACGTGCTCGGCTCGGTCGAGGTGGGCAAGATCTCGGGCGACATCCTCCGCGGTGGCGACCCGGCGGGATCCGACCGCGGCGTGGAGTCGACGATGGGCAACCTGGTCGCCGACGTCTACCTGTGGGCCACGAGCGAGTACGAGAACTACGGCGGCGCCGAGCCGGCGCAGATCGCGCTCATGAACCCGGGCGGTCTGCGCGACGACCTGCTCTACGGCGAGGACGGCACGGTCACCTACGCCGACGTCGCCGCCGTGCAGCCGTTCGGCAACACGCTCGTCACGCTCGGCCTCACCGGCGCGCAGCTCGAGCAGGTGCTCGAGGAGCAGTGGCAGCCGGGCAACGAGCGGCCCAAGCTGCACCTGGGCGTCTCGGAGGGCTTCTCGTACGAGTACATCGACGACGCCCCCGCCGGCGAGCACATCGTGTCGATGAGCTACCTGGGCGAGCCGATCGATCCGGCCGACGAGTTCCTCATCGTCACGAACTCGTTCCTCGCCTCGGGCGGCGACGGCTTCACGACGCTCGCCGAGGGCACCGGCACCGCGGACTCGGGCCTCATCGACCTGTCGGCCACGGTCGACTACTTCGAGGAGCACCAGGTGGTCGACCCCGCCCCGCTGGGCCGGGCGATCGTCTGGACGGGCGCGGAGCCGACCCCGGCACCGACGACGCCCGCCCCGACGACGCCGGGCACCGACGAGGGCGAGGCGTTCCCCGCGCCCGACCCCGACTCGCTCACCGACGCCAACCGCGGCGGCCTGACCGCTCCCGACACGGTCGCGGCCGGCGGCACCTTCACGATGACGGTGCCGAACGCCGAGCCCGGTCAGCGCGTGGGCGTGTGGCTGTTCTCCGACCCCGTGTCGCTCGGTCAGGTGACCGTGTCGGCCGATCGCACGGTCACCGTCACCCTGCCGGCCGACGTGCCGCCCGGGGAGCACCGCGTGGCCGTCGTCGACGAGGCCGGCAACGTGCTCGGGTGGACCGAGATCACGGTCACGGGCCTCGGCGTCACGGGTGGCGAGGTTCCCTGGGGTCTGGCCCTGGGCGCCCTCGGCCTCGTGGTCGCGGGCGGCGTGATGCTCGTGATCCGCCGTCGCACCGCCGCTCCCGTCGCGGCGTAAGCGACCAGCGCCCCAGCGGCGGCTCGGCTCCCTCGGGGCCGGGCCGCCGCTGTGCGTTTGCGCGGCCGGATCGGGGAGAATGACGGGGTGACCTCGCCCCGCCCCCGCCCCACGTGGACTCAGGCGGTGTCGGCGCTCTTCGTCGCGGCGGCCCTGGTGATCGTCGCCTGGTGCGTCGTGTTCGCGATCCGCGCGGTGCTGCCGACCGCACCGGTGCAGGCGTTCCTGACGGCGTACCCCGGCGAGAGCGCGCTGCCGGCGTTCACCGCCCCCGGGATCCCCGCCTTCGTGTCGTGGACGCACTTCCTCAACGCGTTCTTCCTCGTGCTGATCGTGCGCTCCGGCCTGCGCTTCCGCTTCGAGAAGCGATCCGGCGGGCTGTGGACCTCGCGCCGCGTGAAGCGGCGCCGCATGTCGCTCGCCCTGTGGGGCCACCTCGCCGTCGACGTGCTGTGGCTCGCGAACGGCGTCGTGTTCGTCGTGCTGCTGTTCGTCAGCGGCCACTGGGCGCGGATCGTCCCCACGAGCTGGGACGTGATCCCCAACGCGCTGTCGGCCGCCCTGCAGTACGCGTCGCTGGACTGGCCCACGCACAACGGGTGGGTGCACTACAACGCGCTGCAGCAGCTGTTCTACTTCGCGATCGTGTTCCTCGCCGCGCCGCTGGCAGCGCTGACCGGGTGGCGTCTCAGCGCGTTCTGGCCGGCCGCGTGGCGCTGGCTCCCCGAACGCACGGCCAAGGCGCTGCACTGGCCGACGATGCTGTTCTTCGTGGGGTTCACGATCGTGCACGTGGGGCTCGTGCTCGCCACGGGCGCGCTGCGCAACCTCAACCACATGTACGGCGGACAGGACGCCGTGAACTGGACGGGCTTCGCGGTGTTCGCCGGCACGCTCGTGCTCATGGCGTTCGGCTGGTACGCCATGCGGCGCGACGACTGGATCGCGCGCGTGGCGCGCCTCACCGGCGACGTCCGCCTGCTCGGCCGCTGACCTCGACTCGCCGCGCTGACTCCGCTCGACGAGCCGTAAGGTTCACGGCTCGTCGACCGAGCGAAGCGAGCGGAGACGGATCGAGCGGAGCGGCGCAGCCGCGGAGTCGAGATCTCTCGGCCTGTGTCTCGGCGGAGATCTCGACTCGCTGCGCTCGCTCGATCCGTCTCGGCGCCGTTCGCTGCGCTCACTCCGCTCGACGAGCCCGTGGGGTTACGGCTCGTCGAGCAGGTGGCGACACGGGCTCGTCGACCGAGCGAAGCGAGCGGAGACGGATCGACACTTCGACGCGCTTCGCTTGCTCAGTGCAGGTCTCCGCGGCGCAGCCGCGGAGTCGAGATCGCGGCCGCGTGGGGTCAGGCGTTGGCCGCGGCGCGCTCGTCCTCTTCGGTCGCGACCAGCTGGCCGCACGCGCCGTCGATCTCCTTGCCGCGGGTGTCGCGGATCGTGGTGGGGATGCCGGCGTCGTTGAGGATCCGCACGAACTCGTTCTGCGCCGCCTTCGTCGAGGCGTCCCAGACCGACCCGGGCGTCGGGTTGAGCGGGATCGGGTTCACGTGCACCCAGCCGCGGCCGCGGGCGTTGAGCTTCTCGGCGAGCATGACGGCGCGCCACGGGTGATCGTTCATGTCGCGGATCAGCGCGTACTCGATCGAGACGCGGCGGCCGGTCTTCTCGTAGTAGCCCCGGGCCGCGTCGAGGACCTCGTCGACCTTCCAGCGCGAGTTGACCGGGATCATCTCGTCGCGCAGCTCGTCGTCGGGCGCGTGCAGCGAGAGCGCGAAGGTGACGGGGATGCCCTCGTCGGTGAGCTTGCGGATGGCGGGCGCGAGCCCGACGGTCGAGATCGTGATGCCGCGGGCGCTCATGCCGAGGCCGTGCTGCTTGTCGGTCATCACGCGCACGGCGTGCATGACGCGGGCGTAGTTGGCCAGCGGCTCGCCCATGCCCATGAACACGATGTTCGTCACGCGCTCGTCGGCGTGCTCGGCCTCGCCCAGCTCGCCGGCACGGATGAGGGCGTTGGCGCGGACGATCTGCTCGACGATCTCGGCCGCCGACATGTTACGCGTGAGCCCGGCCTGGCCGGTGGCGCAGAACGGGCAGTTCATGCCGCAGCCGGCCTGCGAGGAGACGCAGAGGGTGATGCGACCGGGGTAGCGCATGAGCACCGACTCGACGAGGGCGCCATCGTGCAGCTTCCACAGGAACTTGATCGTGTTGCCGTCGTCGGTCTGCAGGCGGCGGACCTCGGTCAGCAGCGTCGGCAGCAGGCCGGCGACGAGCTCGTCGCGGCCGTCCTTCGGCAGATCCGTCATGCGGGCGGCATCGCTCGTGTAGTGCTCGAAGTAGTGCTTCTCCAGCTGCTTCGCGCGGAAGCCCGGCAGGCCGAGCTCCTTCGCCTTCTCGACGCGCTGCTCGGCCGTGAGGTCGGCGAGGTGCACGGGCGGCTTGCCGCGCTTGGGGCTGGCGAACTGCAGCAGCGGGCGACCGGTCTCGTCCTTGGCCTGCTGCCACCCCTCGGTGCGGGGGCGCACCTGGCGCACGGCGCCGGCGGTGCCGCGCGGTTCGGGCGCGCGCGTGGTCGAGGGGGTTTCTGGCATGTGACCAGGGTATCGGGAGCGTCTGTGCGAATGCCGGTGCCGGCCGCCCGGCGGCGCGGCCGGGTTTTGGAGATCGGGAACAGCGGTGTGGCGCGCGCCCGGGCCCGCCCGACAGGATGGGCGGATGCGCGATGAAGCCCTCCCCTTCCGACTCGAACTCGGCGCCCGCGATGGATCGCCCGCGGGGATCGCCCAGGCGGCCCGCTTCGCCGAGGAGCACGGCTACGACGGCGTGCAGGCCCCGGAGACCCAGCACGATCCCCTCATCGGATGCGCCGTGGCCGGGGCCGCGACGGAACGGGTGCGCCTGGCCACCGCGATCACGGTCGCGTTCGCCCGCAGCCCCATGACCCTCGCGATGACCGCGAACGACGTGCAGCTCGCCACCGGGGGACGCTTCGCGCTCGGCCTGGGTTCGCAGATCCAGGCGCACATCGAGAAGCGGTTCTCAATGCCCTGGTCGGCGCCCGTCCCCCGCATGCGCGAGTTCATCGGCGCCCTGCGCGCGATCTGGGACTCCTGGGCCACCGGCGAGCCGCTGCGCGTGCGAGGCGAGAGCTACCGGCACACCCTCATGACGCCGTTCTTCAGCCCCGGCCCCAACCCCCACGGCAACCCCGACGTGTGGCTCGCGGCGGTGGGCCCGGCGATGACGCGGCTGGCCGGCGAGGCCGCCGACGGGTTCGTCGCGCACGCATTCACGACGCGCGAGTACCTCGTCGATGTCTCGCTGCCCACGCTCGCCGAGGGCGCGGCGCGCTCGGGCCGCGAGACCCCCGCCGTGATCGTCCAGCCGTTCGTCATCGCCGCCGACGACGAGGCGTCGCGTGCCACGCAGGAGGCGTCGGTGCGCCAGCAGATCGCGTTCTACGGATCGACGCCCTCCTACCGCGGCGTGATGGAGCGCCACGGCTGGGAGGACGCCGCCGACCGGCTGCACGCGGCCTCCAAGCGCGGCGAGTGGAAGACGATGGCCGCCGAGATCACCGACGACATGCTCGACGCGTTCGCCGTCGCCGGCACGCCCGCGCAGGTCAGGGCCGGCCTCGCAGCGCGCTTCGGCGGCATCGCCGACACCGTGTGCGTGAACGCGCCGGCCACCCCCGAGGAGCTCGCCGGCATCGCCCGCTGATCGCGCGGGAGCCGACGCCGAGTTTCGGCGAACTCTCAGGGTCCGGATAGGATGACGCGGTCCGCTCTGCGATCCAGAGCCGCCGCAACAGCCCGACCGCCACGCTCCCCGGAGCGCCGGCCATCCGTCCCCAACGAGGAGGACAGCCATGTCCGTGCAACAGGACCACAAGCCCAAGTGGAAGATCATCGGACCCGGATTGGTGGTGGCCGCCACCGGCGTGGGCTCCGCCGACATGGTCGCGACGCTCGTCGCCGGCTCCAACTACGGCTACATGCTGCTGTGGGCGGTCGTGCTCGGCGTGATCCTCAAGATCGTCCTCGTCGAGGGCGCGGGTCGCTACACGGTCGCCACGGGCAAGACGATCTTCGAGGGCTGGCGCACGCTGGGCCGCTGGCCGGTCTGGTACTTCGCGCCGTACATCGTCATCTGGGGCTTCGTCTACGCCGCGAGCGCCATGAGCTCGACCGCGATGCCGATCGCCGCGCTGCTGAACGAGGTGCCTGCCTTCGAGGGCACCGTCTTCGTGGAGCTGTGGCCGTGGGCGATCATCACGGGCCTGCTCGGCTTCGTGCTCGTGTGGTTCAACCGGTACAAGACGTTCGAGAAGATCACCGCCGCCCTCGTGGGCCTCATGTTCATCACGATCGTGGTGCTCGCGTTCATCGCGGCGCCGAACGTGCTGAACGTGCTCAGCGGCCTCGTCCCGCTGCTGCCCGAGGGTGACAACGCCATCTTCTACACGCTGGGCCTCGCCGGCGGCGTCGGCGGCACGATCACCCTCGCCGCGTACGGCTACTGGCTGCGCGAGAAGGGCTGGGACAAGCCCCAGTTCATGCGCGTCATGCGCATCGACAACACGATGGCGTACGTCGTCACCGGCATCTTCGTCATCGCGATGCTCATCGTCGGCGTGGAGGTCGTGCAGGCGGCCGGCGTGGCGATCCAGTCGGGCGACGCCGGTCTGCTCGACCTCGACCGCGTGCTGCGCGAGCGCTACGGCGACTTCCTGGGCATCTGGTTCCTCATCGGCTTCTGGGCCGCCGGCTTCTCGTCGGTGCTCGGCGTGTGGAACGGCGTCTCGCTGATGTTCGCCGACTTCATGGGCAACGTCACGGGCAAGGGATCGGACCACCCCGACTCGCGCCTGGACGGCAAGTGGTTCCGCGCCTACCTGATCTGGCTCACCTTCCCGCCCATGATCCTCGTCGTGCTGACGGGCATCTTCGGGGTGGCGCAGCCGTTCTTCCTCGTGCTGCTGTACGGCGCGCTCGGCGCGCTGTTCATGCCGTTCCTGGCGATCACGCTGCTGCCGATCCTCAACACCGACCGCGTGCCGCGCGAGTACCGCAACCGCTGGCACACCAACACGGCGCTCGTCATCACGACGGTCGTGTTCGTGGCGCTCGGCATCTACCAGCTCATCAACGCGCTCAAGCCGCTGTGGGAGACCGCCGGCTGATCCGCGTCGCCGCCCCCGGGGCCGCGCTCGTCTTCGGACGGGCGCGGCCCCGTCGCGTTCGGGCGCCGTCCCGCCGCGTAGCCTGGAGCGATGGCCGAGGCGTTCCCCGCGACGATCGCCGCGCGGATGGATCACGAGCTCGAGATCCGCAAGTCGCGGTTTCTGTGCCACCTGCAGCCGGTCGCCTCGGTGGCCGAGGCCGACGCGTTCATCGCCGCCATGCGCAAGGAGTTCTGGGACGCCCGCCACAACTGCACGGCGATGATCACCGGCGTGCGCGGCGATCAGGCGCGGTCGTCGGACGACGGCGAGCCCTCCGGCACCGCCGGCGTGCCGATGCTCGAGGTGCTGCGCCGCCGCGGCATGACCGACGTCGTCGCGGTGGTCACGCGCTACTTCGGCGGGATCAAGCTGGGCGCCGGCGGCCTGGTGCGCGCCTATGGTCAGGCGGTGTCGGAGGCGCTCGATCGGGCGGCGATCGTGCACCGACGATCGCTGACGCGCGTCTCGATCGCCGCCCCGCACGCCGACGCGGGACGGCTCGACAACCTGCTGCGCGACTGGGCCGGCGCGCACGACGCGGTCGTGGGCGATCCGGAGTACGGATCGGTCGCGACGCTCACGGCCTGGGTCCCCGAGGACGAGCTCGAGCGGCTGCGCGACGACCTCGCCGCCTGGACGGCCGGGGGCGTGACGCCCGCCGTCGGTGAGGTGCGGATCGTCGACGTGCCGGCGCCGGCCTCGCGCTGACGCGAGGGGAATCGCCCGAGGCGAGGGGGATTCCCGCCGGATGGTCGGATCTCGCGCGAAAGCCCTCGGCTCCGGCGGCAGGGAGCGGGCTCGGGCGGCAGGGAGCTGGCCCGGGCGGCAGGGAGCGGGCCGATCGGCGCCGCTCAGGACGGGCCGAGGATGAAGTTCCACGAGCCGGTCGCGACCGCGGCGGCGACGGCGATGCCGGAGATGAGCGCGCCGGCCGCGATCAGCGCCCACTCGCGCCCGCCCCACGGCGAGGTGCGCGCCCAGGTCCGCTCGACCGGAGCGCCGAACCCCCGTGCCTCCATCGAGGTGGCGAGCGTGGAGCCGCGCCGGATGGCGAGGACCACGAGCGCAAACGCCATGCCCAGCAGGCGCCGCGCCCGCCCGGTGTCGGCGACGCCGCGGGCGCGGCGCGCCACCTCGAGCTCGCGCCAGTCGTCGACGAGCAAGCCGATGAGGCGCATGCCGCCGAGCGCCCCCAGCACGAAGCGAGCCGGCAGCCGCACGCGCTGCGAGAGGGCGTCGGCGAGGTCGGTGGGATCGGCCGTCGCGAACAGCGCGATGCCCGGCAGGGCGATCGCGAGCACGCGGAAGACGGTGGCGACGGCGAGCGCGAGCGAGCCGTCGGTGATCCGCACGAACAGCCACTCCACGTACACGGTGCCCTCGGCCTGCCCGTACAGCGCGATCGTGACCCCCGCGAGCGGTGCCGCGATCCACACCGGCAGGGTGCGCATCCAGAACTGACGGCCCGTCAGGCCCGCCGCGAGAAGGAGCGGGATCTCCAGCGCGAGGGCCACGGCGGCCGAGACCGAGTCGATCGTGAAGACGAGCGGGAACGCGATGACGAGCGCGGCGGCGAGCTTGGCGGCCGGGTTGGCCGCCGCGATGGGGCCGCGCGGCGGCGGAACCGACGGGATCATCGCCCCGGCTCCGCGAGCGAGAGGCTCCGCGCGTGGAGGGCCTCGAGCACATCGGCGTCATGCGTGATCGCGACGATCCCCACCCCGGGCGCATCGCCCGCGCCGTCGCGCACCGCTGCGATGATCGCGACCAGTTCGGCCCACGTGCGCGCGTCCTGCCCGAACGTCGGCTCGTCGAGCACCATCACCCGCGGGCGCGTGGCGAGCATCGCGGCGACCGTGAGGCGCCGCTTCTCGCCCCCGGAGAGCGTGTGGGGGTTCGCCTCCGCCAGCGCCGACAGGCGCAGGCGCTCGAGCAGCTCCCCCACGCGCGCCGCGATCTCGGCCTCGGGCAGCCCGAGCGCCCGCGGCCCCACCTCGAGCTCCCGGCGCACCGTCGTGGCCAGCAGCTGGTGCTCGGGCGATTGCAGCACGGTGCCGATGCGGGTGAGCAGCTGCCGCGAGGTCCAG
The DNA here is from genome assembly GCF_004564075.1 of Microbacterium sediminis. Lineage (NCBI taxonomy): Bacteria > Bacillati > Actinomycetota > Actinomycetes > Micrococcales > Microbacteriaceae > Microbacterium > Microbacterium sediminis. The sequence goes on from NZ_CP038256.1 coordinate 2,613,546, forward strand.
CGGATCGGCGCGGCTCCGGCATCGCCCGCCACGCCGGCGGACGCCCTCACCTCGCCCGCGGCGGGGGGCAGCAGACCCGCGAGGGTGCGGCCGAGCGTCGACTTGCCGGCGCCGTTGGGACCCACGATGCCGAGCACCTCGCCGGCACGCACCTCGACGTCGAGCGGGCCGGCCACGGCGCGGCCCCGTACGCGGGCGACCTCGAGCGCCCGCCCGGTGACCAGGGTCTCGCCCGGTGCGGATGCGGGGTGCGCGGGATGCCGGGGCGGGATGCCGGGCACCCAGACCCCGCGCTCGGCGAGCTGCGGTCCCCGGGCGCCGAGGACCTCGGCGGGCGGACCATCGGCGATCACCGCCGGCTCGTCGTCGCCGGCCCCGAGCACCACGATGCGATCGACGATCGGCAGCCACACGTCGACGCGGTGCTCGACGACGACGAGGGTCGCGCCCGTGCGGTTGAGCACGCGGCCCACGGCGTCGCGCACCTCGGCCACCCCGGCCGGGTCGAGGTTGGCGGTGGGTTCGTCGAGCAGCAGCAGCCCCGGCCGCATGGCCAGGGCGCCGGCGAGCGCGAGCCGCTGCTTCTGCCCGCCCGACAGCGCGGAGGTCGAGCGGTCGAGGGGAACGTCGAGGCCCACGAGGTCGAGGGCCTGCCGCACGCGCGGCCAGATCTCGTCGCGCGGCACGCCGAGGTTCTCGCAGCCGAACGCGACGTCGTCGCCCACGCGCGCCAGCACGGCCTGGGCGTCGGGGTCCTGCTGCACGAGGCCCACGCGCCCCCGGGCGGATGCGGGCTCGCGGCCGTCCACGCGCAGGGCGCCCTCATGCTCACCCTCGTCGTCGCCACCCAGCACCCCCGCGAGGGCGTGCAGCAACGTGGACTTGCCCGAGCCGCTCGCACCCAGCAGGAGCACGCGCTCACCCGGCTCGATGCGCAGGTCGAGCCGCCGTGCCGCCCAGCGCAGACGCGTCGCGTACCGCCAGCCCCAGCCGGCCGCCTCGACGGCGGCGGGGACCGTCGAGGCGGGCACCGGACCGGGCGTCGTCCCGCTCAGACGCGCTTCCCGGCGGCGCGGCCGGCGGCGAAGCGGTTCAGCGCCCCGGTCGCCGCAAGACCCCGCACGATCGCCCAGCCGCCGAGGCCGGCGATGACGAGCCCCGACACCGTCGTCGACGCGATGTACACCGTCGTGAACAGGGCGTCGGCGCCGGGGTACCAGTTGATCCGGTCGTTGATGCCACCGCCCAGGCCGGCCGCCGCACCCGCGAGGAGCGCGACGGGCAGGCGGAACGAGGCGTAGAGGAAGAGGGCGAAGATCAGCTCGGCGCCCAGGCCCTGCACGAGACCCGACACGATCGTGAGCGGGCCCCACTGGTTGCCGACGAGCGCCGAGATGACCGCCGCGAGCAGCTCCGTGTAGAGCGCGGCGCCGGGCTTGCGGATGACGAGACCGCCGATCACGCCGGCGATCAGCCACGGCCCGGCCATCAGACCGCCCAGGCCCGGCAGCAGCGCCCCGATGAGGTCGCCCGGCAGCTCGTAGCCGACGTTCCAGATCAGGAAGATCACCGAGCAGGCGACGCCGATGACGCTGGCGACGACGATGTCGACGACCCGCCACGTGAAGCGGCGGGACGGTGCGCCCGAGGTGGTTTCCGGCACGGACGTGGACGTGTTCATTCTGTCTACCTTCCTTCGCTGGCATGACCCAGATCAGGTTCGACGGTCGAAGCGTTGGCCGCTTCCTCTCAGCCCGGCTCACGGGCTCCCGTGGGATGTGTTGCGTCCACTGTAGATCTCCGGCGCCCGATGACAAAGCGCGCGGCGGCGAGGATCGACGTGGCTCCAAGGCGAGCCGGGGTAGCGTAGGCGGGTGGCAACCGACGACCTCCCCCGGGCGACCCCGGTCGGCGCCCGTCGTCCCGAGTCCGGGGCGGAGGATGCGCCCCCGCCCCCCTCGCGTCGCGCCCTGCGCCGTGCGCGCGAACGCGAGGCCGGCGCGCAGCGCGAGCTGATCGCCGCCCGCCAGGATCACGCGGCGGCCGTGCGCGGCATCGTGAGCGAGCGGGTGCGTCCGGCCGCGATGGTCGAGGCCCGCCCCCGCGCGGAGGCGTTCGAGCGCCCCACCCGCGGCGGATCGGTCGCACCGCCCGCCGACGCACCCGCCGCCGACGCACCCGCCCCCGAGGCGCCCGCCGCCGCGGAGGCCCCCGAGCCCCGGCGATCCCCCCTCGACGCTCCCCCCAGCGCGCCGACCCCGCTCGGCTGGGTCGATCCCGCCGCGGTCGCGGCCCGCACCTCCGACGGCACGTTCTCGACGGCGCCCCATCGCGTCGTCGCCGGCGACCTGCTGCCCGCCCGTCGCCGCGCGTCGGCGGCGCTGCTCGCCCCCGTCGCGACGGCCGGCGCCCTCGCCCTGGCCTACACGGCGACGTGCCTGCTCTGGCCGCTCGCCGCGGTGGCCCCCACCGTGACCGCCCGCGGCGTGCAGGTGGCGCCCGGGCCGGCGCTGTCGATCACCTGGCCCGCCGAGGGCACGGCGGCGATCGCCCCGCTCGGACTGCTCGACCAGACCGCCACCGACTCGGCCGACGTCATGTCGATGGCGAGCATCACCAAGCTCGCCACGGTGCTCATGATCCTGGAGCGCCTGCCGCTCGAGCCGGGCGAGCAGGGCCCGTCGTACACGTTCACGTGGGACGACTATCAGGACTACCTCTACAACTACCTCTGGACCGGGCAGTCCTCGCTCGACGTCCCCGTCGACGGATCGCTCACCGAGTACCAGATGCTCGAGGGCATCCTGCTCGGCTCCGCCAACAACTACGCCGATCGCATGATGCGCGAGGTGTGGGGATCGCAGGAGGCCTTCGCCGCGGATGCCGCCGCCTGGCTCGAGCGCAACGGGTTCACCGCCACGACGATCGTCGGCCCCAGCGGCATCGAGCGCGAGAACGTCTCCACCTCCGCCGAGGTGCTGCGCCTGAGCCAGCTCGCCCTCGAGCACCCGGTCATCGCCGAGATCGTCGCCAAGAAGGAGACGACGCTCCCCGGCAACGACGAGCCGGTGGCGAACTCCAACCCCCTCATCAACGACGAGGGCGTGGTCGGCGTCAAGACCGGCACATTCCTCGACTCGTACAACCTCGCCACGGCGAAGCAGGTCGACATCGGCGGCGAGACCGTCACCGTCGTCGCCTCGGTCATGGGCCAGCCCGACGCCGAGACGCGCGAGGCCGTGAGCCGCCAGCTCATCGCCGCCGCCGAGGCGTCGCTGCAGCCCACGACCGTGATCCCCGCCGACACCGTCGTGGCCTCGGTGCAGACCGAGTGGGGCGCGAGCGCCGACATCGTCACGGCCGACAGCGCCACGCTCTCGCTCTGGAACGGCGCCGTCGCGGCGACCGATCCGTCGGTGGACGACGTGCTCGGCAAGCTGCAGTCGGAGCAGGTGGGCACGCTCTCCGTCACCGGCTCGTTCGCCGAGGAGGAGATCGCGCTGGAGCTCACCGACGACATCGCGGCGCCGAGCCTGTGGTGGCGCCTCACGCACCCGCTGCAGCTGTTCGGCCTGCGCTGAGCCGCCCCGGTCGTCGAGCGGAGTCCGAAGCGCGAAGCCGCGACGACTGAGCGAGCGGAGCGAGCCGAAAACCGTCGCGACGGTTTCGACTCCGCGCCTGCGGCGCTCCGCTCAACCCGTCTCGGCTCGCTTCGCTCGCTCGACGACCCGTCGGGGTCAGACCTCGGCGACCGGCTGGGCCGACTGCTCCTCGATGTCGGCGTCGGCGTGCTCGAACTGGCTCTGGTACAGCCGCCAGTACGCGCCCTCGCGGGCGATCAGCTCGTCGTGCGTGCCCTGCTCGACGATGTCGCCGTGCTCCATCACGAGGATGAGATCCGCGTCGCGGATCGTCGAGAGCCGGTGCGCGATCACGAACGACGTGCGTCCCTCGCGCAGGGCCGCCATCGCCTTCTGCAGCAGCAGCTCGGTGCGGGTGTCGACGGAGCTCGTGGCCTCGTCGAGGATCAGCACCTGCGGCCGGCGCACGAACGCGCGCGCGATCGTGATGAGCTGGCGCTCGCCCGCCGACACGTTGGCCGCGTCCTCCTCGAGCACCGTGTCGTAGCCGTCGGGCAGCGAGTGCACGAACCGGTCCACGTAGGTCGCCTCGGCCGCGGCCTGGATCTCGTCGTCGCTCGCGCCCTCGTTGCCGTAGCGGATGTTGTCGCGGATCGTGCCCGCGAACAGCCACGGGTCCTGCAGCACCATGCCGGTGCGCGAGCGCAGGTCGCCGCGCGTCATCTCGCCCGTGTCCTGCCCGTCGAGCAGGATCGCGCCGCCGTCGAGCTCGTAGAACCGCATCAGCAGGTTCACGAGCGTGGTCTTGCCGGCGCCGGTCGGGCCCACGATCGCGACGGTGTGACCCGGCTCCACGCGGAACGACAGGTCGCGGATGAGCGGCTGGTCGGGCGCGTACGAGAAGGCCACGTTGCGGAACTCGATCACGCCGTCGCCGTCGGCGGGAGCGGTCGGCGCGTTCTCGGCGTCGGGCTCCTCCTCGTCCTCGTCGAGCAGCGCGAACACGCGCTCGGCCGAGGCCGTGCCCGACTGCACGACCGGCAGCATGCCGCCGAGCTCGGTGAGCGGCTGGGTGAACTGCTGCGAGTACTGCACGAAGGCCTGCACGTCGCCGATGCGGATCTGGCCGCTGGCGACCATGATGCCGCCGAGCACCGCGATGCCGGCGTACGTGAGGTACCCGACGAACTGCATCGACGGCATCATGATGCCCGAGAGGAACTGCGCCTTGAACGAGGCCTCGTACAGCTCCTCGTTCTCGACCTGGAACGCGTCGGAGACCGCCTTCTCGCGGCCGAACACCTTGACGAGCGCGTGACCCGAGAACGACTCCTCCACGCGCGAGTTGAGGCGGCCGACCTTCTTCCACTGCGTCTGGAACGCCTTCTGCGACTTCGGGCCGATCACGCCCATGATCACGCCGATGAGCGGCAGCGACACGAGGGCGACCAGGGCGAGCTGCCACGAGATGGAGAACATCATGCCCACGACGCCGATCACCATGAGCAGCGACGTGATGGCCCCCGAGAGCGACTGCTGCAGCGTCTGCGTCATGTTGTCGACGTCGTTGGTGACGCGGCTGATCAGCTCGCCGCGCTGCACGCGGTCGAAGTAGCGCAGCGGCAGGCGGTGGATCTTCGCCTCGATCTGCTCGCGCACCCGGAACATCGTGCGCACCATGACCACGTTGATGATGTAGCCCTGGATCCACTGCAGCAGCGCGCCCACCACGTAGACGGCGATCGCCCACATGATGACGGTGCGCAGCGCCTCGAAGTCGATGCCGCTGCCGGGCTGGAAGCTCTGCATGGCCGCGACCATGTTGGCGAAGTCCTGCTGGCCCGCGGCCTCGAGCGCCTCGACGACCTGCTGCTGCGTCATGCCGGCGAACTGATCGCCGATGAGCAGGCCCACCGCGCCCTCGAAGACGACGTTGGTCGCCTCGCCGAGGATCTTCGGACCCGCCACCGAGAGCACCACGCCGATGGCGCCGAGCAGGGTCGCGAAGCCGAACACCCAGGCGTACGGCCGCAGCAGCCCGATGAACCGCAGGAAGCTGGGCCAGAAGTTCTGGGGCTTGCCGCCCAGCGCGCCGGGCTCGAACCCGCCCGAGGCGATCATGGCCTCCTGCGCCTGGAGCTCCTCCTCGCGCGAGTCGATCTGCACGTCGCTCACGACGCCACTCCCATCTGCGACTCGACGATCTCGCGATACGTCTGGCTGGTCTCGAGCAGTTCCTCGTGCGTGCCGAGGCCGACCATGCGGCCGTCCTCGAGCACGACGATGCGGTCGGCATCGGTGATCGTGGACACGCGCTGGGCGACGACGATCTTGGTCACCTCGGGCAGCTCGCGCCACAGCGCCTGGCGCAGCCGGGCGTCGGTGGTCAGGTCGAGCGCCGAGAACGAGTCGTCGAAGACGAGGATGTCGGGCTGGTGCACGATCGCCCGCGCGATCGCCAGGCGCTGGCGCTGGCCGCCCGACACGTTGGTGCCGCCCTGCGAGATCGGGCTGTCGAGCTGCTCGGGCTTCTCGCGCACGAAGTCGGCCGCCTGCGCGATCTCGAGCGCCCGCCACAGCTCCTCGTCGGTGGCGTCCTCGCGACCGAACCGCAGGTTCGAGGCGATCGTGCCGCTGAACAGGAACGGGCGCTGCGGCACGAGGCCGATGCCGCGCCACAGCACGTCGAGATCGGCCTGGCGCACGTCGACGCCCTGCACGCGCACCGTGCCGGCCGTGGCGTCGAACAGGCGCGGGATGAGCGAGACGAGCGTGGTCTTGCCGGCGCCCGTCGAGCCGATGATCGCCACGGTCTCGCCCGGCTCCGCCCGGAACGAGATGCCGGTGAGCACGGGCTGGTCGGCGCCGGGGTAGGTGAAGCCCACGCCGTCGAACTCCACCGAGCCGGGCCGCGGCATCTCGCGCACGGGATCGGCGGGCCGCGTGAGCGTGCTCTGGCTCTCGAGCACCTCGCCGATGCGGTCGGCCGACACGGCCGCGCGCGGGATCATGATCGCCATGAAGCTGGCCATCATGACGCCGCCGAGGATCTGGCCGACGTACTGCATGAAGGCGAAGATCGTGCCGATCTGGGTGTCGCCGGTGTTCACCTCGAACGCACCGAACCACACCACGGCGACGACCGTGACGTTGAGCACCAGCATGACGAGCGGGAACATCAGCACGAACAGCGAGCCGACCTTGCGGCCGACGACCATGATGTCGAGGTTGGCGAGCCGGAAGCGCTCCTCCTCGATCGCCTCGCGCACGAAGGCCCGCACGACGCGCACGCCGGTGAGCTGCTCGCGCATGACGCGGTTGACCGCGTCGAGCTTGCCCTGGTAGCTGCGGAACAGCGGCACCATGCGGCCGATCACGAGACCGGCGAGGATGAGCAGCACGGGGATCGAGACGCCGAGGATCCAGCTGAGCCCCACGTCCTGGCGCAGCGCCATGATGATGCCGCCGATGGCCATCATGGGCGCCATGACGAGCATGGTGGCGCCCATCATCGCCAGCATCTGCACCTGCTGCGCGTCGTTCGTGTTGCGGGTGATGAGCGAGCCGGCGCCGAAGTGCGACACCTCGCGCTCGCTGAAGCCGCTCACGCGCTCGAAGACGTCGCGGCGCACGTCGCGACCCATGCCCATGGCGGCGCGCGCGGCGCAGAAGGTGGCGAGGATGCCGGCGACGATCTGGCCGAGCGCGACCAGCAGCATGAGCAGGCCGGTGCGGATGATGTAGCCCACGTCGCCGGTGGCGACGCCCTGGTCGATGATGGCGGCGTTGAGCGTGGGGAGGTACAGCGCGGCGAGCGCCGAGGCGAGCTGGAACACCAGCACGCCCACGAGCATGAGGCGGTAGCGCGTGAGATAGCGGACGAGGAGCTTTCCGAGCACGGGATCTCCGGATCAGACGGTGGGAGGCGCACCCGACGGGGCACCGTCCGATGCTGTCACGGACCGCCGACATTCGTACAGGGAGGAAACCCCCCCGTCCGCTCAGGGCGGAACCATTCGCCGGAATGCGCCGGTCAGCGCGATATTCCGGCGAACGGCTCAGGCGATGCCGACCTCCTCGGCGATCGCGGCGAGCGAGCCGATCGGATCGTCGCCGAGCGCCTGCACCGACACGTGGTCGGCGCCCGCGTCGAGGTGCGCGCGCAGGCCCGCCGCGGCGTCGGCCGGGGTCGGGTTCGCGGCGACGAGGTCGATGAGCGCGTCGCTGCCGCCGTTGTCGATCTCGGCCGGGTCCACGCCGAAGCGGACGAGCGCACCCGTGTAGTTCGACAGGCCGAAGTAGCGCTTGAGGTAGCGGCGGGCGACCTCGCGGGCGGCGTCGCGGTCCATCCCGACGGCTACCTTGAGCTCCGGGGCGAGCAGCGCATCGCCGAGGATCGTGCGCGCGTGCGCCGTGTGGGCGGGAACGGTGAGGTACGGGTGGGCGCCGAGCGTGCGGTCGGCGGCGAGCGCGAGCGTCTTGTCGCCGAGCGCCGCCAGGAGCAGCTGATCCTTCCGCAGCCCCTCGGCCTCGAGCACGTCGAGGTACGCGCGCAACGAGGCCAGCGGCCGCACGCGCTCCGGCGTCGCCTCGCGGTGGCCCGAGCCGATCCCCAGCACGAAGCGCCCCGGATGACGCGCCTCGATGCGGTGGAAGGACGCGGCGACCTCGGTCGCGACCTCCTTCCAGATGTTGACGATGCCGGTGGCCACGACGATCCGCTCCGTCGCGTCGAGCGCCCGCTCGACGACGGTGAGATCGCCGCTCGGCGAGCCGCCGATCCAGAGCGTGCCGTAGCCGAGGCGCTCCACCTCCGCGGCGAAGCGCTCGTCGACACCCGATTCCCAGCGCCAGGCGCCGTAGGTTCCGAAGTCCGTGATGCTCGTCATCGTTCCTCTCCTTCGTCGGTCCACAGCGGCACGGGCGCCCGGTGCGCGAACGCCTCGTCGATCATGTCGTCGACAACCCCCTCGAGGGTGGCGGGATTCCATCGGGGGGAACGATCCTTGTCCACCACCTGCGCGCGGATCCCCTCCGCCATGTCGGGCTGGGTGCGCACGAACCACGACACGAGCCCGTACTCCTGCGCGAGGGCGGCGCGCAGGTCGGGCAGCTCGCGGGCGCGCCGCACCGCGCGCAGGGTCACCGCGAGGGCGAGCGGCGCGCGCTGCACGAGCTCGGCGTGCACCGCCGACGGGGTGATCTCGCCGTCGGTCTCGGGCATCGCGCGCAGCCGCTCGAGGATCTCGGCCACGGTCTCGCCCGCGAACGCCTCGTCGATCCAGGGGCGCGCCCGCTCGATCGGCCCCGGCTCCATCGTCTCGTCGAACAGCAGCACGAGCTCGTTCGGCGTGGCGGGATCGGCCCGCGTCTCGAGCGCGTGGGCGAGGTCCGGCAGGTGGGCGGCGGGGACGGCATGGTCGGCGAGCCCGCAGAGGATCGCGTCGGCGGCGCCCATCGTCCAGCCCGTGAGCGCCAGGAACTCCCCCAGCCGGCCGGGAGCGCGTCCGAGCAGCCACGTGCCGCCGACGTCGGGGGTGAAGCCGATCCGCGTCTCGGGCATCGCCAGCCGCGAGCGCTCGGTGACCACGCGGACGCTGCCGTGCGCGGAGATGCCGATGCCGCCGCCCATCGTCACGCCGTCCATGAACGCCACGAACGGCCGCGGGTACTCGTCGATCGTGGCGTTGAGGAGGTACTCGCCGCGGAAGAACTCCTCCACCGCGTCGAATCGGCCGGCCACGATGTGCTCGCGCAGCAGGCGCACGTCGCCGCCGGCGCACAGCCCGCGATCGCCCACGCCGTCGAGCAGCACGAGGTGCACATCGGCGTCGTCGCGCCACGCGTCGAGCGCCGCCAGCATCGAGCGGACCATGTCGATGTCGACCGCGTTGATCGCCTCGGGCCGGTTCAGGGTGAGGCGGCCGACGCCGTTCCGCCTGGCTCGGAGCACGCGATCGGAGGTCACGTGCACACGTTACCCGGCGCGCCCGGGGCGCGTTCCTGCGTGCGGGATCAGGCGTTCCCGCGCCGTTTCCGACAAGATGGATGCGAATGCATCATGACGAGGGGGGCCGGATGGCCGACGGTAAAGTGCTCGAGTTCAACGGGGTGACGAAGATCTTCGGTGACGTCGCCGCCGTCTCAGACCTCAGCGCACGCATCGAGCCGGGCTCGGTGACGGCTTTCCTCGGGCCGAACGGTGCCGGCAAGACCACGACGCTGCGCATCCTGCTGGGGCAGCTGAAGCCCACCAGCGGCCAGGCCACGATCGGCGGCGTGCCGTTCGCGAAGATCGCCTCGCCGGCCCGCGTGGTCGGCGCCGTCGGCGAGAACGGCGCGTCGTTCAAGCCGCGCCGCACCGCGGTCAAGCACCTGACGTCGGTGGCCCGCCACAACGGCATCGCCACCTCGCGCGTGCGCGAAGTGCTCGACCTGGTCGGCCTGGCCGACGTGGCCGACATGCGCATCGGCGGCTACTCGCTCGGCATGCGCCAGCGCCTCAGCGTGGCGCAGGCTCTGCTCGGCGACCCGGGCGTGCTCGTGTTCGACGAGCCGGCGAACGGGCTCGACCCCGAGGGCATCCGCTGGATGCGCCTGCTCATGCGCAGCCTGGCCGACGAGGGCCGCACGGTGCTGATGTCGTCGCACCTGCTGCCCGAGGTCGAGCAGATCGCCGACAAGATCCTCATCATGTCGAACGGCAATCTCGTCTTCGACGGCGGGATCGAGGTGCTCGCCGACGTGCAGGGCCCGGTCGTGGCCGTGGACTCACCCGACCGCGAGGCGCTCACGCGCCTGCTGCGCGAGAACGGCCTCGAGTTCGAGGTGCTGCGCTCGGGCGTGAACGTGCACGGCTCGTCGGCCGAGGCGATCGGCACGCTCGCCGCCGCCTCCGGCGTGGCGCTGTCGACCCTGCATCAGCGCGGGCCGTCGCTCGAGGACGTCTTCCTCGATCTCGTCAGCGGCCGCCGCACGCAGCAGACGGCCGCGATCGATGTGTCCGCCGACGTGACCCCCGTCCCGGCCGAGCGTGCCCCCGAGCCCACGGGCGACCCGGACGCCGAGGTCGACCTGTCGGCCGCCGCCGGTACCGGCGCGGTGGCGGGCCTGGCGGGTGCCGCCGTCGTGGCGGCCGCCGCCGACGCGACCGACGACATCGAGCCGCTTCCCGGCGCCGACGCCGCGAGCGTCGTGAACTACCCCGCCGCGGCCGACGCGGAGGACGAGGACGGCGAGGCCGAGGACGAGGCCGACGGCGAGGCCGAGGACGAGGCCGACGGCGAGGAGCGCGCGGCCGACGAGGAGCAGGCGACCGAGGCCGAGGCCGAGCTGCCCGCCGGCTACAGCTTCGCCGACGCGCTCGCGGAGGCCGAGGCCGCGGAGCCCGCCGCCGAGCCCGCCGCCGAGGAGAATCCCACCGAGGAGACTCCCACCGAGGAGACTCCCACCGAGGAGACTCCCGCCGAGGAGACCCCGGCCGAGGCTCCCGCCGAGCCCATCGCCGAGCAGCCCGCGGCCGAGCGGGCCTCGGACGACGATCTCGGGGCGAGCCCGTGGGCCGTCGGGCCGAGCTTCGCCGATCGGCTGGGCGGCGCCGCCGAGGCCCCGGCCGGCGACGAGCCGTTCGAGGCCGAGGCCGTGCCGAGCCACCTGCTCGAGACGCAGGCGATGGACCTGATCGACGCCGAGCCCGCCGCCGAGGCCGCCCGCGACGACGCCGCGGAGCCCGAGGGCGAGCACGCGCGGCCCGAGGGCGAGGACGCCCGCCCCGAGGGCGACGCCCGCGACGAGGCCATCAGCACGGCGCCGGAGGGCGAGGAGCCCGAGCCGACGACGCAGGAGATCGCGTTCACGTCGTTCGTGGAGTCATTCGAGGGCGAGCCGGATCACACCGGCGAGGTCGAGGTCATCGAGGGCGAGATCGTCGAGGAGCAGGACGCGCCGCACGACGCCCCGGCCGAGGAGGGCGCGGCGCCCTCCGGCGACGACGAGCGCCGCGACTACTGACCCGCGGCGCCGGCGAGGTCGTCGGGCACCTCATCGAGGCGCAGCGCCTTCGCGAGGGCGACCCCGTGCCGCGTCGTGATGATGACGCGCGAGTACTCCTCGCCGTCCTCCAGCTCGATCACGACGCCGTCGCGCTTGCGCTCCCGCACCGCCACGAAGTCCTTGCCCGTCGAGGCGCGCCACGTGCCGATCGCGACGATCCCCGGCAGGAACGTGCCGGGGGCCCGCACGCCGCGGATCCACGTCCACGGGTCGTCGGTCAGCTGCACGCGGCGGATCGCCGACCGCTCGATCGTCAGCCCGTGCTTGCGGAGGGCGAGCGCTCGCTCGATCGGAGACAGCACGATCTCGAGCTGAGTCTGATCAAGGAGCAGCGTGACCATGACCCCATCCTGTCACCCTCGTCGCGGTCCCGCACCCGGCGTCCACCGCGGCCGGGGCGGCCTCCGCGGCGCCGCCGAGCCGCCACGGTGAGAGACTGAAGCGGTGACCCTGATCGATCCGGTTCCCGCCGTCGCGCCGGCGCTGGAGCGCGCCGCCCGGGGCGAGCGACTCGACGTCGACGACGCGCTCGCGCTGCTGTCGACCGAGGGCGCGGAGGCCGCGCGCGTGCGCGAGCTGGCCGCCCGCATGCGCGACGAGGGACTCGCGGCCGCCGGCCGTCCCGGCGTCATCACGTACTCGCGCAAGGTGTTCATCCCGCTCACCACGCTGTGCCGGGATCGCTGCCACTACTGCGTGTTCGTCGACACCCCGGGCCAGCTGCTCAAGAAGCACAAGCCCACGTACATGTCGGAGGAGCAGGTGCTCGCCGTCGCGCGCCGCGGCGCCGCGATGGGCTGCAAGGAGGCGCTGCTCACCCTCGGCGACCGCCCCGAGGACCGCTGGCCGGAGGCGCGGGCGTGGCTCGACGAGCACGGCTACGCGTCGACGCTCGAGTACGTCGGTGCCATGGCCCGCCTCATCACGGCCGAGACGGGCCTGCTCGCGCACCTGAACCCCGGCGTCATGTCGCCGGCCGAGCTCGAGATGCTCCGGCCCACCGCCCCGTCGATGGGCGTCATGCTCGAGACCACCTCGCGCCGCGTGTTCGAGGAGCCGGGCCAGGTGCACTACGGATCGCCCGACAAGGATCCCGCGGTGCGCCTGAAGCTCCTCGCCAACGCCGGCGAGGCGAGGATCCCGTTCACGACCGGCATCCTCATCGGGATCGGCGAGACCCTCCGCGATCGCGCGGAGTCGATGATCGCCCTGCGCGATGCCGCCGAGCGCGGCGGGCATATCCAGGAGATCATCGTCCAGAACTTCCGCGCCAAGCCCCGCACGGCCGCCGCCGGCGCCCCGGATGCGTCGCTGCGCGAGTACGTGGCCGCCGTGGCCGTGACGCGCCTCGTGATGGGGCCGCGGATGCGCGTGCAGGTGCCGCCCAACCTGTCGGATCCGACGGAGTTCGGCCTGCTCGTCGAGGCGGGCATCGACGACTGGGGTGGCGTCTCGCCGCTCACGGCCGATCACGTCAATCCCGAGCGCCCGTGGCCGCACCTCGACGACCTCGCCGCGGCGACGGCGGCGCTCGGCTTCACGCTGCGCGAGCGCCTCACGGCACATCCGGAGTACGTACGCGATCCGGAATGGATCGATCCCGCGCTGCGCCCGGCGGTCCTCGCCCTCGCCGGTGCGGACGGTCTGGCGGTGGAGGGGCTGCGCCCCCAGGGCTCGTCGACCGACGCGAGTGACGCGAACGCAGCCGAGACGGGTCGAGAGGAGGCGCGCCGAGGTCACGACGCCGCGCCGGTCATCACCTCCGGCTCCACCGGCCTGATCGCCGCGGTGATCGATCGCGCCGCGCAGGATCCGTCGTCGCTCGACGACGCCGAGTGGGAGCGGCTGCTGCTCGCGACGGGCGACGACCTCGAGGCGCTCGTCCACACGGCCGACGACGTGCGCCGCTACACCGTCGGCGAGGCCATCAGCATCGTGGCCAACCGCAACGTCTCCTCGTCGGCGTTCCGCTCGGCGGGCGGCGGCGCGGCGACCGTGCGCGCCGCGGGCCTGCAGCAGGACGGCGAGGCGTACGACCTCGCGCAGCTGGCCGACGCCGTGCGCGACGCGTGGGACCTCGGCCTGAGCGAGCTGTGCGTGCAGGGCCCGATCGATCCCGCCGAGTCGCCCGAGGCCTACCTCGACATCGCCCGCGCGGTGAAGCATGCCGCGCCCGGCATGCACCTGCACGCGTACCGCCCGCAGGACGTCGTGGACCTCGCCGACCGCTCCGGTCTCGGCCTGGCCGGGGCGCTCACCGCGCTGCGCGAGGCGGGCGTCGACTCCGTGCCGGGCACGGGGATCAAGCTCGCGAGCGAGCGGGTCCGGGGCCTCCTCGCGCCCGGCGACCTGGAGATCGATCGCTGGATCGAGGCGATCACGGCCGCGCACGAGGCGGGCTTCTCGTCGACGTCGGTGATGTTCTACGGGCACGTCGAGACGGCGGGCGAGCGGATCGCGCACCTGCGCACGCTGCTGGGCATCCAGGCGCGCACGGGTGGCTTCGCGGAGTTCGTGCCCATCCCGCTGCCCGGCCCGGCCGGCGGCGTCGGCCTGCTGGCCGATCGCTCACCCGTCGACGAGCACCGCGCGATGGTCGCGGTCTCGCGCCTCATGCTCGGCGAGACGATCCGCCACATCCAGATCCCGTGGACGCGCCACGATCGCGCCACGACGGCCGAGCTGCTGCGCAGCGGCGGCGACGACCTGGGCGGCACGCTGCTCGACGGCCGCGTGCTGCCGCGCGCGGGCATCGAGGCCGGGCAGGAGCTGCCGCTGGCCGAGGCCCGCCGCCTCGCGCAGCGCCTGTTCCGCCCGCTGCGCCTGCGCACCACGACGTACGGCGAACCCACGGCCGAGCGCAAGGCCGCCGCGGAGGCCGGTGCGGCGGGCTCGGCGGCCGCGCGAGGCGGGTCGGCGCCGTGACGACGGTCATCGTCGGCGCCGGTTTCGCCGGGATCGCCGCCGCGATCGCGCTGGCCCGGCGCGGGATCGACGACGTCGTGATCCTCGAGCGCGCCGACGCCGTCGGCGGCACGTGGCGCGACAACACGTATCCCGGCGTCGCGTGCGATGTGCCGTCGCACCTGTACGGCCTGGAGACGCACCCGTGGCCGGCGTGGTCGCGCGCCTTCGCCCCCGGCGACGAGATCCGCGCGTATCTCGAGCACGTCGTGCGGACCGAGGGGCTGGAGGATCGGCTCCGCCTGGGCACCGCGCTCACCGGCGCGCGCTGGGACGGCGGCGCGTGGCGCGTGCGCACCTCGGCCGACGAGGAGCTGGTCGCCGACCACCTGATCCTCGCGTGCGGCCGGCTCACCGATCCGAAGATCCCGTCGATCCCGGGCCTGGAGTCATTCCCCGGCCCCCTGTTCCACTCGGCGCGCTGGCGCCACGACGTCCCCGTCGCCGGGCGGCGGGTCGCCGTCGCCGGCACGGGCGCGAGCGCCGTGCAACTCGTGCCCGAGCTCGTGCGCCGCGGCGCCGAGGTCGTGCTGCTGCAGCGCACGCCCGCGTGGATCGTGCCGCGCGGCGATCGCCCGCACACCGAGGCCGAGATCGCGCACTGGCGCGACGATCCCGCGGCGCTGCGGGCCCTGCGCGACGAGCTCTACACCGAGGGCGAGGCGCGCTTCGCGTCGCGCTCGGGCGACCCGATCGCCGCCGCCGAGGCGCGCGCCCTCGCGCAGGCCCACCTCGAGGCGCAGGTGCCCGATCCGCGGCTGCGTGCCGCCCTCACGCCCGACTACGCGTTCGGCTGCCGGCGGGTGCTGCTGAGCGACGACTTCTACCCCGCCATCGCGTCCGGCGCGGCGCGGCTCGTGCCGAGCGCCCTCGCGGAGGTCGATGGCGACACGCTCGTAGCCGCCGACGGCACGCGGCACGAGGCGGATGTGCTCGTGCTCGCCACCGGGTTCGAGGCGGCGCGCCAGCCGTACGCGCGGCTGGTGACCGGCGAGCACGGCACCACGCTCGACGCGCACTGGTCGGGCGGCTACACGGCGGCCGCGTCGACGCTCGTGCCCGGGTTCCCGAACCTCTTCGTGCTCGGCGGCCCCAACGCGGCGCTGGGACACAACTCCGCCGTGCTCATCCTCGAGGCCCAGGCGGCGTTCGCGGCCGAGCTCGTCGCCGCCGGCCGCCCGATCCGCGTCACGCCGGAGCAGGAGGCCCGCTCCACCGCCGAGGTCGATGCGCTCGCGGCCGGCACCCCGTGGCTCACCGGCGGCTGCCACAGCTGGTACGTCGACGAGCGCAGCGGCCGCCTCACGCTGCTCTGGCCCGGCACGGTCGCCGCCTTCCGCGAGCGCCTCGATCGCCTCAAGAACGCCCTCATCCCCGTCACCGCAGACCAAGGAGCATCATGACCGTTCCCCTCCGCTTCGGCTACAAGGCCTCCTCCGAGCAGTTCGGGCCGCGCGAGCTGCTCGACTACGCGGTGCTCGCCGAGGAAGTCGGCTTCGACTCGGTCTTCCTCAGCGACCACCTCCAGCCGTGGATGCACGAGGGCGGGCACGCGCCCGCGACGCTGCCGTGGCTCGGATCGGTCGGCGAGCGCACGTCGCGCGTGCTGCTGGGTACGTCGGTGCTCACGCCAACGTTCCGCTACCACCCGGGCGTCATCGCGCAGGCCTTCGGCACGCTCGGCGCCATGTACCCCGGTCGCATGATCCTCGGCGTCGGCACGGGCGAGGCCCTCAACGAGGTCACGCTCGGCCTGCAGTGGCCCGAGCCGCCCGAGCGCTTCCAGCGCATGAAGGAGTCGATCATCCTCATGCGCAAGCTGTGGGAGGAGGATCGCGTCACCTACGAGGGCGACTACTACGCGGTCCACAACGCCACCATCTACGACAAGCCGGCCCAGCCGATCCCCGTGTACATCGGCGCCTCCGGCCCGGCCGCCACGCGCCTGGCGGGCCGCATCGGCGACGGCTGGATCACGACGAGCGGCAAGGACCCGGCGCTCTACAGCGACAAGCTCATCCCCGCGTTCGAGGAGGGCCTCGACAAGGGCGGGCGCAGCCGCGACGACGTCGACACGATGATCGAGGTCAAGGTCTCATTCCGCCACGATCGCGAGAAGGCCCTCGAGAACACGCGCTTCTGGGCGCCGCTCGCCCTCACCCCGGATGAGAAGACCGGCGTGCACGACCCGATGGAGATGCAGCGCCTCGCCGAGGAGCTTCCGATCGAGCGCGCCGCCTCGCGCTTCATCGTGAGCGACGACGTCGAGGAGCACATCGCGGCGATCGAGCAGTACCTGTCGCTCGGCTTCCGTCACCTCGTCTTCCACGACCCCGGCCACGACCAGGAGGCCTTCCTGCGCCTGTACGGCGAGGAGGTGCTGCCGCGCCTGCGCGAGCGGCACGGGGCGTGAGCGGCCGCGGTCGCCGAGCGGAGGCCGCGCAGCGGCCGGAGCCGAGGTCCTGGAGCGTCGTCATCCCGGTCAAGCCGGCGGCGATCGGCAAATCCCGCCTCGCGGTGCCGGGCGTCGATCGCGAGGCCCTCGCCCGCGCGATCGCCCTCGACACGATCGCCGCCGCCTCGCGCGCGCGCCTCGTGGCCGAGGTCGTGGTGGTGACCAACGACGCCGACGTGCGGGCGGCGATCGCCCGCGCCGGTGGTTTCGACTCCGCGCTTCGCGCTCCGCTCAACCCGTCTCCATTCCGCGCTTCGCGCTCCCGTCGACGAGCCGTGGGGGATCAGGCGTCGTCGAGCGAGCACGGCGAGCCGCGACAGGCGACGGCCGCGACGGTCCGGGCGGTGGCCGACCCGGGGACGGGGCTCAATGCCGCGATCGCGGCGGGGCTCGCGGCCGCCACCGGCCCCGCCCGCGCGGCGCTGCTCGGCGACCTGCCGGCGCTGCGGCCCGGCGACCTCGACGACGCCCTGCGGCGGGCGACGGGCCCCGCGGCGGTGGCCGACGCGGACGGCACCGGCACGACCCTGTTCGCGCACGCCGAGGCCGATCTGCTGGCGTTCGGCGCCGACTCGTACGCGCGCCACCTCGCGGCCGGGGCCGTGGCGCTCGACGTGGACCCCGCCAGCACCCTGCGGCACGACGTCGACACGGCCGCGCAGCTCGACGCCGCCCGCGCCCTCGGCCTGGGCCCTCGCACGGCGGCGCTGCTGCCGTAGCGGCCGGAATCCCGCGGGGAATACGGTAGGCCCAGCGGGACGGCGATCCGATCGGATCGCGCCGCCTTGATCTGGGAGTGCACCATGGCCGGCCTCAACGACATCCTGAAGAACCTGCCGATCGACGAGATCGCCGGCAAGCTCGGCGTCGATCCCGACACGGCGAAGGCCGGCATCATCGAGGGCGGCCAGACGATCCTCAGCGGCCTGCACAAGGAGACCGAGACCGAGCAGGGCGCGCAGTCGCTCCAGGAGGCCCTGAAGAAGCACGCGGGCGAGAAGAAGGTCGCCTCCGTCGACGAGATCGACGAGGAGGACGGCAAGAACATCCTCGGCCACATCTTCGGCGGCAAGCAGGACGAGGTCGCCTCGACGCTGACCGCGTCGGACAAGACCACGGGCGGCATCGACTTCGGCAAGCTGCTGCCGTTGCTCGCGCCCATCATCATGAACTTCGTCGCCAACCAGAAGAGCGAGAAGGAGAAGGAGTCCGGCGGCGGCTTCGACCTCGGCGGGCTGCTCGGCGGGATCCTCGGCGGCGGATCGACCCAGGGCGGATCGCGCTCGGGCGGCATCGACCTCGGCTCGATCGGCGACCTCATCGGCGGATTCTTCGGCGGCAAGCGGTAGCCGAGCGCACGCACGAGGGGCCCGCGATCATCGGATCGCGGGCCCCTCGTGCGTGGGTCAGCCGGCGGGCGTGAACGGCGGGGTCACGCCGGCGGCGTACTCCGGGGCCGGCAGGAGGGTGTCGGTGGCGCCGTCGCGGATCGCGCGGAGGGCCTCCTTGATCTCCGCGGCGTTCTCGGGCACGGGCAGGCCGCACGCGGCGAGCTCGGAGTCGAACTCGAGCGTGAGGCGCGTCTTGCCGGCGGCCACGGCCTCGGCGGTCGTGCCCGTGCTCGCGGCGGTGCTCGCGTTCGTCACATCGGGCACCTCGGCGCACACGTGGTACACGCCGCCGCCCTCGACCCAGACGACCTCGTCCTCGCCGAGGATCTGGATGACCGTGGACTGATCGGCGGTGTACTCCTCGACCGAGGACGGGTTGAGGTCGATACCAAGCGCGATCGCCGCGACGGCGATGACGCCGCCGATGGCGCCGGCGATGCCCTTCTGCGACTTCGACATGTCCTTGTTCATGAGGACGAGGATGATCAGCGGCACGAACGCGATCACGGCGACGATGGCGCCGAGCTGGTTCTGCACGAAGAAGCGGACCGTGTCGGACTTGCGGGCCGGGTCGAGGCGGTTGGCCTTCTTCCACAGCTGCGAGCCGATGATCGACAGGGCGCCGATCACGACGAACGCCACGAGGAGGCTGATGAACGCCCACTGCGGGAACTCGTAGGTGACCTCGTGCGCCTCGAGCAGGCCCGTCTCGTCGTCGCGGACGATCCCCTCCTGGCCGACCGGAACGCGCTGGCGCAGCAGCCAGAAGATCGCGACGGCCTCGAGCGCGATCGCGACGATCCACAGCACCCACGACACGATCCGCAGCGTCGTCGCCTGCTTCTTCGACGCCTCCGTCGGCTTCCACTCCGCCGGAGCGGCCGCGGTCTTGTTCTCTGCCATGGGTTCCCCTCGCTCAACGCCTGATCGGCGGATCGAGCATATCGGTGCCGCGTGACCCCGTCACGCGGCGGGGAGCTCAGGCCGCGGCGGCCGCCTTCGCGGCGGCGGGCAGCGCGTCAGCGATGCGCGCCAGGGCCTCCGCGTCGTGCGCGGCGGTGAGGAACCAGGCCTCGAAGATGCTCGGCGGGAGGTTGACGCCCGAGGCGAGCATCGAGTGGAAGAACGGCGTGAAGCGGAACGCGTCCTGCGTCTTCGCCTCCTCGTACGACACGGGCTTGCGATCGAGGAAGGCGAGGCCGAAGAGGGTGCCGACGCGCGGGATCGTGTGCGCCACGCCCTCCGCGGTGAGCGCCGACGAGAGGGCGTCGATCACGGTCGTCGCCGCCGCGTCGACCGCGGCGTACACCTCGGGGGTGGCCAGCTCGAGCGTGGCGATGCCCGCCGCGACCGACAGGGGGTTCCCCGACAGCGTTCCCGCCTGGTACACCGGACCGACCGGCGCGAGGTACTCCATCACCGCGCGCTTGCCGCCCAGCGCCGCCAGGGGCATCCCGCCGCCGATCACCTTGCCGAACGTGATGATGTCGGGCTCGTAGTCCTCGCCGGCCTCGACCTGCAGGCCCCACATGCCGGCGGGGTGCACGCGGAACCCGGTGAGCACCTCGTCGAGGATCAGCAGGGCGCCGGCCGCATGCGCGATCTCGGCGAGCGTGCGGTTGAAGCCGGCCGGCGGCTCGACGACGCCCATGTTGGCGGGCGCGGCCTCGACGATGATCGCCGCGATCCGCTCGCCGTGCGCCGCGAAGGCCGCGCGCACCGCGTCGAGGTCGCCGTAGGGCACGACGAAGGTCTCGGCCGCGACCCCCGCGGGCACACCGGCCGTGCCGGGCAGCGCGAGCGTGGCGACGCCCGAGCCGGCCGCGGCCAGGAGCCCGTCGGAGTGGCCGTGGTAGTTGCCGTCGAACTTCACGAGCAGGTCGCGGCCCGTCACGCCGCGGGCGAGGCGGATCGCGGTCATCGTCGCCTCGGTGCCGGTGGAGACGAGGCGCACCTCCTCGACCGGCTTGAGCCCGCCGGCCTGCACGCGATCGGCGACCAGCTGCGCGAGGCGCACCTCGCCCTCCGTCGGGGCACCGAAGGACAGCCCGCGGGCGGCGGCGTCCTGCACCGCCGCAACGACGTCCGGATGGGCGTGGCCCAGCAGCGCCGGGCCCCACGAGGCCACGAGATCGACGTACTCGCGACCGGCCGCGTCGGTGACGTACGCGCCACGCGCGGAGGCGAGGAAGCGGGGCGTGCCGCCGACCGATCCGTACGCCCGGACGGGGGAGTTCACGCCACCGGGGATGACGTCGCGGGCGTGGGCGAACAGTTCGTCGTTGCGATCGGCCATGCCTCCATTCTCCCGCGCCCCGCCTGGGCGCCGGCCCGTCGGCGTGCCGCCCCGGTCTCGGCTCCGCCGCTTCGCGGCTGCGCTCGACCCGTCTCCGCTCCGGCGCTTCGCGCCTCCGGTCGACGAGCCTTGATGCTTGCAGCAGACCGCGCGCGGCCCGCTAGCTGTAGTTCCCCGACACGTTGTGAACGTGTGAGCTGAGGCGAGGGCCTCCGGGACGATGTGGGTTACCACACTCACTACGTCACAACGGAGGCCCTCGTGACTCACGCTAACGCTCCCTTGACGCCGGAAGGGCGTCGTCGCCTCGCATCCGCGATCGTCGATGCCGGTTGGACGATCCGGCGGGCAGCGGAACGGTTCAACTGCTCGCCCGCGACCGCGTCGAAGTGGGCCAAACGCTACGCCGCGGGCGAGCCGCTCACCGACAGGTCGTCACGGCCGGTGTCGTCGCCGCATCAGTTGTCACGGCGCACGGAGCGGCGGATCATCGCGTTGCGGTTCACCCGCCGTTGGGGGCCTCACCGGATCGCGTATCACCTGCGCCTGGCTCGCTCGACGGTCGGGCGGGTCCTGGCCCGCTACGGGATGCCGTTGCTCAAGCACCTGGACCGGTTCACCGGACTGCCGGTCCGCAAGCCCAAACCGATCCGTTACGAGGCGTCGCGGCCGGGCGAGCTGGTCCATGTCGACATCAAGAAGCAGGGGCGCATCCCCGAAGGCGGCGGGCACCGCGCCCTCGGCCGGGCAGCAGGCAACCGGGACCGACAGCGCGGTGTCGGCTACGCGTTTGTCCACAACGCGATCGACGACCACTCCCGGTTGGCGTATTCGGAGATCCTCGATGACGAGCGCAAGGAGACGGCTGCAGCGTTCTGGATCCGCGCCCGCGCGTTCTTCGCGGATGCGGGGATCACGGTCACTGCGGTGATGACGGACAACGGCGCCTGCTACCGCTCACATGCCTTCCGAGATGCGCTCGGCAATGGAGTGAAGCACCGTCGAACGCGGCCCTACCGGCCGCAGACGAACGGGAAGGTCGAGCGCCTCAACCGCACCGCCGAGGACGAATGGGCATACGCCCGCTTCTACCCGAACGAATCGACCCGCATCGAGGCGTTCCCGGCCTGGCTGCATCACTACAATCACCACCGACCCCACACCGCCCTCGGCGGCCAGACCCCGGCCTCACGCGTTCACAACCTCACGGGGAACTACAGCTAGCATGCGGGGCATGACGGTCGATCGCGGAACGCCGCTCTCGTCGACGCGCGACCCTGTGGCGTTCTGGCTCGCAATCGCCTCGACGGTGCTGCTCGTCTTCGCGGTGTTCAACCTCGTGCAGACGGCCATGGTGCCCACTCGCTGGGCGGGCGTCGTGCTGTGGGCGATCGCGGCCGTCGCGTACGCCGCGCTCGGGATCGTGTTCTGGGCGAGCGCGCGAGCGACGGTGTGGATCGAGGACGGCCGGGTGATCCGCGGCGGCGTCTCCGGGCGACACGGACGCCCGGTCGCGCGCGGCGCGTTCGGCTGGTCGCTGCCCGTGACCCCCGGGCTCGCGCCCGAGGTGCGCACGCTCCTCGGACGGCCCTACCTCGTACTCGCGCAGTCGGACCGAACGGACCCGGTCGCCGCACTGCGCGAGACGCCGCGGGCCGATCGCTCCCTGGCGCAGCTCGAGGTCGTCGCTCGGCAGAGCGGCGGCTGGCTCAGTCGCGCGTTCCTCTGGCACCGCACCCCGCCGCGGTCGGCGATCGCACCGCTCGACCCCGCGGCGGTCGATTGCGTGCGCGCCGCGCTCTGAGGGCGGCGGGCGGCGGTCAGAGCTCGGCGCGGAGCCAGCGGGCGGCCTCGACCGCCCAGTAGGTGAGGATCGCGTCGGCGCCGGCGCGGCGGATGCCCAGCAGCGACTCCTGGATGGCGGCGCGGCGGTCGATCCATCCGTTGGCGGCGGCGGCCTCGATCATCGAGTACTCGCCCGAGACCTGATACGCCCACACGGGGATGTCGACGGCGGCGCGCACCTCGGCGAGCACGTCGAGGTACGGGCCGGCGGGCTTGACCATGACGATGTCGGCGCCCTCCTCGGCGTCGATCACCGCCTCCTTCACGCCCTCGCGCCCGTTGCCCGGGTCGAGCTGGTAGGTGCGGCGATCGCCCTTCAGCTGCGAGTCGACGGCCTCGCGGAAGGGACCGTAGAACGCGCCGGCGTACTTGGCCGCGTAGGCGAGGATCAGCGTGTCGGTGAATCCGGCGGCGTCCAGCTCGCCGCGGATCACGGCCACCTGGCCGTCCATCATCCCGCTCAGGCCCAGCAGCGCCGAGCCGGCCTGCGCCTGCGCGACGGCCATCGCGGCGTAGCGCTCGAGCGTGCCGTCGTTGTCGACCGATCCGTCGGGCGCGAGCACGCCGCAGTGACCGTGATCGGTGAACTCGTCGAGGCACAGATCGGTCTGCACGACGAGCGCGTCGCCGACCTCGGCCGCGACGGCCGCGGTGGCGACGTTGAGGATGCCGTCGGGGTCGTCCGCGCCGGAGCCCACGGCGTCGCGCACCGCGGGCACGCCGAAGAGCATGACGCCGCCCACGCCGGCCTCGGCCGCCTCGGCGACGGCGCGACGCAGCGAGTCCAGGGTGTGCTGGTGCACGCCGGGCATCGACGAGATCTCGACGGGCGCGTCGATCCCCTCGCGCACGAACAGGGGCAGCACGAGCTGCGACGGCACGAGATGCGTCTCGCGCACGAGGCGGCGGACGGCGGGCGACTGCCGCAGGCGGCGGGGACGGTGCGTGGGGAAGCTCACGAGGATCGCTCCGGGTTCGAGCCGGCGATCACGGCGTTCGGGCCGGTGTCGGCGATGGCCAGCGCCGCGCTCGTCGGCGGCGGGACGGGGATGCCGGCGAGGCTGTCGATGAGCGACTCGATCGTCTGCGCCGGCGCGACCACCTGGATTGGCAGGCCGACGCGCTCGGCGTCGCGCGCCGTGCGGGGGCCGATGGCCGCGATGATCGTCTGGTCGGGGATCACGGGGAACTGCTCGCGCACCTGCTCGGCGACCGATCCGCTCGTGACGAGGATCGCGTTGATGCGGCCGTTGTCCACGTCGCGCGCGACCCGCTCCGACGCGGGCACGCCGATCGTGCGGTAGGCCACCACGCTGCGCACGTCGTGCCCGGCCTTCTGCAGGGCGACGGTGAGCACCGGCTTGGCGATCTCGCTGCGCAGCGTCAGCACGCGACGCGGCTCGCTCTCGGCCTGGATCATCTGATGCGCCAGCCCGGCCGCGGAGTTGTCGATCTCGGGCACGAGGTCCACGCGGTAGCCGACCGCCTGCAGCGCGGCGGCGGTGGTCTCGCCCACGGCCGCGACCTTCGTCGTCTCGGGGATCGTGGCCTGGTAGGCGTAGAGCACGTCGACCGTCGTGGCGCTCGTGACGGTGAGCCAGTCGAACTGCCCGGCGGCGAGGTCGGCGATCGCGGACTCGAGCGCGGCGGCGTCCTCGGTCGGGGCGAAGTTGATCAGCGGGGCGACCACGGGGACCGCACCCTTGGCGCGCAGGGTCGCCGCGACGCCGTCGCCCCACGGTCCTCCGCGGGGTACGAGCACGCGCCAGCCCGCGAGGGGCTTGGGCGCCTTGGCTGAAGTCTCTGCAGTCATAGAGTGGAGGGCCCCGAGATGAGCTCGGATGCGCCGGCCGCAAGCAGCCGACGCGCGATCTCGTGTCCGATGTCGCTGGCGCGCGGGGTCGCGCCGGGCGCGTCACCGTCGGCGCTGCCTGAGTCCCGACTATACCCCTCGGCACCCGCAGCGGAAATCGTCCCGATCAGCACATCCTCATCCGTCGCGACCGTCTGCGCGGGATCGGCGCCGAGCACGTCGGCCCGCACGCGCATCCGATCGCCGTCGAGGAACGCGTGCACGCCGACGGGAGCGTGGCAGCCCGCCTCGATGCCGGCGAGGATCGTCCGCTCCACCTCCTGCGCGTAGCGGGTGACCGGATCGTCCAGGCGGCGGAGCGCCTCGAGCAGCGCGGGCGCGGCATCGGCGCGGGTCTCGACGGCGAGCACGCCCTGACCGGCCGCCGTGGGCCAGGCCACGAGATCGCGGGGCTCGACGTGCAGGTCGATGTCGGCGCCCAGGCGGCTCAGACCCGCGGCGGCGAGCACGATCGCGTCGAGCTCGCCGTCGCGCACGCGCGCCATGCGCGAGTCGACGTTGCCCCGCAGGTCGTGGATCTCGACCCCCGGGTTGGCGGCGCGGACCTGCGCGATGCGGCGCGGGGATCCCGTGCCCACGCGGGATCCGGCCGGGAGGTCCTCCAGGCGGGTGCCGTCGCGGGTGATGATCACGTCGCGGGCGTCGGCACGGCGCGGCGTCGCCGCGATCACCAGCCCGGGCGCCGGCGCGGTGGGCAGATCCTTGAGGGAGTGCACGAGCAGATCGCACTCGCCGGCCAGCAGGGCCTCGCGCAGGCGGGTCGCGAACACCCCGGTGCCGCCGAGCGAGGCCAGCGATGCGCGGGTGGTGTCGCCCTCTGAGACGATCTGCACGAGCTCGACGCGGCGGCCGGTGACGGCCTCGAGATCGCGCGCCACCATGCCCGACTGCGCCATGGCCAGCGCGCTGCGGCGCGTGCCCAGGCGGATGACGTCGGGCAGCCCGGCTGCCGATCCCGCGTCGGTCACTGCAGGACTTCCGGGATCTCGTCGAGCGTGATCCGGCGTCCGGTGAAGAACGGCACCTCCTCGCGCACGTGACGGCGCGCCTCGGTGTAGCGCAGGTCGCGCATCATGTCGACGAGGTCGGTGAGCTCATCGGACTCCATCGGCAGCATCCACTCGTAGTCTCCGAGCGCGAAGGCCGCCATCGTGTTGGCCACGACGCCGCGGAACGCGGCCCCCTTGCGGCCGTGGTCGGCGAGCATCGAGCGCCGCTCCTCGTCGGGCAGCAGGTACCACTCGTAGCTGCGCACGAACGGGTAGACCGTGAGCCAGCCCTTCGGCGCGATGCCGCGCAGGTAGCCCGGCACGTGGCTCTTGTTGAACTCGGCGTCGCGGTGCACCGACATGCCGTTCCAGGTGGGAAGCAGGGGGCGCAGCAGCTCGGTGCGACGCAGGCGCCGGACCGCCTTCTGCAGATCCTCGGCGACGGGCCCGTGCAGCCAGACCATGAGATCGGCGTCGGCGCGCAGCCCGCTCACGTCGTAGAAGCCGCGGACCGTGACCCCCTGGTCGGCGAGCAGCGTCACGATGTCGGCCAGCTCCGTCGGGTCGCTCTCGGTGACCGGCTCGGCCGGGTTGCGGCGCCAGACGGCGAAGAGGCTGTAGTCGTCGCCGGAGCGCTCGGGGGCATCGGCCTGGGGACGGGGCTGGATCTGCACCATGCCGCCATTCTCCCACCCGCAGGTGGGAGCGCGCCGGGCTCCTCCCGGTCAGTGGCGCTTGCTCAGCAGCGCCGCGACGCCCCACACGGCGGCGCCCACCGCGACCGCGACGGCCACGGCGGCGGCCGCGGCGACCGCGGGCTTGCGGCGCGCGAACGACTTCGCCTCGGCGACCTTGCGCTCGGTGGCCTCGGCCGCGCGGGCGGGCAGGTTCGCCTTGTGCTCGATCGCCGCCAGCGCGGCCTTCAGCTCCGCGCGGGCGAGCTCCACCTCGTCGCGGATGCCGCTGGGCACGACCGTCTTGGGCAGGGCGTCAGAACTCATCGGCGAACTCCTTCACGATGCCGGCGTCCTTCTTCACGGACGTGGCCGGGCTCTCGAGCTTCTGGATCTTGCGCACGTGCCGCACGTAGCCCCACAGGGCGGCGAGCACGGCGAGCACGATGCCGATCACCACGACGATGAGCGCCGCCACCCACAGCGGCATCCACAGGTCGAGCAGGATCACGAAGAAGGCGAGGAACGCCGGGATGGTCCAGAACAGGAAGAAGAGGGCCACGATCGCGAAGACCGCGGTGAGGCCGCCGTGCTTGACGAGCTGGCCGACGTAGCCCTTGACCGCACGGACCTCGGCCTTGACGAGGTTCGAGACGAGCTCGGGCAGGTCGCCGATCAGCGTGAAGAGCCCGTCGTCGGCGCGGTCGCGCAGCGGCGACCGCGTGGTCCGCTCCGTCATCGCTTGTCCGCGGCCTTCTTCACGTCGTCGACCGTGTCCTCCGCCTCATCGATCGCGGCGTCGAGTTTCTGGCCGGGGGTGCCGGCGGTCGAGGTCACGGTCTTGACGACCTTGACCGCGCCGTCCCACGCGAGGCGCGGCACCTTCATGGCGCCGGAGGCGGCGAGGTCCTTCACCCGGGCCACCTGCTCCTGCACCGGCTCGAGGTTCCACACCTTCTGCGCCTGCGTCTTGATCTGCTCATAGCGCGCACGACCCGCCCGGGTACCGAGCACGTAGCCCGCGCCGAGGCCGATCACGAGTCCCACCTTGCCCCTCATCAGGGTCTCCTCACGTCGTCGGGTGCGTGCGTCCCACGATAGCCCGCGCATGTTTCCGACGCATTCCCGTTGCGGAATCTGACGGAATGGCTCACAATCAGTCGTTTGCGTCCGGCTCGTCGGCCCACAGCGCCACGCGACGCAGCCGGTCCGCCTCCGCGATCGCGTCGGGCACCACCTGCGCGAGGCCGGTCCCGGCCAGCCAGGCGCCGGCCGCACCGAGCCCGGTGACGCCCCGGATGGCGTCTCGCGCCGCGCGGGCGTCGTCGCGGCGGCCGATGGTGGCGGCCGGCTGCGACTGCGTGAACCGCGCGAGCGCGAAGCCGCGCAGCTGCTCGCGGCGCAGCGGCACGCCGAGCAGCCGCCCGGCCTGGTCGAGCGCCCGCTCGGCCGCGGCGTCGTCGCTGAGGCCCCGGGTGGCCGGCTCGGAGCCCTGTGCGCCGAACGAGACGCGCACCACGTGGCGGCCCGGCCCGGCGGCGTCCCTCACCCAGCCCCACTTGGCCGTGGCGTGCGTGAGGGCCTTGGCGGTGAACGATCCGGGCACCGTGAGCACGCCCGTGCCGCGCGGGGCGGCGTCGAGCTCCGGGGCGTCGAGCACGAGCGTGGCGACGTGCACCACGGGGCCCGGGCGCGGCGGCTCGGGCGCCAGCCCCGCGGCGTGCGGGGCGATGAGGCGACGGGCGGCGTGCTCCTCGGTGGCGACGAGCACGAGGTCGAACCGCTCCGGCGCCTCCGGTGCGGCGGGTTCCGGCGCGGGCGCGGCGGGCTCGGCGGGCTCCGCGGCGGCGGGCTCGGGGTGGGCCGACTCCGCGGCGGCGGGCGTCACGATGCGCCAGCCGTCCTCCTCGCGCGCCAGCTCGGTGACGGGTGAGGCCGTGCGGATCCGCACCCCGGCGTCGGCGAGCGCGGCGGCGAGCGCCTCGATCAGCCGGCCCATACCGCCCCGCAGCCCCTCGACGGCCGATCCGGGGGCGCCGGCCTTCTGCGCCCGCTCGTGCAGCAGCAGGTCCACGGCGCCCAGCAGCGAGCCGGTCTTGGTGAGCGCGCCGTTGAGGCCGGGGGCGGCCACGTCGGTGTCGATGTCGTCGGGATCCGCGGAGTAGACGCCGTTCGTGACGGGCGCGACGAGCCGATCGAGCACCGTCCGCCCGAGGCGGGTGCGGACGAGGTGGCCCAGGCTGCGATCGCGGCCGATCGTAAGGACGGGCCGGACGCGATCGAGGTACGCGCGCCAGGCGCCCGACCAGCCGATCACCCGGCGCACGTCGACCGCGAACGGATTGGCCGGGATCCCGAGGATGCCGCCGACGGGCAGAGGCGCGGCGCCTCCGCCGGGCAGGCCCGCGACCCAGGCGCCGCCGGCGCCCGTGCCGGGCTCGACGACGAGATCGGCGATCCCGAGATCGTCGATCAGCGCGCGGACGTGTCCGCCGCGCGTGGCGTAGCTCTCGGCGCCCAGGTCGAGCGCGAGGCCCGCGACCTCGCCCGATCGCACGGCCCCGCCGAGCCGATCATCGGCCTCGAACAGCGTGACCGACATGCCGACCTTGGCGAACTCGCGGGCGGCGACGAGGCCGCCGATCCCGCCGCCGATCACGGCGACCCGCGTCGCGGCGGCCCGCTCGTGCAGCAGCCCGAGGTCCTCGGTCATCACTCGCCGTCCGCGTGCACCAGCTCGACGATGCGCGTCAGCACCGCCGGATCCGTCTCGGGCGGGACGCCGTGCCCGAGGTTGACGATGTGGGCGCGGGCCGCGCGGCCGCGGCGCAGCACGTCGCGCACGTGCGCCTCGAGCACCGGCCACGGGGCGCCCACCAGCGCGGGATCGATGTTGCCCTGCAGCGTGACGTCGGGGCCCACGATCGCCGCGGCCTCGTCGAGCGGCAGTCGCCAGTCCACGCCCACCGCCGACGCGACCCCGCCGAGGCGCATGTCGGCCAGGAACGGCCCCGTGCCGACACCGAAGTGGATGACGGGCACGGGCAGGTCCGTCACCGCCGCGGTCGAGTGCGGCGCGATGAACGCGCGGAACGCCGCGGGCGCGAGCGATCCCGCCCACGAGTCGAACAGCTGCACCGCCTGCACGCCCGCGTCGATCTGCGCCCCCAGGAAGGCGCGCGACACCTGGGCGAGCCAGCCGGCCAGCCGGTGCCAGGAGTCGGGATCGGCGTGCATCATCGCCCGCGCCCGCAGGTGCTCCTTGGAGGGGCCGCCCTCGACGAGGTAGGCCGCGAGGGTGAACGGCGCGCCGGCGAAACCGATGAGGGGGGTCTCGCCGAGCTCGGCCACGGTCAGGCGCACGGCCTCGCGGATCGGCTCCGCCGCGGCGGCGACCTCGGCCGGGTCGATCGCCGTCAGCCGCGCGACGTCGTCGGCCGTGCGGATCGGGGCGGCGAAGACGGGGCCGCGGCCCGGCTCGATCTCGACCTCGACGCCGGCCAGGCGCAACGGCACCACGATGTCGCTGAAGAAGATGCCCGCATCGACCCCGTGGCGGCGCACCGGCTGCAGGGTGATCTCGGCCGCGAGATCCGGCGTGAGGCACGCGTCGAGCATGCGCGTGCCGACGCGCAGCTCGCGGTACTCCGGCAGGGAGCGTCCCGCCTGACGCATGAACCAGACGGGAGCGACCTCGGGGCGGTCGCCGTTCAGCGCGCGCACCAGCGCGGAAGTGTGAGCCATGGCCCCCATTCTGGTCGCGCCCGCCGAGGGATCCCTGTGCCCACGGAGCGGGCGGGCGCGGGGCGCCAGGTGAGGGCACCCTAATCATGAATCACTCAGAAAAAGATTCGACGGGCTGTAGAATCGGTGATCGTGCTGCTGTGCGTATCCGCGAGTCACAAGACCGCTCCGTTCGATCTGCTCGAACGGCTCTCCTCGCACGCCACGCCGATCGCGCCGCTCATCGCCGAGAAGGATCGCATCGACGGCGCCGTCGTGCTCTCCACCTGCAACCGCGTCGAGGCCTACCTCGATGTGCCCGCGCACGCCGAGATCGAGGGCGTCACCGCGGCGCTCGAGGCGATCCAGGCCGCGACCGGCGTGAGCCCGACCGAGCTCGAGGGCGCCTACGAGGTCAAGGCCGGCGGCCGCGTGGCCGAGCACCTGTTCGCCGTCGCCTCGGGCCTCGAGTCCGTCGTGATCGGCGAGGGCGAGATCGCCGGACAGGTGCGCCGCGCCCTCGACGACGCCCGCGCCTTCGAGGCGACCTCCCCCGAGCTCGAGCGCCTCTTCCAGCGCGCCACCGAGACGCAGAAGGGCGTCAAGAACGCCACCGCCCTCGGCCGGGCCGGCCGCTCGCTCGTGCGCCTCGCGCTCGAGCTGGCCGACAGCCGCATCGCCGACTGGACGACGCAGCGCACGCTGCTCATCGGCACCGGCGCGTACGCCGCGGCCACGATCGCCGCGCTGCGCGATCAGGGCGTGACCGACATCACCGTGTACTCGCCGTCGGGCCGGGGCGAGAAGTTCGCTCTCAAGCACGCCATCGCGTGGGTCGACGACGACGCCTTCCCGGCGGCCGCGGCGACCTCGGACCTCGTCGTCACCTGCACCTCGCGCGAGGAGCCGGTCGTCACCGTCGAGCTGCTGCAGCGCGGCGGCTACGCCGGCAGGGGCTTCGTGATCGATCTGGGCCTGCCCCGCAACGTCGCGCACGAGGTGGGCGAGCTCGAGGGGATGACCCTGCTCGATCTCGAGACGATCCGGCTGCACGCCCCGCTCGAGGAGCTGCGCGCCCACGACGACGCCCGCCGCATGGTCCGCGACGCCGCCGCCAAGTTCCACCTCGTCGGCCGCGAGCAGAGCGCGGCCCCCGCGATCGTCGCCCTGCGCGAGCTCGTCTTCGAACTGCTCGACGCCGAGATCGACCGCGCCAAGGGTCGCGGCGACGACGAGCGGATCGAGCAGGCGCTGCGCCACATGGTCGGTCGCCTGCTGCACACGCCCACGGCCCGCGCGCGCGAGCTGGCGGCGCAGGGCCGCGCCGACGACGTCTTCGACGCGCTCGAGACGCTCTTCGGCGTCGACGCGCGCCCCGCCGCCGCGGCCACGGACGCCCCCGCCTGCCCCTTCACCGGCAACGCCTCCGCCTGAGCCCCCCCGGGCCCGTCGACCGGAGGCGGCGCAGCCGCCACAGTCGCGCTCGCGGCCCTCTCGCCCGCGCTCCGTCGGATCACCCGCGCCGGCGTCGGATCGTTGCCCCGCCGGTCGGATCATCCGCCCCACCGGTCACCACCAGCCCCACGAATCCGCCGACACAAGCCCGCGCTCCGACATCCGCGCGACCCTTTCTCGGCCTGAACCCTTCGGGCTCGTCGACCGAAGGCGGCACAGCCGCCGCAGCGAAGACGGATCGAGCGCAGCGAAGCGGAGTCGAGATCTCAGCCCTCGCCCGCGCCGGCGTCGGATCGGAAACCCGCGCACCGCATCACCTGCCCCACCCGTCACCACCAGCCCCACAGATCCGCCGACGCAACCGCCCGCTCCGACACCCGCGCGACCGCACGACCCTGCGAGACTGAATCGGTGAAGGTCTCCCAGCGGTCCGAGGTTCCGGCGTTCGAGGTCATGCGGATCCTCGATCGCGTCGCCGAGCTGCGAGCGGAGGGCCGCGACGTCGTGTCGCTGTGCGCCGGCGAGCCCTCCGGCGGCGCGCCCGCGGCCGTGCACGAGCGGGCGATCCGGGTGCACGCCGATCGAGAGCCCCTGGGCTACACGCCCGCGCTCGGCATCCGCGCGCTGCGCGAGGCGCTGGCCGGGCACTACGCCCGGTGGTACGGGCTCGCGCTGGACGCGCAGGAGGTGGCGATCACCACCGGCTCGTCCGGCGCCTTTCTGCTCGCCTTCCTGTCGGCGTTCGAGCACGGCGATCGCGTGGCGCTCGCCCGGCCCGGCTACCCCGCCTACCGCAACATCCTGCGCTCGCTCGGGTGCAAGGTCGTCGAGTTGGACTGCGGCCCCGAGGTCCGCTTCCAGCCCACGCCGGAGCAGCTCGACGCCGCCGTCGCCGAGGGCGGCCCCATTGCCGGGCTCGTGATCGCCTCGCCCGCCAACCCGACCGGCACGATGATCAGCCGCGACGAACTCGAGGCGCTGACCGCCTGGTGCCACGCGAACGACGTCCGCCTGATCAGCGACGAGATCTATCACGGCATCGCGTACCCCGAGGATCCCTCCGCACCCGGCGCCCGCGGGACGAGCGCCTGGGAGCTCGATCGATCGGCGATCGTCGTCTCGTCGTTCTCGAAGTACTGGGGCATGACGGGCTTCCGGCTGGGCTGGATGCTCGTGCCCGACGGCCTGCGGCCCCGGGTCGACGCGCTCGCCGGCAACCTCGCGCTGTGCCCTCCCGCGCCCGCGCAGCTCGCGGCCGTCGCGGCGTTCACCGAGGAGTCGTACGCCGAAGCCGAGACCCGTGTCGAGGAGTTCGCCGCCTCGCGCGCCCTGCTGCTGAGCCGCATCGACGTGCTCGGCTGGGGCACGGTCGCGCCCGCCGACGGCGCGTTCTACGTCTACGCCGACATCGCTCCGCGCCTCGGCGCACACCCGGATTCGTCGGCCTGGTGCGCGGCGCTGCTCGAGGAGGAGGGCGTCGCGATCGTCCCCGGCGCCGACTTCGACGCGGTCGCCGGCCGTACCTTCGTGCGCCTCTCGCTCGCCGCCGGTCCCGCCGCCGTCGCGGAGGCGATCGATCGGATCCTGCGGTTCCAGTCTCGGCTCTGACCAGCCCGCGCGAGAGAATGGACGCATGGCCCTTCACATCACCGGAGACACCGCCGCCGACACCCTGCTGACCGAGAACCCGCTGGCACTGCTGGTCGGCATGCTCCTCGATCAGCAGGTCGCCATGGAGACCGCCTTCGCGGGCCCCGAGAAGATCCGCGAGCGGATCGGATCGGTCGACGCCGCGACGATCGCCGGGTACGACCCCGAGGCGTTCACCGAGGCCTTCAAGGAGTCGCCGGCGGTGCACCGGTTCCCGGGCTCGATGGCGGGCCGCGTGCAGGCGCTGTGCCAGGCACTGGTCGACGAGTGGGGCGGCGATGCGGCCGCGCTGTGGACGCAGGGCGACCCCGATGGGCCGACCGTGCTGAAGCGTCTGAGGGCGCTGCCGGGCTTCGGCGAGCAGAAGGCGAAGATCTTCCTCGCGCTGCTGGGCAAGCAGTACGGGTTCACGGGCGACGGCTGGCGCGAGGCCTCGGCGCCGTACGGCGAGGAAGGCTCGTTCCGCTCGGTCGCCGACATCGTCAGCCCCGAATCGCTGACGAAGGTCCGCGAGCACAAGAAGGCGATGAAGGCGGCAGCGAAGGCCTCGTAATCCGGGATCCTTGCGCCCAACGGCACAAGCTGCGAGACTTGAGCCTGCAAGCTCAGTCTGAAAAGCTTGATCCCCGGAGCGCAAGGAGCGGCGATGTTCGTGCTCACGATCGATCAGCGCAACAGCCAGGCGGGTACGGATCTCGTGCCGACCGCGATCGACACGATCGAACGCGTCGGTGGGACGGCCCTCGCCCTGCCCCCCGAGCGCACGGCCGGCGACGAGATCCAGGCACTCATCGCCGGAGCCCCCGCCGCCCTCGCCCTCGCGCTCGCGCTGAGCCGCGCCGGGACCTGGAGCGTGGGCCTCGGCGCCGGAGCCGTCGACACCCCGCTGCCCGAGGTCGTGCGGGCGGCCCGCGGCGACGCGTTCCTGCATGCCCGCGACGCCGTGGAGCGCGCGAAGAGCACGCCGCTGCGCCTCGCGATCGAGGGCCCCGACGCCGAGGCGGCCGCCGATGCCGAAGCGCTGCTGCGGCTGCTGCTCGAGCTGCGGGATCGCCGCACCGACGAGGGCTGGGAGATCCACGACCTGCTTGCGACGGGCCTCACGCAGCGCGAGGCGGCGGCCGAGCTGGGGATCACCGAGAGCGCGGTCAGCCGGCGGGTGCGGGTCGCGGGCCTGCGCACGGAGGAGGCGGCGATCCCGGCCCTCGCCCGGGTGCTGGGAGCCCTCGACCCCGACGCGTGACCCGCCGCCCGCTCCCGCGGCCATGTCCGCCGCCCGTGACACACTGATCGGCATGCAGCTCGCCGACAGCCTGCCGGGCGTGATCCTCGGCGCCGCGCTCGTGCTCGTGATGGGCGCGGCGCTCGTGCTCATCCTCGTGCGGCGCGATCGGCCGGCGACGGCGGCCCTCCTGACGGCGGCGATCCTCATCGTTCTCTCCCTCATCGCGGTCGCGATCGCGCCGTGGCACGTTCCCCTCCCGCTCGTCGCCCCGCTCGCGGTACTGGGCACCGCCGTCGCGGTGCTCGGTGGCGACCCCGTCGCCCGCCGGGTGCTCGCGATCGCCTCGGACGACGGCGTGCGCGAGGGCCCGCACGGCGGCATCCTCCTGCGCGCGCCGGCGGGCACCGGCGGAGCGGGTCCAGAGGTGATGCGCGGCGGGGTGACGATCGGCTACCTCGAGCGGGTCGCGGCGGCGCTGGCCCTCGTCGTCGGCTATCCCGAGGCGATCGCCGTCGTCGTGGCCGTCAAGGGCATCGCGCGCTTCACCGAGCTGGGAACCCCGGAGGCGCGCGAGCGCTTCATCATCGGCACGCTCGCGAGCCTCGGCTGGGCGTGCGTGGCCGCGGCGATCGTGCGCCTCGCGATCGCGTAACGCCGCTCAGGCGCCGTCCCACCAGCGCAGGATGCGCAGCGCGGTGAACGTGAGCCACGGCGACGGCTGCCCCGGCTCGACGTCGGCGTGGAACCAGACGCGTCCGGGCAGGCGGTGATCCACCGCCCAGGTGCCGTCGTCGCGGCGCTTGCCGCGCAGCAGATCGATCGCCTCGGAAAGGCGCGGGTCGGGCTCGTGGCCGTCGTGCAGGTGGGCCGCGCGGAAGTAGTCGAGCGCGCGGATCGCCGTGTAGGCGGCGCGGCCCGGGCTCATGAAGACGCCGACGTACGGCACGACCGGACGCCCCTCGGCGAGCGTGCTCAGCAGCCGGCGCTCCAGCAGGTACTCCTTGGCGCGGTGCCGCGCCTCACGCAGCTGCGGGGTGCCGCCGGTGGCCCGCTCGTGATCGAGCAGCCGAACAGCCCGTTCAGGGTCGACTCGACCGAGGCGCGCGTGGAGCCCTCGATCCACTCGCAGTTCCAGCCGCCCTCGGCCATCTGGTGGTCGGCGAACCACTGCGCGAGCGCCGACATGTCGCGCCCCAGCCACAGGCCGTTCGAGAGGGTCCACGAGTTGATGCACACGTCGACCTCGCCGCCCCAGTACGGCAGGTCGTCGTACTCCCATCGCACCGCGCGCTCGATGCGATCGGCCGTATCGCCGAGCACCGCGGCGTCGACGCCCCACTCGCGCAGCGCGCTGAGGCTCCAGGTGGTGGCGACCCACGGCTGGCCCTCGCCGGACCCCGTCGCCTCGGACGGATCCCAGCCCTCACCGGGGAAGAAGGCGCCGCGCGCCCAGGTGCCCTCCGGATCCTGCCGCGCCAGCAGCCGCGCCGCCATCCCCTCGGTGGCGACGCGCTCGCGAGTGGCGCGCCACGTGGCCTGCGGCGCATCGAGCAGATCGCGCTCCACCTGCCACCGCAGCGCCGGATCGGTGCGGCTCATCCACTCGAGGATCGCCGGCGCGGTCTCGG
Organism: Microbacterium sediminis; assembly: GCF_004564075.1. Lineage (NCBI taxonomy): Bacteria > Bacillati > Actinomycetota > Actinomycetes > Micrococcales > Microbacteriaceae > Microbacterium > Microbacterium sediminis. Next base: position 2,649,347 of record NZ_CP038256.1, read on the forward strand.
TCATACCCGCACGCTAGTTCGTGGCGGGCGACATTTCGATGGCGTGAGGCGGGCGATCAGAAGGTCTGGTCGAGGCCCGCGAAGAACGCCGCGTGCTCGCCGTCGACGCCGTACATCTCGCGCACGATCCGCTCGGCCTCGTCGGCGTCGCGGTCGACGAGCGCGCCGGCCAGCCGCTCGTGCTGCGCGCGCAGCACCATCGCGTACTCGGCGAACGGGAAGTGGCGCACGACCCACTGCACCGAGTAGAGCAGGTCACTGCGCAGGCAGAAGTTGCTGTTGCCGCAGACCTCGATCATGAAGTCGTTGAAGGCGCGGTTGGCCTCGTGGTAGGCCTCATCGTCGGTACCCGAGGCGGCGACCTTGCCGAGCAGCGCGAGCGCCGTCTCGGCCTGCTCGTCGGTCATCCGCTTCGTCGCGAGGCGGATGATCGATCCATACAGGTAGCCGGCGTGCTCCATCGTCTCGCGCACGCGCTGCGGCGTGAGCTCGGCGACGCGCGTGTAGCGGCTCGCCGCCATCTCGATCAGGCCGGCTCGCTCCAGGCGCTGCAGCGCCTCGCGCACGGGCATGCGCGAGACGCCGAGCTGATCGGCGAGGTCCTGATCGCGCAGCGACTGTCCGGGGGCGAGCTCGCCCTGGACGATCGCGTCGGCGAGACGCACGAACACCATGTCGGACAGGCGCTGCGGCTGAGGGGTGTCAAGGGCGAGGAGCGCGGACAAGGGAGGCCTCCGTGGGTGCAGAGTGTGGCAGCGGCGCGCGAGGGTTCGGGTGCTTTCGCGCGATGTCGCACGCCCGGGGGAGCGTATATCGACGAAGCTCGATCGTACGCTCTCGGTGGCCTGGTCCGCTAGGGTTCCCGGATAGTTGTGGGTCAGGCGCCCTTGAGTCGGTCGGCGAGGTAGGCGCTCAGGCCCTCGAGCGGCACGCGCTCCTGCGCCATGCTGTCGCGATCGCGCACCGTGACCGCCTTGTCGTCGAGGGAGTCGAAGTCGACCGTGACGCAGAACGGCGTGCCGATCTCGTCCTGGCGGCGGTAGCGGCGGCCGATCGCGCCGGCGTCGTCGAAGTCGACGTTCCACGATCCGCGCAGCTCGTCGGCGACCTCGCGGGCCAGCGGCGACAGGCGCTCGTTGCGGCTGAGCGGCAGCACCGCCACCTTCACGGGCGCGAGGCGCGGGTCGAGGCGCAGCACGGTGCGCACGTCGGTGCCGCCCTTGGCGTTGGGCACCTCCTCCTCGGCGTACGCGTCGACGAGGAACGCCATCATCGAGCGGGTGAGGCCGAACGACGGCTCGATCACGTACGGCACGTACTTCTCGCCGGAGGCCTGGTCGAAGAAGGCGAGGTTGCCGGCGCCGGAGTGCTCGATGTGGTTGGAGAGGTCGAAGTCCGTGCGGTTGGCGATGCCCATGAGCTCGCCCCAGCCCTTGCCCTGGAAGCCGAACTCGTACTCCACGTCGATCGTGCGATCCGAGTAGTGCGCGCGCTCGCCATCGGGCACGTCGAGCTTGCGCATGTGCGACGGGTCGATGCCGAGATCGACGAACCAGTTCCAGCACGCGTCGACCCAGTGCTCGAACCACTCGGCGGCCTCGGCCGGCGGCACGAAGTACTCGATCTCCATCTGCTCGAACTCGCGGGTGCGGAAGATGAAGTTTCCGGGCGTGATCTCGTTGCGGAACGCCTTGCCGACCTGGCCGACGCCGAACGGCGGCTTCTTGCGGCTCGCGGTGACGACGTTGGCGAAGTTCACGAAGATGCCCTGGGCCGTCTCCGGGCGCAGGTAGTGCAGGCCGGACTCATCGTCGACGACGCCGAGGTAGGTCTTCACCAGTCCGCTGAACGACTTCGGCTCGGTCCACTGGCCGCGCGTGCCGCAGTCCGGGCAGACGATGTCGGCCATGCCGTTCTCGGGCTCGCGGCCCTTCTTGGCGACGAACGCCTCGATGAGGTGATCCTCGCGGTGGCGCTTGTGGCACTGCAGGCACTCCACCAGCGGGTCCGTGAACGTCGCCACGTGACCCGAGGCCTCCCACACCTTCGTCGGCAGGATCACCGAGGAGTCCAGGCCGACCATGTCGCCGCGACCGCGCACGAAGGTCTGCCACCACTGGCGGCGGATGTTCTCCTTGAGCTCCGTGCCGAGGGGGCCGTAGTCCCACGCCGACCGCGATCCGCCGTAGATCTCTCCCGCCTGGAAGACGAACCCGCGGTGGCGGGCGAGGCTGATCACCTTGTCGAGACGGGACTGTTCGGCCACGGTGGCTCCAATGGTCGGGAGTGGATCGGATGGCCCGGAATCGGGCGCCAGAGCGGTGGGTGCCGCCACCCCAATCCTAATCCGCGCGTGCCGGACGGATTCCCGAGTGCCGACGTGCCGCCCACGCCCGCCCTCGCGACGCGGGCGCACCCGGGAACGGCCTTCCGCGGATCCGATGAAAACCTCTACCGCAATATGTCGCAAGTCCGTAAAGTCTTTCCCAATCGGCCCCACGGGCACCCCGATCGAGGAGACCAGCAATGACGCACCCCGCCCCCGTCGCGATCCCCCGCCGCGGCTTCCTGACCCTCGCCGCCGCCGGCGTCGCCGGCTCGGCGCTCACCGTGACCGTCGGATCCCTCACTCCCGCCGGTGCGGCGCCCCTCGCCCCGGCGAGCGCAACGACCGCGATCGGCGCGCACCGGAAGCGCGAGCTGCGCGCCATGTGGATCGCGACCGTCGTCAACATCGACTGGCCCTCGCGCACGGGCCTTCCCGCCGAGACGCTCCAGGCCGAGCTGCGGCACTGGCTCGACTTGGCCGTCGAGATGAACCTCAACGCCGTGTTCTTCCAGGTGCGGCCCACCGCCGACGCGTTCTTCGAGAGCCCGCTGGAGCCGTGGTCGAAGTACCTCACCGGCACGCAGGGCCGCCACCCCGGCTTCGACCCGCTCGCCTTCGCCGTCGCCGAGGCACACGCCCGCAACCTCGAGCTGCACGCCTGGTACAACCCCTACCGCGTGTCGATGGACACCAACGCCGCCGCGCTCGTGCCGGAGCACCCGGCGCGCGTGCACCCCGAATGGGTGTGGGCGTACGGCGGCAAGCTGTACTTCGATCCGGGCATCCCCGCCGCGCGCGAGCACATCTACGCCGCGATCCTGCACTCGGTGGCGAACTACGACCTCGACGGCGTGCACTTCGACGACTACTTCTATCCGTATCCGGTTGCGGGGCAGACGATCCCCGACGCCCATACCTTCGCCGAGCACGGCGCGGGCTCCGCCGACATCGCCGCCTGGCGCCGCGACAACGTCGACACCTTCGTGCGCGAGATCTCGCAGCGCATCAAGCAGACCAAGCCGTGGGTCAAGTTCGGCATCTCGCCGTTCGGCATCTGGCGCAACAAGGCGACCGATCCGCGGGGCTCGGAGACGAGCGGGTCGCAGTCGTACGACGCGCAGTACGCCGACACCCGCAAGTGGGTGCTCGAGGGCTGGCTCGACTACATCAACCCGCAGATCTACTGGCAGTTCGGCCTCGCCGTGGCCGACTACCTCAAGCTCGCGCCATGGTGGGCCGAGGTCGCCGCGCAGTCGGGCACGCAGCTGTACATCGGCGAGGCGACGTACAAGGTCACCAGCGGGGTGTTCACCGATCCGCGCGAGCTGACCAACCACGTCGCGCTGGGCAAGGAGCTCACCGCCGCCGGCACCCCCGTGCACGGCCACGTCTGGTACTCGGCGAACCAGATCCCCAAGGCCGACGCCCTCAACGGCGCGATGGCCGCCGTCGTGGCCGATCACTACCAGCGCCCCGCGCTCGTGCCGGCGATGCCGCACCTGCCCGGCACCGCCGTACGCGAGCCGGTCCTGGCCGAGGCCGTGCGCACCGATGCGGGCGTCGCGCTGAAGTGGCTCGACGCCGGCCCGAAGCCGACGCGCGCCACGTCGTTCGCGATCTACCGGGTCGAGGGATCCGCGAGCGCGATCGAGATCGAGGATGGCGCGAACCTCTGGGCGACGGTCCGCACGAGCGGCGTCGTGGAGCAGTTCTTTACCGACACGACGGCCGAGCCGGGCCGTGCGTACACCTACGTCGTCACCGCGCTCGACCGCCTCTGGAACGAGTCCGCCCCGAGCCGCGCGAAGCGGGTCTGAGCCCGGGCGGCTGCACTCCCGACGCGCCACCACGGGCTCGTCGACCGGAGTGAGCGAAGCGAACGAAGCGGCGGAGTCGAGGCCTGGAGGGTTCGACCCCGAGCTCTCGACTCGCTTCGCTCGCTCGAGCCGTCTCCGCTCGCTTCGCTCGGTCGACGAGCCCGCGTGGTTGGTGCTCGTGGTCGGCTGCAAGCCTCACGGCTCGTCGACCGAAGCGGCGCAGCCGCGGAGCGGAGACGGGCCGAGCGCAGCGCCGGAGGCGCGGAGTCGAGGCCTCGCGGGTCCAACCCCGCGCTCTCGACTCGCTTCGCTCGCTCGAGCCGTCTCCGCTCGCTTCGCTCGGTCGACGGGCCCGCGTGGTCGCACTCCTGACGCGCCACACGCGCCGCTGGCTCGTCGACCGGAGGCGCGCAGCGCCGGAGCGGAGACGGGTCGAGCGGAGCGCCGGAGGCGCGGAGTCGAGGCCGAACGACCGCACCCCCGCACGCTGGGCCCGGCGGCGTGCGAGGATCGCGGCATGGCCCTTCCGACGATGGCGGTCACGTTCCGCCCGCAGCTGCCGCCCGAGCGCCTCCACGATGTCGTCACCGCGGCCGATCAGGCGGGGATCGACGAGCTCTGGCTGTGGGAGGACTGCTTCCTCGAGGGCGGCATCGCCACCGCCTCGGCCGCGCTCGCTCGATCGGAGCGCGTGCGGATCGGACTCGGGCTGCTCCCCGTGCCGCTGCGCAACCCGGCGCTCGCGGCGATGGAGCTCGCCACGCTCGAGCGCCTCGCGCCCGGCCGCGTCATCGCGGGCTTCGGGCACGGCGTGCTCGACTGGATGGGCCAGGTCGGCGCGCGCGTCGCCTCGCCGCTGACCCTGCTACGCGAGTATGTGACCGCCGTGCGATCGCTGCTGGAGGGCGGCACGGTGGACGCGGCCGGACGCTACGTGTCGCTGCGCGATGTCGCGCTCGACTGGCCGCCGGCGGCCGCGCCGCAGCTGGTGATCGGCGCCACCGGCCCCAAGACGCTGCGCCTGGCCGGCGAGCTGGGCGACGGCGTGGTGCTCTCGGGCGGCACCTCGCCCGACGACGTGCGCGCCGCGCGCGCGATCATCGACGAGGGCTACGCCGCCTCCGGACGCGACGGCCGCTCGCGCGTCACGGTGTACGTGCCGGTGGACACCACCCTGCCGCGTCTGGCCGATCACCTGCGCGAACGCGCCGCCGCGTACGGCGACGCCGGAGCGGACGCCGTCTCGTTCGAGGCGCCCGCGGACTCCCCCGATCCGAGGCCGATCATCGACGCGCTGGCCGGCTGAACCTCACGCGGTCGCCGCGCGGGCGGCCTCGGCCGCGCGGGGCAGCCATGCCGGGGGCTTGCCGGGACGCTGGGGCGGCACGAGCAGGCCCGCCTCGCTGTCGGCGACGAGCTGGCGGGCGCGGCGCTCGCGCGTGGCCTCCTGCGCGGCCGAGGCGATCCAGTGCCGCACGGCCTTGCGGTAGCCCGGCGCCGCCTCGGCGAGGAACGCGACAGTGCCGGGCGAGGCGTCGATGATCGCCTGCAGCCGGGGATCCAGCTCGGCCTCGCCGCTCTCGTGCGAGTACACGCCGCTGCGCTCCGGCGCTCGGCGCTCGAACGCCGCGAGCCCGGCCGGGTGCATCCGGCCCTCGGCGGTGAGACGCTCGACGTGGTCGATGTTGACCCGCGACCAGATGCTGCGCGGCTTCCGCGGCGTCCAGCGCTGCCGGCGCCGGTCGTCGTCGATCGGCTGCGAGACCGAGTCGATCCACCCGAAGCACAGTGCCTCGAGTACCGCGTCGGCCCATGTGAGGCCGCGATCGGGCACGTGCGCCCGGCGCAGCTCCATCCACAGCTCCGGCGCGGTGTCGTGATGCCGCTCGAGCCACGCGCGGAACTCGGCGGCGTCGCGGAAGAACCGGGCCGGTCGCTCGGCGCTGCCGGCCGCGGTGCCGGGCTCGTCGTCGTGGCTCACGCGATCAGCCTGCCACCCGCCACCGACATCGCCGCGATCCCGCGCAGATCTGCGTTGCCGCGCAGCCAACGCCGCGATCTGCTGCGCGGAATCGCCGATCTGCGCCGGAACGCCGCGGACGAGGGGTGTATCGGCATCTCGGAGCCGGGTGTCCCCGGCCGCCGATAGGGTGAAGCACGTGAGTGATGCGGCGGACAGAAGGCGGTTGTCCCGCACCACCCCCAAGTGGCTCACGGTGTTCGCCCTCGCGTTCACCGGCCTGACCTCGGCGTACATGTTCACGCTCGTCGTGCCGATCCAGTCGGAGCTGCCCGAGCTGCTCGACGCGTCGCGCCAGGACACGGCCTGGGTCGTGACGATCACGCTCCTCGTCGCCGCCTGCGCCACGCCGATCTCCGGTCGCCTGGGCGACATGTACGGCAAGCGCCGCATCGTGCTCATCCTCATCGGGTTCCTGCTGCTCGGCTCGATCGTCGCCGCGCTCTCGCCCAACATCGTCGGCCTGATCATCGGCCGCGGGCTGCAGGGGGCGACGACCGGCGTGATCCCGCTCGGCATCGCGATCATGCGCGACGTGCTGCCCCCGGCCCGACTGGGCACGGCGGTGGCGCTCATGAGCGCCACGATGGGCGTGGGCGGCTCGCTCGGCATGCCCGTGAGCGCGTGGGTCGTCGAGAACCTCGACTGGCACGCGCTGTTCTGGATCGCGGCCGGCCTCGGCATCGTCGCCGCCGCGCTCGTGGTCGCCTTCGTGCCGCCGAGCGTGCTGCGCGCGCCGGGGCGCTTCGATGTGCCCGGCGTGATCGGTCTGACGATCGCGCTCAGCGGCATTCTGCTGGCGATCTCGCGCGGCAGCGACTGGGGCTGGCTCTCGCCCGCCACGCTCGGCGCGGGCCTGGGCGGCGTCGCGGTGCTGCTGCTGTGGGGCTGGTACCAGCTGCGCACGCCGGAGCCGCTGCTCGATCTGCGCGTGGCCGCGCGGCCGGCGGTGCTCTTCACGAACCTCACCGCGATCTGCATGGGCTTCGCGCTGTTCGGCTCGAACGTGACGCTGCCGCAGATGCTCGAGCTGCCGGCCGGCACGGGCTCGGGCTTCGGGCTCGGGGTGTTCGAGACGGCGCTGATCGTCATGCCCGCTGGTCTCATCATGATGCTCATCTCGCCGCTGTCCGGCTGGCTCGAGCGCGTGCTGGGCCCGCGCATCATGCTCTCGGCCGGCACCGGCTTCGTCGCGCTGTCGTACGTGTACCTGCTGCTGTGGAACGACCACGTGGCGCACCTGTTCATCGCCAACCTCATCGTCGGCGTCGGGATCGGCCTGAGCTTCGCGGCGATGCCGATGCTCATCATGCGCTCGGTGCCCGCGGCCGAGACGGGGGCGTCGAACGGCATCAACGCGCTCGCGCGATCGCTCGGCACCTCGACGGCCTCGACCGTGATGGCCGCCGTCCTGGCCGCGATGGTCGTGGAGTACGACGGCGTCGCCGTGCCCACGCTCGACGCGTTCCTGCTGTGCTTCTGGCTCGGCGCGATCACCGGGGCGGCCGCCTGCCTGCTGTCGCTGTTCATCCCGCGGCGGCCGCCCGTCGAGGCGCACCCCTCGGTGCCGGCCCGGGGCTGATCAGCCGAGGGGGAGCAGCTCGGGCGATGGCTCGGCGCGGGCGAGCCAGTGGGCCAGCACGCGGTGGAACAGCTCCGGATCCTCGGCGCTCCAGACGTGGTGCATCCGCGGCACGATCGCGGCCGTGCCCCGCGGCGCCGGCCCGGCCACATCGGGCAGGGCGTCACGCACCTGCCGCGGCTCCCGCTCCCCCGCCAGTACGAGCAGTGGGGCGGTGAGGGCTCCGAGGCCCGCGAGCGCGGCGGCGGGGAGCCCGTCGTACACCTGGCGGGTCATGCGCCGGGCCGACGCGCGATCCGTGCCCAGCCCGGTCTCGACGAACGCCGGCACCGCGTCGGCCGGCAGCCGGAACGCGCGCGCGAGCCCGCGCCAGTAGCCGGCGCTGCCCCACAGCGCGATCTGCGCGAGACCCGACACGCGCGTGAGGCCCCCGACGCCGCGCACCGCCGCGCCCGTGACGAGGCCGCGGCGCACGACGTCGGGGTGCCGCGCGCACAGCAGTGCGCCGAGCACGCCGCCGAGCGAGAGCCCCACGATGTGCGCGCGCCCTCCGGCGCCCCGCTCGCGCACGATGCCGGCGAGGTCGTCGGCCACCGTCTCGAGGTCGGTCCACGGCACCCCGGCCGATGCGCCGAAGCCCGGGAGGTCGGGCACGATCGCGTGGTACTCCGGCAGGGCCTCGGCCTGCGCCGTCCACATCCAGCCCGCCACGCTCCCACCGTGCAGGAACAGGATCGACTCCGCCGCGCCGGCGTGGTGCTCCTCGATGTGCATCACAGCTCCCCCTCCACCTCGTCGAGCCACGCGAGCTCGGCCTCCAGATGCCGCAGGCCGTGCCGCAGCGTCGCGCCGCGCAGGCGCTCGGCGAGCGAGCCGTCCGGCTGTGGGATCGCCCGGAGCGCGGCCAGGCGCGCCTCGGCGAGCGCCCGCCGCTGACGCAGCAGATCGCGCGCCACCTCGGGCCCCTCCCGGCCGGCGAAGAAGACGCGGGCGAGGAACGGATCGCGGTCGCGCTCGTCGTCGAGCGGCGAGGCGAGCCAGGCCGACAGGGCCCGGCGACCGGCCTCGGTGATGCGGTGCTCGCGCCGATCGGGGCGCCCCTCCTGGGGGATGACGGTCACCTCGACGGCGCCGTCGTCGACGAGCTTGGCCAGCGTGCGGTAGATCTGCGCCTGGTCGGCGGCCCAGAAGTGCGCGACGGAGTTGTCGAACGACTTCTTGAGGTCGTAGCCCGACATGGGGGCGAGATCGAGGAGCCCCAGCACCGCATTTGTAAGTGACATGTCTCATATATGAGCACACATATATGAGACACCGCAAGAGAGTCGAGGTGGTCGCTTCATCTCCGGCCGCTGACGCGGCCTCCGTTCAGCAACCGGGGGGGGAGCAGCATCCCCGCTCGGAGCGGCCCCGTTCAGCAACCGGCGGGGGAGCATCCGCCGGTTGCCGAACGGGGGCGCGGGCCCTCAGCCGCGGAGGGCGGCGAGGTTGTCGTACGAGACGGCGGCGTTGTCCAGCGATGCGGAGGCGGACGGCGCCGGGTACGAGCCGGCGTTGTCCTGCTCGTACATCGAGTGGTGGTGGCCCTTCGCGCCGATGCGCCGGTAGAACGTGGCGTAGTCGATGTCGCCCGTGCCGAAGGGGACCATGTCGTAGCCGTTGGCGCTGGCGGTGTTGATCCGGCCGTCCTTGGCGTGGAACAGCGGGAAGCGCTGCGTCTGCGCCGCGACGACGGCCGCCGGATCGAAGATCGACGTCACCTGCGACCCGTCGGGCGCCGTGTAGGTGCGGTGCTTGTACTGCGCCACGTGCGCCCAGTAGATGTCGAGCTCCAGGTAGACGTACGCCGGATCGGTGTGGGCGAGGAACCACTCGAGCCGCCGGATGCCCGACGAGCGGGTCGGCCGGCCCTGAGAGTCGAGCGGTCCGCTGTCGAGCAGGAAGCTGTACGCCACGTCGTGGTTGTGCGTGTACAGCTTGAGCCCGTGGCTCGCCGCCCGCTCCCCGAGCAGGTTCCACCGGTCGGCCGCGGCCTGCCAGTCGGCCACGTAGGCGCTGCCCGTCGGGTCGCTGCCCGTGCCGATGTGGTCGAGCCCGAGGATGTTGGCCACCTCGCAGGCCTGATCGAACGCCGCCAGCGTCGCGTCGGTGAGGGTCGACGGGATGCTGCCGTGGTTGCCCTGCGCGCGCAGCCCGTTGTCGTCGAGCCACGTGCGCAGCAGGTGCGCGCCGGCGACGTTGTTGACGTTGCCGCCCTCCGCGTTCGCGTGCTGGCCGAAGCCCGCGAACTCCACCTGCTGGTACCCCATGCCCGACAGCGCCTCGAACACGCGCCGGAATCCCGACGGCAGGTCGGTCGTCGCCGGGTCGCGCGAGATCGCGTCGCGCACCGTGTAGAGGATGATGCCGCGGCGCGGCGGCGGCACGAGCACGCCGTTCGGCCCGGTGGGCTTCACGCCCGCGTGGGCGGCGCCGGCGCCGCCGAGGCCGAGGACCGCCGCGGCGGCCATGCCGGTCGTCGCCGCGAGCAGCTGGCGCCGGTTGAGACCGAGGCGGCCGCCGAGTGCGCGCGCGTCCTCCTGGGCCCGGTGAGTGAGTTCATCCATCGTGTGCTCCTTTGCACGGGGCCCTGAAGGGGGATGGCAGGCGATCGGCCAAGGCCCGGAACCGAACGACGTGGTCTCGACTCGCTGCGCTCGCTCGACGAGCCAGCGGCGTCAGCGCGCGGAGAAGGCCGAGTCGAAGGCCGCCGCCGACGGCTCGTACGACGACATGCGCCGCACGAATGCGAGCGCCTCGGGGGCGCCGACGAGCCTGTCCATGCCCGCGTCCTCCCACTCGACCGAGAGCGGGCCGGCGTAGCCGATCGCGTTGAGCATGCGGAACGCGTCCTCCCACGGCACGTCGCCGTGGCCGGTCGAGATGAAGTCCCAGCCGCGCCGGGGATCGGCCCACGGCAGGTGCGACGAGAGGCGGCCGTTGCGGCCGTTGGTCAGGCGCTTCTTCGTGTCCTTGCAGTGCACGTGGTAGATCCGGTCCTGGAAGTCCCAGAGGAACGCGACGGGGTCGAGGTCCTGCCACACCATGTGCGACGGGTCCCAGTTCAGGCCGAACGCCTCGCGGTGCCCGATCGCCTCGAGCGCGCGCTTGGTGGTCCAGTAGTCGTAGGCGATCTCGGACGGATGCACCTCGTGGGCGAACCGGACGCCGACCTCGTCGAACACGTCGAGGATCGGGTTCCAGCGGTCGGCGAAGTCCCGGTAGCCCGCCTCGACCATCTCGTCGGTGGCGGGCGGGAACATCGCCACGTACTTCCAGATCGACGACCCGGTGAAGCCCGTCACGGTCTTCACGCCGAGCGCCGCGGCCAGGCGCGCGGTGTTCTTCAGCTCCTCGGCGGCGCGCTGCCGCACGCCCTCCGGGTCGCCGTCGCCCCACAGCTCGTCCGAGACGATGGCGCGGTGCCGCTCGTCGATCGGGTCGTCGCAGACCACCTGCCCCTTGAGGTGGTTGGAGATCGTGAACACCTTCAGGCCGTTGCGCTCGAGGATGTCGAGCCGGTCCTGCACGTAGGCGTCGTCGTCCCAGCGGTTCGGATCGAGATGATCGCCCCAGCAGGCGATCTCGAGCCCGTCGTAGCCCCATTCCCCCGCGAGCCGGGCCACCTCCTCGAACGGCAGGTCGGCCCACTGGCCCGTGAACAGCGTGATCGGTCGCGCCATCGCTCCCTCTCCTTCTCTCTCAGTCGTCGTCGACCGCGGTCCAGGCCGCGTCTCGTGCGGCGCTGCGCTCGACCGCGTCGAGCACGCGCTGCACGTGCAGTCCCTCATCGAATCCGGGCTCGGGATCGGACCCCGCGGCGATCGCGTCGACGAGGTCCTTCACCTGGTGGCTGAAGCCGTGCTCGTAGCCGAGCATGTGCCCCGCCGGCCACCACCCCTCAAGATACGGATGGCCGGGCTCCGTGACGATGACCCGCGCGAAGCCCTGCTCGGTGGCGGGCGCCGTGCGGTCGTAGAGCCACAGCACATTGAGATCCTCGAGGTCGAAGGCGATCGCGCCCTCGGTGCCCGAGACCTCGACGCGCAGCTCGTTCTTGCGCCCGGTCGCGAAGCGCGTCGCCTCGAAGCTCGCCAGCACGCCGGAGTCCAGGCGGCCCGTGAAGATCGCGAGGTCGTCGACGGTGACGTCGCCGAGCTCGTCGCCGCCCACGCCCGCGATGCCGCTGCGCTCGGTCTCGACGGGCCGCTGCCGCACGATCGTCTCGAGCACGCCCGTGACCCGCGTCACCCGCTGCCCCGTCAGGAACTGCACGAGATCGACGGCGTGGCCCCCGATGTCGCCGAGCGCCCCCGAGCCGGCCAGGTCCTTCTGCAGCCGCCACGACAGCGGCGCCTTCGGATCGACGAGCCAGTCCTGGCGGTACGCGGCCCGCACCTGCTGCACGGTGCCGATGCGCCCGGCCGCGATGAGGTCGCGCGCGTGGGTGAGCGCCGGCACGCGCCGGTAGGTGAAGCCGAGCATCGAGCGCACGCCCCGCTCGCGCGCCGCGCGGGCGGCCGCCGCCATCACCTCGGCCTCGGCGACCGTGTTGGCGAGCGGCTTCTCGCACAGCACGTGCTTTCCCGCCTCGAGCGCGGCGATCGCGATCTCGGCGTGCGAGGAGCCGGGCGTGACGATGTCGATCACGTCGATGTCGTCGCGCGCCACCACCTCCCGCCAGTCCGTCGCCGCCTCCGCCCAGCCCCACTTCGCGCGGGCGGCCTCGACGGCCTCGGCATCGCGGCCGACGATCACCGCCATCTCCACGCCGCGGGGAAGGTCGAACACGCGCGGCGCGGTGCGCCAGGCCTGCGAGTGCGTGGCCCCCATGAACCCGTACCCGATCATCGCGACCCGCAGTGCGCCGGTCTCGGTCATGCTGTCTCCTCCTGGTCTCGTCGTCGTGTCGTGGGGCGGTGCCGGGGCGGCCGCTGGCGGCCCCGGCACCGGCGCATCACGACTCGAACGCGAGGTCGATGTAGTCCGCGACGTTCTCCTTCGTCACCACGGGCGCATCCAGCACGATCCGGTACGGCACGCTCGGCGTGACGAGGTCGCTCATGGTCTTGCCCTGGGCGATCAGTCGGGCCAGCGCGATGCCGTCGGCGGCCTGCGTGGAGGGGTAGATGACCGTGGCCTTGATGACGCTGTCGTCGGCCTCGATCCGGTCCATCATGTTGACGCTGCCGGCGCCGCCCACGAGGAAGAACTCGTCGCGCCCGGCCGCCTCGATCGCGGCGAGCACGCCGACGCCCTGGTCGTCGTCGTGGTTCCATACGGCGTTGAGCTGCGGGTTGGCCGACAGCAGCTGCGAGGCGGCCGACTCGCCGCCCGCCACCGTGAAGTCGGCGGCCACGCGCGGCCCGACCTCGAGGCCGCACTCGGCGAGCCCGTCGGCGAAGCCCTGCGAGCGGTCCTGGGTGAGCGGGAGCGAGTCGATGCCGGCGATCTCGCCGATGATCGCGTCGCTCTGGTCGCCCAGCTGCTCGCAGATGTAGCGGCCGGCGCTCACGCCCATGCCGTAGTTGTCGCCGAGGATCGTCACGCGCGAGCCGGCCGGGTCCGAGAACTCGCGGTCCACGTTGATGACGGGGATCCCCGCGTCCATGGCGCTGATGGCGACCTGCGTGAGCGCGGCGCCATCCGTCGGCAGCAGCACGATCGCGTCGACGCCCTCGTTGATGAACTGCTCGACGGCCGCGATCTGCTGGTTGGCGTCGTTGGTGCCCTCCGCCTGACGCAGCTCGACGTCGTCGAACGACTCCGCGGCCGCGAGGGCCCCGGAGTTGATGGCGCCGAGCCAGCCGTGGTCGGCCTCGGGTCCCGACCAGCCGATCACGACGGTGTCGCCCGTGGCGGCGTTCTCGTCGGAGCTCGTGCCCTGGTCGACGACGTCCTCCTCGCCCTCCGTCCCATCGCTCGTGCATCCGGCCAGCAGCCCGATGGCCGCGATCGCCGCGACGCCGAAGACGACGGAACGCGATGCGCGCGTGCGCAGTGTCCGCATGATTCCTCCTTGAATGTGATGCAGAAGTCCAGCGCCGCCGCCTCGCCTCATGCATCCCCCGGACGCGACCGCGCTGTCGAGGTCAAGCTAACAGAGGTCGATCCGGCTGTACAGCTTTTGTCTTCGATCCGACAGAAGTGAGATCCGCGGCATGCTGGCGCCATTCCGCGGATCGCGGTGGGAAGGGTCGGCGGAAGATCGCCTCTCGCCCTGCGCTGATCGACGTGTTATGTTCTCGACGTGATCAAAGATGACCACCAGCCGTCATTACTGCAGATGCACGGCGTCACCAAGAACTTCGGCCCCGTGCGGGCCCTGCGCGGCGTGGACCTCGAGGTGCACGCCGGCGAGGTGCACTGCCTGCTGGGCCAGAACGGCGCGGGCAAGTCCACGCTGATCAAGACGCTCGCGGGCGTCCACCAGCCCGACGAGGGCGAGATCCTCTGGAACGGCGAGCCGGTCTCGATCGCCGATCCGCAGGGGGCCATCGCGCTCGGCATCGCCACGATGTACCAGGAGCTCGACGTCGTCGACGACCTGACGATCGCCGAGAACATCTTCCTCGGGCACGAGCTCTCGCGCGGCGGCGTGCTGCGCCGCGGCGATGCCGCCCGCGAGACGCGCGCCCTGCTGGCGCGGCTGGGCCACGCCTCGCTCTCGCCGCACACGGAGGTGGGCGCGCTCAGCGCCGCCGAGAAGCAGATCGTGAGCATGGCGCGGGCGCTCTCGCACGACATCCGCCTCATCGTCATGGACGAGCCGTCGGCCGTGCTCGACTCGGGCGAGGTCGAGAAGCTGTTCGCGGTGATCCGCGAGCTCACGGCGCAGGGCATCGCGGTGATCTACATCACCCACCGCCTCGAGGAGATCCGCCAGATCGGCGATCGCATCACGGTGCTCAAGGACGGCGCCAGCACGGCGGTGAACCTGCCCGTGGCCGAGACCCCGACACCCGACCTCATCCGCCACATGACCGGGCGAACGGTCGAGAACGTCTTCCCCGCGCGCACGGGCGTGCCCGCGGCCGCGCCCGAGCTGCTCGAGGTCGAGGGGCTGGGGCGCGACGGCGAGTTCGACGACGTGTCGTTCACCGTGCGGGCGGGCGAGATCGTCGGGCTCGCGGGCCTGGTGGGCTCCGGGCGCTCCGAGATCCTCGAGACGGTCTTCGGCGCGCGCCGCTCCGACCGCGGCACGGTGCGCGTCGCGGGTCGCCCCCTGCCACGGGGCTCGGTGCCCGCCGCCGTCGCGGCCGGCATGGGACTGAGCCCCGAGGAGCGCAAGTCGCAGGGCCTCGTGCTGGACGAGCCGGTGTTCCGCAACATCACCCTCGCGTCGTTCGGGCGCGAGGCGCGCGGCGGCTGGCTGCGCGAGGACGCCGAGCGGCGCATCGCCTCGGAGCAGATCGCGGCGATGGAGCTGCGCCCGTCCAACCCCGACCTGCCCGCCCGGGCGCTGTCGGGCGGCAACCAGCAGAAGATCCTGCTGGCGCGGTGGCTCGTGCAGGGCAGCCGGGTGCTGCTGCTGGACGAGCCGACCCGCGGCGTCGACGTGGGCGCCCGCAGCGAGATCTACGGGCTCATCCGCGCCCTCGCCGATGCCGGCACCGCCATCGTCATCGTCTCCAGCGAGATCGAGGAGGTCCTCGGCCTCGCCGACACCGTGCTCGTCGTCGCCGACGGACACGTCCTGACCACTCTCCCCGCCTCCGAGATCGACGAGCACGGTGTGCTCGATCTCGTCATGAAAGGAACGGCCGCGTGAGCGCGCAGACCACCACCCCCACCGGGCACGTCGAGGTGCCGTCGGCCCGCCGTCTCTTCTCCGGATCCGCCGGGCGCAACGTCGGACTCGTGCTGGCCCTGCTGGCGATCGTCGCGGTGGGCATGATCACCGCGTTCGACACGTTCGCGAGCTTCAGCAACGCGCTCGTCATCCTGCGCCAGGCCTCGATCATCGGCGTCATCGCGATCGGCATGACGTTCGTGATCATCGCCGGCGGCATCGACCTGTCGGTCGGCGCGGTGATGGCGCTCGCCTCGGTCGTGGCGTCGATCACCGTGGTCCAGGATCTCGTCGACGCCAGCCACTGGATCCTCATGGTGCTGCTCGCGCTGCTGATCGGGCTGGGCGCGGGGCTGATCAACGGCATCGTCGTGGCCTACGGCAAGGTGGCCGCGTTCATGGCGACCCTGGCGATGCTCGTCGGCGCCCGCGGCCTGGCCGAGATCATCGCGAACAACCGCACGCTCGTCGTCTCGGACCGCGAGTTCCTGCGGGTGATGAACGTCGACCTGCTCGGCGTGGACATCCTCATCTGGATCTTCGCCCTCGTCGCCGCCGGCGGCTGGGTGCTGCTCAACCGCACCACGTTCGGCCGCCGCACGGTGGCGATCGGCGGCAATCTCGAGGCCGCGCGGCTCGCGGGCATCGCGGTCAAGCGCCACATCATGTGGCTCTACGCGCTGTCGGGCGTGCTCGCCGGCGTCTCGGCGATCATGATCCTCGGGCGCACCAACGCGGGCACGTCGACGCACGGCAACCTGTACGAGCTCGACGCGATCGCCGCCGTCGTGGTGGGCGGCACGCTGCTCAGCGGCGGCCGCGGCTCGATCATCGGCACAGTGTTCGGCGTGATGATCTTCGCGACCTTGCAGAACGTGTTCGTGCAGAACAACATGCCGTCGTCGCTGCAGGCGGTCGCCAAGGGCGTGATCATCGTCATCGCGGTGCTGCTGCAGCAGCGCTTCGCCGCCCGCCAGCGGCGCTGACGCCCCGATGCGGCTTCCGCCGGCGAGCGGGCATATGATCGCGTAGTCGCGTCGGAAGTCCCGCGACTTTGGTCCCGATGAAGGGTCGACCCTATGGCAGATCCCCCCACCGGGCGAGCGGACGTCAGCCAGCTGTTCCAGCTGCTGCGCGACGGCCGGCCGCGCACGCGCGCCGAGCTGTCGAAGTCGACCGGGCTCGCCCGCTCCACGGTGACGGGCCGCGTCGACGAGCTGCTGCGCCTCGGGCTCATTACCCCGGTGGGCGAGGCCGCATCGACGGGCGGCCGGCCGCCGTCGCAGTTCGCGCTCAATCCGGGCGCGAAGGTGGTCATCGCCGCCGACCTCGGCGCCTCGCACGCGACCGTCGCCCTCGCCGACCTCACCGGCGAGCTGCTCGCCGAGCACGCCGAGCCGCTGCCGATCGACCTCGGCCCCGAGCCCGTGCTGACCTGGGTCGTCGACGGCGCGCGCGCCCTGCTCGAGCGCACGGGCCGCTCGGAGCGCGACGTGGCGGCGATCGGGATCGGCCTGCCCGGCCCGGTCGAGCATTCGACCGGCCAGCCCGTGAACCCGCCGATCATGCCGGGCTGGGACCGCTTCGACGTGCCGGGCTGGATGCGCGAGCACCTCGACGTGCCCGTCCTCGTCGACAACGACGTCAACATCAGCGCGCTCGGCGAGCGGGCGTTCGCGTGGCCCGGGACCGAGCACTTCATGTTCGTCAAGGTGGCCACGGGCATCGGCGCCGGCATCATCTCGGACGGCCTGCTGCAGCGCGGCGCGCAGGGCACCGCGGGCGACATCGGCCACGTGCGTGCCGCGCGCGACGTGGACGTGCCCTGCCGCTGCGGCAACCACGGCTGCCTCGAGGCCCTCGCGGCCGGGCCCGCGATCGCCCGCACGCTCGCGGCGCAGGGCCTGGACGCGCGCACGGGGAGCGACGTGGTGGAGCTCGTCAAGCGCGGCGAGCTCGCCGCGATCCAGGCCGTGCGCCAGGCCGGGCGCGACATCGGCGAGGTGCTCACGACCGCCGTGAGCCTGATCAACCCCTCGGTCATCGCGATCGGCGGGTCGATGGCGCGCGTGAGCGAGCACCTCATCGCCGGCGTGCGGGAGATCGTCTACACCCGCTCCTCGCCTCTGGCGACCGAGCACCTCGCGATCGTGCAGTCGGCCGCCGGCCGCAGCGCCGCCGTGCGTGGGGCGGCGATCCTCGCGGTCGAGCACGCCCTCAGCCCCGAGGGCCTCGCCCACGCCTTCGCCCCGCGCTGAGGCGGGTGCGGGGTCGCTTCGTCTCCGCGGCTCCGCCGAAGCGCCGGAGATGAAGCGCCCAGCTTGAGCCGCCCGCATGGGCGCGAACGGTCTCGACTCCGCGCCTTCGACGCTCCGCTCGACCCGTCTCCGCTCGCTTCGCTCGGTCGACGAGCCCGGGCCGTCACGGCTCGAGCAAGGAGGGACCCCGTTCAGCACCCGATCGGTGCGACTCGCTCGGTCAACGAGCCCGGGCGATCACGGCTCGTCGACCGGAGCGGCGAAGCCGCGGAGCGGAGACGGCTCGAGCGAGCGCAGCGAGTCGAGAGCGCACGCCCCCGCGCGTCAGGCCTGGACGAAGAGGTAGCCGCGCTTCGGGTCGAAGCCGGCGATCGCGAGACCGCGGTTGAGGAGGACGCCCATCTCGCGGCGCACGCGCATGCGCCACTCCTGGGCCTCGGCCGGGGCCTCGAGCCGCAGGTGCTCGATGTTGTCGGGGATCTCGAGCGTCGCCTGCACGGCGTCATCGGCCGGCGGGGAGGCGATGTCGGCCAGCGCCCACTTCACGTCGAGGCGGTCGCTCTCGTCGCCCGCGTCGCCGCCGCCGAAGATGCCGTACTGGTTCACGGCGTAGCCCGTCACGCGGGCGCCCAGCACGGTCAGATAGAAGTGCGCGTTGCGCGAGACGAGCGGATCGAACGTCCAGGTGATGTTGCCCACGTCGCGGGCGAGGGCCCACTGGCGCTGATGCTCCTTGAGCTCGCGCCCCCAGCCGCGGCCGCGGAACTCCGGCAGGAGCGCGGTGATGTGCGAGTGCATCGAGCGCGAGCTCGGCGGCCCGAAGAACGCGACCGAGGCGCCGACCATCCGGCCGTCGTCGAAGTAGCCCGTGGCGTAGTTGCCCGACTGCTGCAGCGCGCGCATGGTGCCCGCATCGATCACCCGCTGCGGGCCGCGGATGGCATCGAAGATGCCCTGCGCCTCGAGGATCAGTTCGACGGTGTCCAGATCGCGGATCTCACGCATTGCCCCAGCCTAAACCGGCCGGGAACCCGCGAGCACCGGCGGGGCGGTCGCCGGATCGTCGCCGGCTCTTGCGGCAGCGGCCGGGGTCCGCGAGGATGCCGCCGTGAGCGAGCAGTGGCTGATCCTGGAGCACACCGCGACCGAGGGCAATGTCGGCCAGGTGTTCTCGCACCCGGACTTCCCGAAGCACGTCGCGTTCCTGCGCGCGCTCGAGGCCGACGGGCTGCTCGTCGCGGCCGGCCCGCTCCCCGACACGCTCGGCAACGGGATGGCGATCATCCGCGCCGCGGATGCCGACGCCGCGGCGGAGGTGACCCGCCGGGCTCAGGAGGAGGACGGATCCGTGCAGGCCGGCCTGCTCACCGTGCGGGTGCGCCCCTGGAACGTGCGGTTCGGTTCCGCGTCGGGCTGAACCCGCGCGTCACAGGTGACGCAGCTCGCCCTCGATCGCGGCGGCGGTCTCGAGCAGGGCCGGCACGATGCCGCCGCGCAGCCGCTCCAGCGTGACCCGCGTCGTGCTCGTCGACACGTTCATCGCCGCGATCACGCGCCCGCCGCGCCCGCGGATCGGCGCGGCCACCGAGCGGACCCCGGCCTCGAGCTCGCCGTCGACCACGGCATAGCCGTCGGCGGCCGCGCGATCGAGCGCCGCGGCGAGCGAGCCGGCGTCGACGGGCGCGCCCGTGGCCGGCGAGGTGAGGGGCGCCGCCAGCGCGGCGTCGCGCTCCTCGGCCGGCAGGGCCGCAAGCAGCACGCGACCCATGCTCGTCGCGTGCGCGGGGAAGCGGGTGCCGATCGTGATGCCCACGCTCATGATGCGCCGCGTGGGCACGCGGGCGATGTAGACGATGTCGGATCCGTCGAGCACGGCGGCCGAGACGCTCTCGTCGACCCGGCGCGAGAGATGCTCGAGGTGCGGCTGCGCGATCTCCGGCAGCGACAGCGCCGACAGGTAGCTGAAGCCGAGCTCCAGCACGCGCGGCGTGAGGCTGAAGCCCCGCCCGATCTGACGCACGTAGCCGAGGGCCTCGAGCGTGTGCAGGAACCGGCGGGCGGCCGCGCGCGTCATGCCCGCGCGCGCGGCGACCTCGCTCAGCGTGAGCTCGGGATGCGCGGCATCGAACACGCGGATCACCGCGAGCCCGCGCGCGAAGGACTGCACGAACTCGCGGGTGTCGGGATCGGTCATCGGGTCATCCTCTCAGGATGTTGCGGCCGTCGGTCTCGACTGCGCGCCTTCGGCGCTCCGCTCGACCCGTCTCCGCTCCGCGCTTCGCGCTCCGGTCGACGACCCCGTACGGGTCGTCGACCGAGCGAAGCGAGCGGAGACGGGGTGAGCGAGCGAAGCGAGTCGAAACCGCCGGCCTCAGACCAGACGGCTCAGCGCTCGAGCACCACTGCGAGGCCCTGGCCCACGCCGATGCACAGCGCGGCCACGGCCACGCCGCCGCCGCGCTGCTTGAGCGCGTGCGCGGCGCGGCCCACCACGCGGCCGCCCGAGGCGCCGAGCGGGTGGCCGATCGCCAGCGCGCCGCCGTGCGGGTTGAGCTTGGCGGGGTCGAGGTCGGGCCAGCCCTTCAGGCACGCGAGCGACTGCGACGCGAAGGCCTCGTTGAGCTCGACGACATCGACATCGGCCCACGTCTTGCCCGCCCGCTGGAGCGCCTTGTTCGCCGCCTCGATCGGGGCGATCGGGAAGTCGTCGGGGTCCACGCCGTGCCAGCCGCGGCCGGCGATGCGCGCCAGCGGCTCCGTCTCGAGCGCGCCCTCGCCGCCGATGAGCACGGCCGAGGCGCCGTCGTTGATCGACGACGAGTTGCCCGCCGTGACCGATCCGTCGGCCGCGAACAGCGGCTTCAGGGCGGCGAGCTTCTCGACGGTCGATCCGTCGCGGATGCCCTCGTCGCGCGCGAGCTCCGCGCCCGGCACCTGCACGATCTCGTCGGCGAACACACCGTCGGCCCAGGCCCGGCCCGCGAGGTCGTGGCTGCGCACCGCGAAGGCGTCCTGCTCGTCGCGCGAGATGCCCCACTCGCGGGCGATCTTCTCCGCCGACTCGCCGTTGGAGATCGTCCAGTGCTTCGGCAGCGCCCTGTTGACCATGCGCCAGCCGATCGCGGTGTTCCACAGGGTCTGGTTGCCGACGGCCGCGAACGGCTTGGCCGACTTCTCCATCACCCACGGCGCGCGGCTCATCGACTCCACGCCGCCGGCGAGGATGAGGTCGGCGTCGCCCGACTCGATGGCGCGGGAGCCCTGGAACACGGCCTCGAGCGACGAGGCGCACAGCCGGTTGACCGTCACGCCGGTGACCGTGGTGGGGAAGCCCGCGAGCAGCGCGCCGAAGCGCGCGACGTTGCGGTTGTCCTCGCCGGCCTGGTTGGCGTCGCCGAAGATCACGTCGTCGATGCGCGCCGGGTCGATGCCCGTCCGCTCGACGGCGGCCTTCATGACGACGGCGGCGAGGTCGTCGGGGCGCACGCCCGAGAGGGCGCCGGCCGCCTTACCGAACGGGGTGCGGACGGCGTCGTAGACGAAGCTGGCGGTCATCATGCCTCCTGGAGGGCGAGCCCGGTCAGCGACTCGAGCTCCTCGATGGTGTTGTCGCCGAACAGCTCCCGCACACGGAAGCCGTCGGGGGTGACGTCGAACACGGCATAGTCGGTGTAGACGCGGGTGACGCAGGCCACGCCCGTGAGCGGGTAGGTGCACGAGGCCACGAGCTTGGACTCGCCCTGCTTGGTGAGCAGATCGGTCATCACGAAGACCTGCTTGGCGCCGATCGCGAGGTCCATCGCGCCGCCGACGGCGGGGATCGCGTCGGGGCCGCCGGTCGACCAGTTGGCGAGGTCCCCGCGCTCCGAGACCTGGAATGCGCCGAGCACGCACACGTCGAGGTGGCCGCCGCGCATCATCGCGAACGAGTCGGCGTGGTGGAAGAACGCCGCCCCCGCCTGGGCGGTGACCGGCTGCTTGCCGGCGTTGATGAGGTCGGGATCGATCATCCCCTCCGCCGGGGCCTCGCCCATGCCGAGCAGGCCGTTCTCGGTGTGGAGGATGATCTCCTGGTCGCTGGGCAGGTAGTTCGCCACGAGCGTGGGCGCCCCGATGCCGAGGTTCACGTACGAGCCCTCGGGGATGTCGGCCGCGATGCGGGCGGCCAGGTCCTTGCGGTCGATGCGGGTGGTCACTTCGCCTCCTCCTGGGCAGTCTGCAGCGGGCGGCCCTCGATGTCGACGCCTCCCACGAACGCGCCGTCCTTCAGCCAGGGGCGCGAGCCGATCGCCACGACGCGGTCGACGAAGATGCCGGGCGTGACGACCGTCTCCGGATCGATCGAGCCCAGCTCGACGATCTCGTCCACCTGCACCACGCTCGTCGTGGCGGCGGTGGCCATGATCGGCCCGAAGTTGCGGGCGGTCTCGCGGTAGACGACGTTGCCCCAGCGATCGGCCTTCAGGCCCGAGACGAGGGCGAAATCGGCCTTGATCGGGTATTCGAGCACGTACTCGCGGCCGTCGATGACGCGCGACTCCTTGCCCTCGGCCAGCTGCGTGCCCACGCCGGTGGGGGTGTAGAACGCGCCGATGCCGGCGCCGGCGGCGCGGATGCGCTCGGCGAGGTTGCCCTGCGGCACGAGCTCGAGCTCGATCTCGCCCGCGCGGTAGAGCCCGTCGAACACCCACGAGTCGCTCTGCCGCGGGAACGAGCAGATGATCTTGCGCACGCGCTTCTTGGCCAGCAGCGCCGCCAGGCCCGTGTCGCCGTTGCCGGCGTTGTTGTTCACGATCGTCAGCTCGCTCGCACCCTGGGCGATGAGCGCATCGATCAGCTCGACGGGCTGGCCCGCGCGGCCGAATCCGCCGATCATGACGGTCGCCCCGTTCTGGATCCCGGCCACGGCGTCCTCGACGCTCGCGACGGTCTTGTCGATCATCCGACCTCCTCGATGAGACGGAGCCGGCAGCCCCGCCGAAGTTCGCTGTGCGAACACACGTTCGCTACACGATCATCGTAGCGCGCGCCGTCCGAGCCGTCGACCCCGGAAACCGGGTGATTGCGCGGATCCCTATGAGTTGAGGGACCTCGTCACATGGCGTCATCCCGTTGGCCCGCCGCGCGTGGTGGCCCCTACGCTCGCGATACCCCCGAGAGGAGCACCACCATGGCGACGATCCAGACCAGCACCGCCGGCAGCCTTCCCCGCACGCAGGCGCTCATCGACGCGAACGCCGCGCGCGAGTTCGAGGACGACGGCTTCACGCTGAAGTCCACGCCCGAGTTCGAGCAGCTCGTGACCGAGGCCGTGGCCGAGGTCGTGGAGCGCCAGCGGGCGGCGGGGATCACTCAGCCGGGCGACGGCGAGTACGGTCACGTGATGTCGGCGCCCACCGACTACGGCGCGTGGTGGGTGTACTCGTTCCAGCGCGCGAGCGGGCTCACCCTCACCGACGAGACCATCTTCACGCAGCAGCCGGTGCGCTCCGAGCCCGGCAAGGTCCGCCTGACGTCGTTCCCCGATCGCCGCGACTGGGTGCGCTTCCGCGAGGCGTACAGCGACCCGACGAGCGGCATCGGCGTGGGCAGCAACGCCACCGGGTTCCCCGCCACCACCGGTCCGATCGCCTACCGCGGCCACGACGCCGTCGCGAGCGACGTGCGCAACCTCGTCGCGGCGCTGCGCCCGGGCGAGCAGGGCTTCATCCCGTCGCTCGCCCCGGGATCGGCCGCGCGCATCGCGAACCGCTACTACGCCACCGACGAGGAGCACATCGCCGCCTGGGGCGCCGCCCTGCGCGAGGAGTACCGGGCGATCACCGACGCGGGCCTCATCGTGCAGCTGGACGACCCGTCGCTGGCCGAGAACTGGGACCAGATCAACCCCGAGCCGAGCATCGAGGACTACAACGCCTTCACGCAGATCCGCATCGACGCCATCAACGAGGCGATCCGGGGGCTGCCGAAGGAGCAGGTGCGGCTGCACCTGTGTTGGGGCTCGTGGCACGGACCGCACACGACCGACATCGAGCTGAAGCACATCCTGAAGACGATCCTCGGGGCGAACGTCGGCCAGATCTCGTTCGAGGCCGCCAACGCCCGCCACGAGCACGAGTGGGCGGTGTGGGAGGAGAACAGGCACCTCATCCCCGACGACCTCATCCTCGTGCCCGGCGTGATCGGCCACTCGACCAACCTCGTCGAGCACCCCGACCTCGTCGCCCAGCGCATCGAGCGGTTCGCCCGGATCGTGGGCCCCGAGCGCGTGATCGCCTCGACGGACTGCGGCCTCGGCGGCCGCATCCACCCGCAGATCGCCTGGGCCAAGCTCGAGTCGCTCGGCGAGGGCGCGCGCCGGGCGCGGGTCTGAGCGCCCCGCTTCGCATGCAGAAAACTGCTGCCGATCCGACGATCGCGCAGCAGTTTTCTGCATCCGGGGCCTCAGAACGGGCCGTAGACCTCCGTGGCGATGCGGTAGGCCGTGTTGGCGGCGGGCACGCCCGAGTAGATCGCGGACTGGAGGATGACCTCCTTGACCTCGTCGACCGTGAGGCCGTTGCGCAGGGCGGCGCGGAGGTGCATCGCGAGCTCCTCGTGATGGCCGTGCGCGATGAGCGACGAGATCACGGCGACCGAGCGCATACGGCGGTCGATGCCCGGGCGCTGCCACACGTCGCCCCAGGCCACGCGCGTGATGAAGTCCTGGAAGTCGGCGGTCAGGTCGTTGGTGTTGGCGATCGATCGATCGACGTGCTCGTCCGAGAGCACCTCGCGGCGCACGCGCATGCCGTTCGCCCACCGCTCCCCGTCGGGGATGCCCTCGCCCGCGGGGCGGTCGCCGATCTCGGCCATCAGTGCTCCTCGAAGAAGCGGATCAGCTCGGCGGCGACCTCGGCGGGCTTCTCGGCCGGCGCGAGGTGGCTCGCGTCGGCGATCCCGACGGTGCGGCCGTTCGCGACGGCGCCCGCGATGAGCTCCGCGTCGGCCTGCGGCGAGACCGGGTCGTGCTCGCCGTACATGGCCAGCACCGGGGTGGTCGCGCCCCGCAGCGCCTCGCGCACGTCGAAGGCGGCGAGCGCCTCGCAGCACAGCGCGTAGCTCTCGTCGTCGGCGTCGCTGAGGTTGTGCAGCAGGCGGCCGGTGATCACGGGGCGCGCGGCGATCGAGCCGGGGGCGAACCAGCGCTCGGCCTGCGCCGAGACGAGCACGGGGGTGCCCTGCGCACGGATCTTCGCGGCGCGCTCGGTCCACATCTCCGGCGTGCCGAACTTGGGGCTCGAGCACACGACCGCGGCCGCCTTGAGGAGGTCGCCGTGGCGCACGACGAGCTGCTGGCCCGTGGCACCGCCGAGCGAGACGCCCGCGTAGTAGACCGGGGCGCCGAGCTCGCGGATGACGGCGGCGAGCGCGTCGGCGAGGTCCTCGGTCGAGAACGCGGCGGTGGCGGGCTTGGAGGCGCCGTGGCCGGGCAGGTCCCACAGCGCCACGCGGTAGCGCTGCGACAGGATCGGCACGACGTCCTCCCACAGCACGGCCGAGGCGGTGCCGAGCGACGGACCGAGCAGCACGATCGGCGCACCGTCGGGGCCGACGGGCTCGGTCACGGCGAGGTCGGGAAGCGTCATGGGTTCTCCTTCGTGATGGGGCGTGCCGCGCGTTCGCGCACAGATCCGTGCGTTCCTCCCCGGAACGCGGCCCGATCGTGTGCGCGAGCGCGATGTCTGTTGAGTTGTGCGCGGGTCAGTCGGCGCCCGCGGGGCCGTCGAACGCGATGACCCAGTCGGCGGCGGGCGGGGGCGGCAGGCTCTCGACGAACGGGGCCGCGAGCCCGGTGTAGTGCGCGGGATCCAGCAGGTCGTCGGGATCGCCGCCCGCCTCGGCCACGAGGGCGCGCAGGTCGCCGCCCTCGGCGACGGCGCGCACGATGCGGGCCGCCACGTCCTTGCCGAGCACCGCGCTGAGGCGCTCGGACACGATCAGCCCGCCGGTCGCGCCGAGGTTGCGCGCGACGGCCTCGGCGTCGACGCGCAGGCCCTCGGCCAGCTCCGCGGCGTGCGAGGCGGCGCCGAGACCGAGGCGCAGCAGCTCGCGCAGCGTGGGCCACTCGGCGTGCCAGGCGCCGTCGGCCCGCTCGTCGGCGAACAGCCCGGCGGCGAGCTGCAGCGTGGCGGCCAGCTGCGGGGCGCGCATGGCGGCCGATCGGATGAGCACCGATCGCGCCGGGTTCTGCTTCTGCGGCATGGCGGACGACCCGCCGCCGGAGGGCTCGGACAGCTCGGCGATCTCGGTGCGGGAGGCCGTCGCCACGTCGGTGGCGAACCGGCCGAGCGCCGCGATCGCCTGGGCCACCGCCTCGCCGATCTCGGTGACGGGCCAGCGCTCCGTGTGCCACGGGATGTCGAGGTTCCCCAGCTGCAGCTGCTCGGCGAACGCGGCGCGCAGCGCCTGCGCCCGCTCGGGGCCGACCGCCTCCACCGCGGCGGCCATCGTGCCGCCCGCGCCGCCCAGCTGCGCGAACACGGTGGCCGACGCCGAGCGCACCCGGTCGGCCGCGCGGGCGACACCGCGCTCCCACGTCGCGGCGCGCAGGCCGATGGTCGTCGGCACGGCGTGCTGGGTGAGGGTGCGTCCCGCGGCCACGAGGTCGCGGTGTGCGCGCGCGAAGGCCTGCAGCGCGAGGGAGACGTGGATCAGATCCGCGCTGATCTCGAGGCACGCGTCGCGGGCCAGGAGCATGAGGGCGGTGTCGACGATGTCCTGGCTCGTGGCGCCCCGGTGCACCCACGGCTTCACCGCGTCGGGGGCGCCGGCACGCAGCGCGGCGACGAGCGGGATCACCGGGTTGCCGCCGGTGACCGCCTCGACCGCCAGGGTCTCGATGCCGATCGGCACATTGAAGAGCGCCTCGGCCTGCTCGCCCGCCTCGGCCGAGGCCGCGCCGATCGCGGCGTAGGCCTTGACGAGCGCGACCTCCGCCTCGACGAGCGCGCGCAGGTAGGCCGCATCCGACACCGCGCCGTCGCGCCCGGCGGCGACGGGGTTCAGCAGCCCCACGTCGAACGGCACGGCCGAGCCCGGGTCCTCCGCAGAGAACCCGGGCTCGGTCACGCCGTCAGTAGGCAAGGAAGACCGTCTCCTTGTCGCCCTGCAGGTGGATGTCGTGGCGCAGGTAGCCGTCCTCGGTGCGCGTGGCGACGAGGGTGGCGCGCTCCGCCTCCGAGAGGGAGTCGAGCAGCGCGTCGCTCTGACCGGCCGCGATCGCCTCGGGCAGGTAGATGCGCGTGTGCAGCTTGTTGGGCAGGCCGCGGGCGAAGACGATCGCGGCGAAGAACGGGGGCTTGCCCTCGTCCGTCGCGCCCGGGTTGCGGGTCCAGAAGTGGTACCCGCCCTCGTCGGTCGTCATGCAGCGGCCGAAGCCCGTGAAGTGGAAGCCGTCGCGCGCCAGCGAGCTGCGCCCGCGCGGCACGGTGCCGTCGGCGTCGGCGCCGAAGATCTCGACGAGCGCGTCGGGGATCGGCGCGCCCGCGCCGTCGTACACGGTGCCGGCGAGCACGATCGAGCCCGGGCTGTGCGGGAACGCGACCTCGTTCATGTGCGGGTACTCGAGGCCGAAGCGGAAGAACGGGCCGATCGTCTGGCCGGCGGTCGGCTCCAGGGTCTTCTCGGGCGCCATGATCAGTGCTCCCCCTCTTCGGGCTCGAACCAGGTGGCATCGGGACCGTCGACGACGATGTCCCAGCGGTAGCCCATCGAGAACTCCGGCACCGTGAGGTCGTGGTCGTACTCGGCGATCAGACGCTGGCGAGCCTTCTCGTCGCGGATGGTGTTGTAGATCGGGTCGAGCGCAAACAGCGGGTCGCCCGGGAAGTACATCTGGGTGATGATGCGCTGCGTGAAGCCCGTGCCGAACAGCGAGAAGTGGATGTGCGCGGGACGCCACGCGTTGACGTGGTTCTTCCACGGGTACGGGCCCGGCTTGATCGTCGTGAACTTGTAATAGCCGTCGGCGTCGGTGACGATGCGGCCGGCGCCGGTGAAGTTCGGGTCGAGCGGGGCGGGGTGCTGGTCGCGCTGGTGGATGTAGCGGCCGGCCGCGTTGGCCTGCCAGATCTCCACGAGCTGGTGGGCGACGGGGCGACCCCAGCTGTCGAGCACGCGACCCTCGACCGTCATGCGCTCGCCGAGCGGCTCGCCCGAGTGCTGCAGGGTGAGGTCGGCCTCGAGCGCCGCGACGTCGCGCTGCCCGAAGGCCGGGCTCCACAGCTCGATCGTCTCGGGGTCGACGAGCTGCGGGTTCTTGGTCGGGTGGCGCAGGATGCTCGAGCGATACGGCGGGAAGTCGTACAGGGTCCCGGGTACCTGCTCACCGGCCGCGACGCGAGCCGCCGCGTCGGCGTGGATCTCCTGGATCTCGGCGGTGATCTGGCTCTGCGACGCCTGATCCGGTGCCGCGAGCAGCGACTCCGGGGCGGCCGCGGGGGTCTCAGCCATAGTGTCTCCTTCGACGGGTACGTGCGGAATCAGCGTGACGCAGGACCCGGATCCATGAACCGCGTTCTCCCGATGACTGGGAGTTGCCGTCAGCGTAGCCCACGCTCACGCCCGCAGCGCCTTGGTGAGCTCGCTCGCCGCCTGGCGGACCAGGCCGGCCAGGCGGCGCTCGTCGGCACGATCGATGTGGGCGACCACGCCCACCGCCGCGGGCGGCAGCCCCGCCACGGAGCCCAGCGCCGCGGCGATCGAGACGTTGCCGAGCGTCATCTCCTCGCGCGCCGTCGCGTAGCCGCGTGCGCGGGTCGCCTCCACGTCCGCCCGCAGCGCGGCCTCCTCCGTGATCGTGTGCACGGTCTCGCGCTCGAGGCCGGCGGCGCAGTACTGCCCGATCCACTCGTCGCTCTGCAGCGCGAGCAGCGCCTTGCCCACCCCGACCGCGTGGAGGGCAAGCCGCCCGCCCATGCGGCTGATCGTCGGGATCGAGCCGTGGCCGGTGACCCGGCCGACGAAGAGCGCGGTCGCCTCGGCGGGGCTCGGGGCGTCGAGCACGGCGAGGTGCACGTTCTCGCCCGTGGCCTCGTAGAGCCGCTGCATGTGGGGCAGCGCCGTCTCGCGCAGCTGCAGCGCCAGCGGCGACAGCTCGCCGAGCTCGAACAGCCGCTGCCCCACCACGTACCGCCGCCCGGGCACCCGGGACAACAGCCCGAGCTCGACCATGCGCGCGAGCAGCCGGTGCAGCGTCGAGGGCGACAGCCCCGTCAGCTCACCCAGGCGCGTGGCGCCCAGCTCCGGCTCGTCCTCGCCGAAGCAGGAGAGCACGCGCATGGCGCGGTCGAGCGTGCCCTCGGCGGCGTCGGTCATGCGACCGTCTCGGCATCCTTCCGGTGATCGGCCACGCGCGCCACGGGGATCTGCAGCACGACGAGCAGACCGATCACGGCCGCACCGGCGCACACGAAGAACACCCCGGGGTAGCCGCTGCCGGCGGCGATCATGAGGCCGAAGATGTACGGGCCGATGATCGCGCCGAACCGTCCGATGCCCGAGGTCAGGCCGATGCCCGTGCCCACCAGGCGCTTCTCGTAGATGTAGCCGGCCATGGCGTACAGCAGCACCGAGGTCGAGAACACGAACACGCCCGAGATGAAGATCACGCCGTTGAGGACGTACTCGTTGTCCATGCGGATCGCCATGATCAGCAGCAGCACGGTGGCGGCCGCGAACCAGGCCAGGGCCACGCCCTTGATGCCCTTCGCGTCGGCGAGGCGGCCCGAGATGATGATGCCGGCGATCGCGCCCACGTTGAAGATGAACAGCATGACGAGCGAGTTCGCGACGGGGTACCCGGCGGCCGTCATCACCTTGGGCAGCCACGAGTTCAGGCCGTAGATGAGGACGAGGCCCATGAAGTTGGCCACCCACAGGCCGATCGTGGCGCGCAGGTAGCGCGGCTTGAGCGTGTCGAGCACGCCCGGCTTGGCGCCGGCGGCGGCGACCACCTCGGCGGCCGCGACCTTGTGGAACGCCGTCTCGGGGAGCTGGAAGAACATGACGACCGACAGGATCACGCCGAGCGCGCCGCCGACGTAGAAGAGCAGCTCCCACGAGGCGCCGACCCACAGCGCGACGAGCGACGCGGCCACGGCGCCCACGTGGTAGCCGGTCATGACGAGGCCGTTGGCCCGCGAACGGCGCTCCGGCGGCGCCGCCTCCTGCATCATCGCCAGCGCGACCGGCATGCAGCCGCCCAGGCCCAGGCCCGCGAGGAGGCGCAGCACGGCCATCGCGGCGGGGTTCGGGAACAGCGGCAGCAGCAGCGTGAAGATCGAGAAGCTCAGGGCCGCAATGATCAGCGGCCACCGGCGCCCGAAGCGGTCGGAGATCGGGCCCATGGCCGCGGCGCCCACGCCGACGCCCACGAGCGACAGGGTCACGACCACGTTGAGCGCGGCGACGTCCATGCCGGCGTGCTCCGTGAGGGTCGGGATCGCCGCGCCGAGGGCGACGATGTCGTAGCCCTCGAAGACGACGGTGAACCAGCACAGGAACACCATCCAGCGGCTGGCCGTGACCACGCCCAGCGAGTTCGTGATGGCGGGAGGGCCGCCCAACAGGGTGCGGCGAGGGGAATTCGACATCTTCGTCCTTCGGGTCGGCGACAGTGCGGCACCGATGTTATCCCACTCACTGGGAGGGTGTGATCACGCCGGCTTCGCGGCGGGGAACACTCGTGACGTTCCCGATCCGTCGAAGGAGACGCCATGCCCGAACGCACCCAGGTCGCCATCGTCGGCGCCGGCCCCGCCGGTCTGCTGCTGTCGCACCTGCTCGCCGAGGCGGGCATCTCCTCGATCGTGATCGACTCCCGCACCCGCGAGCAGATCGAGACGACGATCCGCGCCGGCATCCTCGAGCAGGGCACCGTCGAGGTGCTCCACGAGACCGGCGCCTCCGACCGCGTCCTCACGGTCGGCGACCGTCACGACGGCATCTACCTCGGCTTCGAGGGCGAGCTGCACCACATCGACTTCACGTCGCTCATCGGCCGCAACGTGTGGCTCTACCCGCAGCACGAGGTGCTCATCGACCTCATCGCCGCGCGGCTGAAGGGCGGGCAGGACCTGCGCTTCGGCGTCACCGCCCAGCGCGTGGAGGACGCCGAGAGCGCGCGCCCGAAGGTGATCGCGACCGACGCCGACGGCGCGGAGCTGACGATCGAGGCGGACGTCGTCGTCGGCGCCGACGGGTCGCGCAGCGTGGTGCGCCAGGCGATCGTCGGGTCGCACGGCGGCTACTTCCGCGAGTACCCCTTCGCGTGGTTCGGCATCCTCTGCGAGGCCCCGCCGAGCGCCGACGAGCTCATCTACAGCAACTCGCCCGACGGGTTCGCGCTCATCAGCCAGCGCAGCCCCACCGTGCAGCGCATGTACTTCCAGTGCGACCCCGAGGCCGACCCCGACGCCCTGAGCGAGGCGCAGATCTGGGACGAGCTGCAGCGGCGCACGCCCGGCACCGAGCTCAACGAGGGCCGGATCTTCCAGCGCGACGTGCTGAAGTTCCGCAGCTTCGTGGCGTACGAGATGCGCAAGGGCCGCGCGGTGATCGTGGGCGACGCGGCGCACACCGTGCCGCCGACGGGCGCGAAGGGCATGAACCTCGCCGTCGCCGACGTCGTGCTGCTCGACAGGGCGATCCGCGCGCTGCTCGAGAACGACGAGCGCCCGCTCGACGCGTTCTCGGAGACCGCCATGCGCCGGGTGTGGAAGGCACAGCAGTTCTCGTGGTGGATGACCTCGATGCTGCACACCATGCCCGAGGCGTCGGACTTCGACCGCCGGCGCCAGGTCGCCGAGCTGCGCACCGTCACCGACAGCCGGGCCGGCATGACGTACCTCGCCGAGGCGTACACCGGCTGGCCGCTGCCGCGGTGATCACTACCCGTTGAGGGATAGAGTCGCCGGGTGAGCAACGAGGCGAACCGCATTTCCCCCGCGCCGGGCCGAGGCGTCTCGCTCGCCCTGCTGCTGGCGGCGATCTGCGTCATCGGCATCAACATGCGCGTGACGATCACGGGCGTCGGCCCGCTCCTCGAGCAGATGAGCGCCTCGACGGGCAGCACCGTGGCGACGCTCAGCACCCTCACGTCGGTCCCCGTGTTCACGTGGGCCGTGCTGTCGTCGTTCGCCCACCCGCTCTCGCACCGGTTCGGCCTGAACCGCGTGGTGCTGTGGTCGCTGCTGCTGCTCGCCGTCGGCACCGCCGTGCGCTCGCTGCCCGGCCCCGTGTTCTCGCTGTGGTTCGGCACGCTGCTGGTGGGCATCGCCCTGGCCGTGGCCAACGTGCTGCTGCCGGCCGTGGTCAAGCGCTCGTTCGGCACGCGCGTGCCGCTGGTGACGAGCATCTACACGGCGCTCTTCGCCGGCTGCGGCGCGCTCGCCTCGGGCCTCGTGGTGCCGATCTCGTATGCGGCCGAGCCGTCGGGCGGCGACCTGGGCTGGCGCGTCGCGCTGCTGGCCGTGGCGGCGACGCTGCCCGTGGCGCTCGTGCTGTGGGCGCTGCACATGCGCCGCTTCGGCCGCGACCCCGGCCGCCCCTTCGCGCGGCGCGCCGATCGCGGGCCGAGCGTGTGGGGAGATCCCGTCGCCTGGCTCGTGGGCCTCTATATGGGCGTGCAGGCGATCTCGTTCTACGTGATGATCACGTGGCTCGCGCCGTACTCGCGATCGCTGGGGCGCAGCGAGGTGGTCGCGGGCTTCGACGTGATGATCTTCCAGATCGTGGGCGTCATCGGCTCGCTGTCCGTGCCGCTGGTCATGCGCGGGCGCATGGAGAAGTGGGTGCCGGCCGCACTCCCCGTGCTCGCGGTGCTCGGCTTCGGCGGCATCCTCGTCGCGCCCCAGGCGCTGCTGCTGTGGATCGTGCTCGCCGGCCTGTGCAGCGGCGGCTCGATCGCGTGCGCACTCACGCTCATGGCCACGCGCGCCCGCGACCACCACACCGCGTCGGCGCTGTCGGGCATGGCGCAGTCGGTGGGCTACGTGATCGCGGCGATGGCGCCGATCGCGTTCGGCGCGCTGCACACGGCCACGGGCGGCTGGGCCGCCTCGTGGACCTTCCTCACCGTCAACGCCGTGGTGCAGATCGCCCTCGGCATCGCGGTGGGCCGCGACCGCCACGTGTTCGACCGCCTCGACCGCTGACCCCGGGCGTGCGGCGTCGGTCTCGACTCCGCGCCTGCGGCGCTGCGCTCGACCCGTCTCCGCTCCGCGCTTCGCGCTCCGGTCGACGAGCCGTGGTGCTCGCGGCGCGACACGAGCGACAACCCCCCCCCCCCCCCCCCCGGGCTCGTCGAGCGAAGTGAGCGCAGAGCAAGTGCGTGCGGCATCGGTCTCGACTCCGCGCTTCGCGCTCCGGTCGACGAGCCGTGATGCCTATGGCGCGACACGAGCGATAACCACCCGGGTTCGTCGACCGAGCGAAGCGAGCGGAGACGGCTCGAGCGAAGCGCAGCGGAGTCGAGAGCGAGACCGCAAACCCCGTCCAGCGGTGTCAACCCCGCGACGGCGGCCCGGGGCCGCGCGATACTGGCGGCATGGTCCGTCTGCGCCGCACGTTCCCGGATCAGCCCGGGTGGACGCGGCGCAAGGCCGGGCGCGGCTTCGTGTACCTCGATCGCGACGGCTCGCGCCTGCCCGAGGAGGCGGTCGAGCGGATCCGCGCGCTGGCGATCCCGCCCGCGTGGCGGGACGTGTGGATCACGCCGCACGAGAACGGGCACCTGCAGGCGGTCGGCACGGACGA
The DNA here is from genome assembly GCF_004564075.1 of Microbacterium sediminis. NCBI lineage: Bacteria > Bacillati > Actinomycetota > Actinomycetes > Micrococcales > Microbacteriaceae > Microbacterium > Microbacterium sediminis. Next base: position 2,682,982 of record NZ_CP038256.1, read on the forward strand.
CGCCGGGCGGCGGCAGTACCTTTATCACCCGCAGTGGCGGGCGCGACGCGACGCCGCCAAGTTCGACCGCGTGCTCGACTTCGGGGCCGCGCTGGGCCGCGCCCGGCCGCGGCTGCTCGAGGATCTCGCGCGCGACGGCATGCCGCAGGAGCGCGCCTGCGCCGTCGCGGTGCGACTGCTCGATCTCGGCTGCTTCCGGATCGGCGACGACGTGTACGGCGATCGCTACGGCAGCTACGGGCTCACCACCCTCGAGCGCGCGCACGTGCGCCGCACCGGGGGTGTGCTCGTGTTCCGCTTCACCGGCAAGTCGGGGATCACCCACCGCATCGAGATCGACGACGAGCCGGTGTGCACGGCGATCGAGACCATGCGCCGGCGGCGCGACGACGAGGCCGCGCTGCTGGCCTTCCGCGGCCCGGACGGCTGGCGCCGGCTGACGCCTGCCCTCGTCAACGACTACGTGCGCGCCTCCACCGGGACCGACGCGACCGCCAAGGACTTCCGCACCTGGCACGGCACGGTGCTGGCCGCCACCCATCTCGCCGAGAACCACGTCGAGGGCGCCTCGGCCACGGCGCGCAAGCGCGCGATCGCGGCGACGATGCGCGAGGTGGCGGCGTTCCTCGGCAACACCCCGGCGGTGGCGCGCGCCTCGTACGTCGACCCGCGCGTGGTGTCGGCCTTCGAGGAAGGCCGCACGATCGAGCGCGCGGTGCGGCGCCGCCATCCCGACGCCGACGCGCGCCAGCTGGCGCTGGAGCGGGCGACGATCCGCCTCATCCGGGACTGAACCCGGTTGCGCCCGCACAACGACGGCCATCCGCGGGCGCCGCGCCCGAATCGAGGCCGAGAGGAGGGAGCGGCCGATTCTGCCGTCGTTGTGCGGGCCGGCCCGAGGACTCCGCCGCCGGACGCATTCCGCCGCATAGGCTTGACGGGTGAGCGAAACGGCGGCCGATCTGCTGATCGCCGCCGCGTGCGCCCTCGTCGCCGTCGTCCTGGCATGGCCGGTGCCGATCGCGCTGTCGCGGGCGGCGTGGCCGCCCCGTCACCCCGTCGTCGCGCTGCTGCTCTGGCAGGGCATCGCCCTGGCCGGTGGGTTCTCGATGATCGGCGCGCTCTGGCTCTTGGGAGTCGCGATCGCGCCCGCTCACCCCCTGCTTGCCGGCCTCCCCGCGATCGCCCTGGCGCTCTATCTGCTGGGGCACCTGATCGCCGCGATGGTGTCGTTCGAGCGGCAGCGCCGACGCCACCTGGAGCTGCTCCTGCTCCTGAGCACCCCGGACCCCGAGCGCACCCGGACGCGCGTGCTCGACGACGCGGCACCCGTCGCCTACTGCCTCCCGCGCGGGGTCGGATCGGTCACCGTCCTCAGTCGCGGCCTGCTCGACGAGCTGGACCATGACGAGCTCTCCGCCGTCACCGCGCACGAGCGCGCGCACGTGGAGCAGCGCCACGAGATCCTGCTCGTCGCGTTCAAGGCCTGGCGTCAGGCCCTCCCCTGGTTCCCCATCGCGGCCAGGGCAGAGACCGAGGTGTCGGCCCTGGTCGAGATGCTCGCCGACGACGTCGCCCGCCGCACCCAGCCGGACGAGACGCTCGCCCGGGCGATCCTCAAGGTCGCCGGCACGGGATCCCTCGGCACCGACCAGACCGCGAAGGCGTCCTCGCGGCGCGATCGCATGCAGGACCGGTTCCGGCGGCTCAGCGCGTAGGTCGCGCTCGGATCAGTGCGAGCCGGAGAGGAGCTGGCGCAGCGTGGCGGCGTCCTCCTCGGACACGCCGCCGACGAAGCGAGCCAGCACGGCGCTGCGGTCGTCGGCGACGCCGAGCACCTCGTGCATGAGCTCGGCCATGTGGTCCTCGCGCGAGGCGAGGGCGCGGTACTTGTGCGGGCGGGCCGAGCGGTCCGACGCCACGAAGCCCTTCTTGTCGAGCCGCGACAGGACGGTCAGCAGCGTGGTCGCCGCGAGCTCGCGGCCCGCCGCCTCGAGCGCGTCCTTCACGTCGTAGGCGGTGAGGGGCTCGTCCGCGTTCCAGACGACGTCCATGACGGCCCGCTCCAGGTCTCCGAGATTCGCCATCACCCACCCCTTTCCGGCACTCAGACGAGCCCCTATTCTACCCGCGGCCGAAGATGTTCTACACACGGTCGAAATATTTTCTTCTAGGGCCTGTCGAACTAGTTCTACGCCGCGTAGAATCCGAGGGACGCATCACTCGATCGGAAGGGGCAGCGGTGGATCCGCTCGACATCGCCCGCTGGCAGTTCGGCATCACGACCGTGTACCACTTCCTCATGGTCCCGCTCACGCTGGGCCTGGGAATGACGGTCGCGATCCTGCAGACCCGCTGGGTCCGCACGGGCGACGAGCGGTTCCTGCGCATGACGAAGTTCTGGGGGAAGCTCTACCTCATCAACTTCATCCTGGGCGTGGCCACGGGCCTCGTGCAGGAGTTCCAGTTCGGCATGGCGTGGAGCGAGTACTCGCGGTTCGTCGGCGACGTGTTCGGGGCCCCGCTCGCGCTCGAGGGCCTGCTCGCGTTCTTCGCCGAGTCGACCTTCCTCGGCGTGTGGATCTTCGGCTGGGGCCGCCTGCGCAAGGGCCTGCACCTCATGGCGCTGTGGATCGCGGTGATCGGCTCGTGGGTCTCGGCGTACTTCATCATCGTCGCCAACTCGTGGATGCAGCACCCGGTGGGCGTCGAAATGGGCGCCGACGGCCGCCCCGTCATGACCGACATCTGGGCGGTGCTCACGAACAACACCGCGCTGGCGGCCTACACGCACACCCTCTTCGGCTCGCTCATCGTGGGCGGCATGTTCCTGCTCGGCATCAGCTGGTACCACCTGTGGCGCCGCCGCCACGACGGCATCGACACCGTCGACGCGAACGGCTTCGTCGTGGTCGGCTCGGCGCCGAGCGTGACGGGCCGCGACGAGAAGGATCACGGCGTGTGGTTCACCTCGCTGCGCTTCGGCGCGGTGGTGGCGATCGTCGGCTTCCTCGGCACCGGTCTCACCGGTCATTGGCAGGGCCAGCTCATGTACGAGCAGCAGCCGATGAAGATGGCCTCGGCCGAGGCGGCCTGCCACACCGGATCGTCGTTCTCGATCCTCTCGATCGGCGACCCCGGCACCACCGACTGCGAGGACGTCGTCACCCTCATCGAGGTCCCCGGTCTGCTCGGCTTCCTCGGCACCAACGAGTGGGGCGCGGAGATGCCCGGCATCAGCGACCTCGAGGTGCAGTACGTCGACCAGTACGGCGAGACGATCCCCGACGACGCCCTCTACGGCGAGCACGCCGGCGCGGAGGTGCAGTACGTGCCGCCGATGTGGGTCACCTACTGGGCGTTCCGCCTCATGATCGGCCTGGGCGGCATCGTCGCGTTCGCCGCCGTGGTGGCGCTGTGGCTGACGCGCAAGGGCACCGTGCCGGCGTCGAAGGGGATCATGCGGCTCGCGCTCGTCGGGATCATCGCGCCCTTCGCCGGCAACATCGCGGGCTGGATCTTCACCGAGATCGGCCGGCAGCCGTTCACGGTCGCGCCCAACCCCGACCCGTCGGGCGTGGACGGCGTGTTCATCTTCACCGCCGCGGCCGTCTCGCCCGGGGTGACCGCCGGCGAGCTGCTCTTCTCGGTCATCTCGCTCACCGCGATCTACGGCGTCCTCGCGGTGGTCGAGATCGGCCTGCTCACCAAGTACGTGCGCGGCGGCGTGGTCTCGGCCATGCCCGAGCTCGCCCCGCACGACGATGACCCCGACGACCCGACCGACCGCGAGCGGCGAGACGACGTGCTCGCGTTCGCCTACTGATCCGGACTGCGAAGGAGAACGATCATGGAACCGCTTCCCGTCGTCTGGTTCATCGCGATCGCGGTGCTCTGGGTGGGATTCCTGCTGCTCGAGGGCTTCGACCTCGGCGTGGGCATGCTGCAGCTGTTCTCGGCGAAGGACGAGGGCGAGCGGCGCACGATGATCAACACGATCGGCCCCGTGTGGGACGGCAACGAGGTGTGGCTCATCACCGCCGGTGCCGCGATCTTCGCGGCGTTCCCGCTCTGGTACGCCTCGCTGTTCAGCGCGCTCTACCTGCCCCTGACGATCACGCTGCTCGGGCTCATCCTGCGCGCCGTGGCGATGGAGTGGCGCGGCAAGGTGCACTCCGATCGCTGGCGCGCCGTGTGGACCCGCGCCCTCGGCTGGGGATCGCTCGTCGTGGCGTTCTGCATCGGCGCGGCCCTGGCGATCACCTCGACGGGGCTGCCGCTCGATGCCAACGGCGATCGCGTCGGCCACCCCTTCGTCTGGCTGACCGTGCCGGCCATCCTCGGCGGGCTCGGCGTGGTCGGGTTCGCGCTCGTGCACGGATCGACGTTCCTCGCGCTGAAGACCGACGGTGCCATCCGCGAGCGGGCCGCGCGGTTCTCGGCCACGTGGGCGCCGCTGCTGCTCGTGCCGTGTGCGCTGTGGGCGCTGTGGGTGCAGTTCACCCACGACGGCGGCACGATCCTCTCGTGGGCGCTCGTGGCGCTGGCCGTGGCGAGCCTCGGGTTCGGCTGGGTCTCCGCCCGCGCGCGGCGCGAGGGCAGGGCCTTCCTCGGCTACGCCGGGTTCGTGCTCTTCGGTGCCGGCGCGATCTTCGCCGGCATGTTCCCCTACGTGCTGCCGTCGACGCTCGACCCCGCCAACGGGCTCACGGTGTGGAGCGCCGCGAGCGGCAGCTACACCCTCACGGTGATGACCGTCGTCGCCGCGATCGGCCTGCCGATCGTGATCGTCTACCAGGCCTGGTCGTACTGGGTGTTCCGTAAGCGCCTCTCGCCCGGCATGATCCCCGACGCACACGACTTCATCCCGGCCGTGCTGCGCGAGAAGTCGTCGCGGTAGATTCGGCGCAGCCATGGCAGGAGCGCTCGTCGGCCGGGGTGGGCGCGGGGAACGCAGCGGAGACGGGTCGAGCAGAGTGAGCGCAGCGAACGGCGCGGAGACCGCGGGGCGCGATCCGTGGGCGGCCCCCGCCCCCGCCCGCGCATCCGCGCGCCCCGACCTCGGCCCCGTTCCGCCGGTGCGGCTGCTGTGGCTGGGGCTGTTCGCGGTGCTCAAGGCCGTGGGGCTCGTGCTCGTGGCGGATGCCGTCGCGCGCGGCATCGCCGGGCTGCAGGCCGGCGACGTCGACGCGCGGCTGATCCTCCTGCTCGGCGCGAGCGGGGCGCTGCTGCGCGCCGTGGCCGGCTGGGCCACGCAGGTGGCAGTGCAGCGGGTGGCGATCGCCGTCAAGCGCGATCTGCGGGCGCGGTTGTGGCGGCGCATCGCGGCCGGCGGCGCGGATGCGGCCGGTGCCGAGAAGCAGGGCGGCGTGATCGTGCTCGCCTCGGAGGGCCTGGACGACCTCGACGACTACTACACGCAGAGCCTGCCGTCGATGATCGGCGCTGTCGCGATCCCGATCGTCATCGGGCTGCGGATCCTCGGCGCGGACTGGGTGAGCGCGCTGATCGTGGTGCTCACCGTGCCGCTCATCCCGGTGTTCATGATCCTCATCGGGCGGCACACGCAGGAGCGGACCGACGAGGCCACGACCGCCCTGACGCGGCTGGCCGATCACCTCACCGAACTGGCGCGCGGGCTGCCCGTGCTCGTGGGCCTGGGCCGCGTCGAGGAGCAGACCCGCTCGCTCGACGGGATCCAGCGGGAGTACCGCGAGCGCACGCTCGGCACGCTGCGCACCGCGTTCCTCTCGGCGCTCGCGCTCGAGCTGATCGCCACGCTCTCGGTGGCCGTGATCGCCGTGTTCCTGGGCCTGCGCCTGCTCTACGACACGGTCACGCTCGAGCCCGCGCTGCTCGCGCTCATCCTCGCACCCGAGATCTACGCGGCGCTGCGCGACGTGGGCATGGCGTTCCACGCGTCGCAGAACGGCCTGTCGGCGCTCACGCGGGTGACGGCGCTGCTGGGCGAGCCCGGGCGCCGGGACGTGCGCGTGGATCGGCTCGAAGCGGCCCGGCTCGGCTCCGCGCTGCGCGCTCCGCTCGACGAGCGGCCAGCCCCCCACGAGTCGTCGAGCGAGCGAAGCGAGCCGAGACGGGTTGAGCGAAGGCGCGTCAGCGCCGGAGTCGAAACCGACGCGCCCCGCGCCGACGTCCGCATCCGCGACCTCTCCATCCGCTACGCCGGGCGCCCCTCCCCCGTCATCGAGGGCCTCGACGCCGACCTCGACGGCATCGTCGCCGTCACCGGGCCGAGCGGGTCGGGCAAGTCGACCGTGCTCGCCGCGCTCACGGGATCGCTGCCCGCCGACGCCGAGATCGACGGCGCGATCGAGGGCGTCGACCCGGCCTCGGTGGCGTGGTCGCCGCAGGCGCCGCGGCCCTTCGCCGCCACGCCCCGCGCGGAGCTCGCGCTCTACGGTGCAACCGACCCGGACGCGGCGCTCGCGGAGCTCCGGCTCGGCCACCTCGCCGATGCCGCCGTCGCCGAGCTGAGCCCCGGCGAGCAGCGGCGCCTGGCCGTCGCCCGCGCCCTCGCGCGGGTCGACGACGGCGCCACGCTTCTCGTGCTCGACGAGCCGACCGCGCATCTCGACACCGCCTCGGCCGACCGGGTCCGCGCCGCGATCCGTCGCCGCGCCGACCGCGCCACCGTCGTGCTTGCCACCCACGAGCCCGAGACCCTCGCCCTGGCCACGCGCACGGTGCCGATCGGTGCGGCCGGTCTCGACTCCGCGCTTCGCGCTCCGCTCGACCCGTCTCCGCTCCGCGGCGCCGCCGCTGCGGTCGACGATCCCGAACCCGCGGCTCGTCGAGCGAGCGAAGCGAGCCGAGACGGCTTGAGCGAGGAGCGCAGCGACGAGTCGAAAGCTTGCGCCACGCTCGCAAGCGTGATCTCCCCCGCCCGCTGGCGCTGGATCGGCGCGATCCTGCTCGGCCTCGTCGCGACGGGAATGGGCCTGTCGCTCACGGCGGTGTCGGGCTGGCTCATCGTGCGGGCGAGCGAGGAGGAGTACATCATGTACCTCCTCGTGGCGATCGTCGGGGTCCGCTTCTTCGGGATCGGGCGGGCCGTCGGGCGGTACGTGGAGCGGCTGTCGACGCACGATGCCGCCTTCCGGGTGATCGATGCCCTCCGCGTGCGACTGTGGCGGGCGATCGCGTCGCGCGGCGCCGGGTCGCGGCGGCTGCTCGAGGGCGGCACGCCCGTGGACTACCTCGTCACCCTGGCCGACGAGCTGCGCGACCAGCTGCCGCGCGCGCTGCCGCCGATCGCGATCGGGGTGCTCTCGATCGCGGGCATCACCGCGGCGACGTGGTTCGTCGCGCCGCCGCTGACGGCGGCCGTGGGCGCGACGCTGACGCTCGCGGCGGTGATCGGCGCGGCCCTCGCGCTCACGGCCGAGCGCGGTGCGGGCGCCGCGGGCGTGCGGGAGCGCTCGGCGATCGTGCGGGGCACCGCCGCCCTCGCGCACGCGGCCGACGACCTCCGCGGCAACGGCGCGGCTCCGGCCGCCCTCGCGCGGCTCGACGCCGCGGCCGAGCGCCTGGCGCGCGCCGAGCGATCGGCGGCCTGGGGATCCGGCCTGGGCCTCGCGGTCGCGACCTTCGCCATGTCGCTGCTCGCGGCCGCGGCCGCGGTTCTCGCCCCCGGGCTGCCCGCCGAACAGGTCGCCGTCGTCGCGCTGCTCGCCCTCGCCGCGCTCGAGCCGATCGGCGCACTGATCGGGGCGGTGCACCGCCTGCCCGTGCTCCGCGCGGTGCTCGCCCGCCTCGGCCCGGTGCTCGAGCCGACCCCGCCGGCCCTCACCGGTGACCGCGAGCCGGCCGATCCGGTCCGCATGCTCGAGCTCGATCGCGTGGCCGTCCGCTACCCCGGCACCGCTCGTCCGGTGTTCGAGGACCTGTCGGGCCGGGTCGCCGCGGGCGAATGGCTCGTGCTGCACGGCCCCAGCGGGTCGGGCAAGTCCACGCTGCTGTCGGTGCTCCTGGGCGCGCTGCCCGCCGCGGCCGGCGAGGTCCGCGCCGACGGCACGCCGCTGCCCCTGCTCGACGCCGACGCGTGGCGCACGCGCGTGGCGTGGTGCCCGCAGGAGGCGTACGTGTTCGACTCGACGCTGCGGGGCAACCTGCTCCTCGCCCGCGACCGATCCGATGCCCCGAGCGACGCCGACCTGCGCGCGGCGCTGACGCGCGCCGGGCTCGGCGAGCTGCTCGCCGCGCTGCCCGACGGCCTCGACACCCGGGTCGGACCGTCCGGATCCGCGCTCTCGGGCGGCGAGCGCCAGCGCCTCGCCGTGGCGCGCGCGCTCCTCAGCCGCGCCGGCGTGCTGCTGCTCGACGAGCCAACGGCGCACCTCGACGCCCCGACGGCCGCGGCGATGATGGGCGACATCCGCCGCGCCTCGAGCGAGCGCATCACCGTGCTCGTCTCGCACCGCGCCGCGGACCTCGCCCCGACCGATCGGGTCATCCGCCTGGGCTGAGCGCTCCCGAGACGCTCGCGCCTACGCTGTGGTCATGAGCGCGGTGTCGGGACGACGGGTGCTGCTGGCCGGCGGCACGAGCGAGGCGGGATGGGCGGCCGCGCGGCGGCTGCGCGAGGCGGGAGCCCACGCGATCGTCGCCGGGCGCAGCGCCGACAAGCTTGCCGCCTTCGCCGACGAGGGCTTCGACACGTTCGCCATGGACCTCACCGACGAGGCCGCGGTCGATCGACTGGCGACCGACCTCCGCGAGATCGACGGCGTGCTGCACCTCGTGGGCGGCTGGCGCGGCGGCGGGGGCATCCCTGGCCAGACCGACGCCGACTGGGCGGTGCTCGAGAGTTCGCTGACCGCGTGGCGCCACGTGTCGCGCGCGCTCTGGCCGCAGCTGATCGCCTCGCCCGCCGCCCGCCTGGCGGTGGTGTCGTCGACCGCGGTCGCCCGCCCGCTCGCCGGCGGCGCGAACTACGCCGCGGTGAAGGCCGCCGCCGAGGCCTGGACCCGTGCCCTCGCCCACGGCTTCGCCAAGCACTCCCGCGACGCGCAGGCCGAGCAGACCGGCGCCGCCACGATCTTCCGCGTCACCCAGCTCGCGGGCCTCGAGGATCGCCTCGCGACGGAGTTCGCCGCCCTGTGGGACCGCCCCGCGACCGAGGTCAACGACGCGGTGATCGACCTGCGCTGAGGACCTGGGCCCGCTCTCGACTCGTCGCTGCGCTCCTCGCTCGAGCCGTCTCCGCTCGCTCCGCTCGGTCGACGAGCCGTACGCGGTCACGGCACGTCACGCGGCACACGCCACACGGCTCGTCGACCGGAGCGTCCCCCTGCACCGACCGGCCGCTCCGCTCTCGACTCCGCTGCGCTGCGCTCGAGCCGTCTCCGCTCGCTTCGCTCGGTCGACGAGCCCGCCGGGGTCACGGCACGTCACGCGCCACACGCCACACGGCTCGTCGACCGGAGCGGCGCAGCCGCGAAGCGGAGACGGGTCGAGCGCAGCGGCGAAGCCGCGGAGTCGAGGCCGGGGCGTCAGGCGCGGCGCTCCAGGGCGCGGCCGACGGCCGCGGCGGCGATCGCGAGGAGCGTGACGCCCGCCATGCCGATCACGGTCGGCAGCGCGGTGCCGCTGCCCCACAGGCCCCCGATCGGCGAGACGACCGCCGCCACGCCGAACTGGAACAGGCCCAGCGCGGCGGAGCCCGCGCCCGCGGCGATCGCGGCCCGCCGCAGGGTGAGGGCGGATCCGTTGCTCATGCCCATGGCGCAGCCCGCCTCGAAGACGCACGTGAGCACGATCCACGCCCACAGCGACAGGCCGCCGGCCAGGGTGATCGCCACGAGCGCCAGCGCGCTGACAAGCGAGAGCCCCTGCCCGATCCGGATCATCGCGTGCGCGCCGTGGCGGCGCACGAGGCGTCCGTTGAGCAGGCCGCCGAGGACGAAGGCGATCGAACTGGCGACGAACGTGAGCGAGTACACGAGCGTCGACTCGCCCAGCACCCGCTGCACCACGAACGACGACGAGCCGAAGTACACCATCATCGCGCCGTACGACAGGGCGTAGGCGAGCGCGAAGCCGAGGAAGGCGCCGTCGCGGGCGAGCAGCCCGAGGTTGCGCAGCAGCGCGCCGATCCGCGCCGGGTGCCGGCGCTCGCGGGGCAGGCTCTCGGGGATGCACAGCAGCGCGACGACGAACATCGCCGTCGCCACGGTCGCCAGGCCGACCAGCGCCAGGCGCCAGCCGCCCCACTGCGTGAGCACGGCGCCGAGCGGGCTGCCGAACACCGGCCCGAGGCCCATCATCGCGATGAGGATGCTGATGCCGCGGGCCGCCCGCTCGCCCTGCTCGAGGTCGGCGACGATCGCCCGGGCCAGCGCGGCACCGACCGATCCCGTGAGCCCCTGGAGCAGCCGCAGCGCGATGAGCCACTCGATCGTGGGCGCGGCGGAGGCGGCGAACCCGACGAGCGAGAACAGGCCCAGGGCGATGACCAGCGTGCGGCGGCGGCCGAGGGCGTCGGAGACGGTGCCCACCGCGAACTGCCCCCCGGCCGCGCCGATGAGGAACGCCGTGAGCGTGAGCTGCACGGCCGCCTCGGTGATGCCGAGATCGGCCTGCAGGCTCGGGAACGACGGCAGGTAGAGGTCGGTCGAGACGGCGCCGGCCATGCCGACGAAGCCGAGCGCGGCGATCAGTCCCGGGGTGAGGCCCGGGCGGGTCGCCGCGCCCGGACCGTCAGCCGACGCGGGTGTCATCCGGGCGGAAGCCCTGCTTCGCGAGCTGGATCTGCTCGTACACGTGGTGGCGCAGCTCGGTGAATCGCGGCAGCGCGCGCGTCTCGAGCTGATCGCGCTGCTCGGGCAGGTCGATCACGAGGTCTTCCTGCACCACGGTGGGCGACGAGGAGAGGATGATCACGCGGGTGCCGAGGTAGACCGACTCGTCGATGTCGTGCGTGACGAACAGCACCGTCACGCCCAGGCGCTCGCGGATCGAGCGGACGAGGTCCTCCAGGTCGGCGCGGGTCTGCGCGTCGACCGCGGCGAAGGGCTCGTCCATGAGCAGCACCTCGGGCTGGTACGCGATCGCGCGGGCGATCGCCACGCGCTGCTGCATGCCGCCCGACAGCTGCCACGGGTACTGCCGCGCCGCGTGGGTCAGACCCACGCTCTCGAGCGCCTCGGCCACGAGCTCGCGGCGCTTGGCCTTCGCGACGCCCGCGTTCTTCAGCGGCAGCTCGACGTTGTCGGCCACGCGCAGCCAGGGGAACAGCGAGCGGCCGTACTCCTGGAACACGACGGCCATCTTCTTCGGCGGACCGGTGACCTTCTTGCCGTCGAGCGTGACCGTGCCGCTGGTCGGCTCCAGCAGGCCGGCGATGCACTTCAGCAGCGTCGTCTTGCCGGAGCCCGACGGCCCCACCAGGCACACGAGCTCGTTCTTGCCGAGGTCGAAGGTGAGGTCGCGCACGGCCTCGATGCCGCCGCCGTCGGTCTCGTACACCTTCTTCACGCCGCGGACCGAGAGCAGCGCCTCGCCCTCCGGCAGCGTGCGGCCCTTGCCCAGGCCGGCGGTGATGTCGATGTCAGGAGCCATTCTCGATGTCCTTCAGTCCGTAGTACCAGCGCAGGAGGCGGCGCTCGACGAGCTTGAACAGCATCGAGACCGCGAAACCGATGAGTCCCAGCAGCACGATGCCCGACCACATCGGGGCGATCGCGAACCGGCGCTGGAACTCGATGATGGAGAAGCCCAGACCGGACGACGAGAAGAACATCTCGCTGATCACCATGAGGATGATCCCGATCGGCAGGGCCTGGCGCACGCCCGCGAGGATCTGCGGGGCGGCGGAGGGGACCACCTGGTAGCGCAGGCGGTTGAACCCGGAGATGCCGTAGGAGCGGCTGGTCTCGGTCTGCACGGAGTCGGCGGCGCGCACGCCCTCGATCGTGTTCAGCAGCACCGGCCAGATCGCGCCCAGCACGATCACGGCGACCTTCATCTCGTCGCCGACGCCGATGATCAGGCCGAGGATCGGGATGAGGATCGGCGGCGGCACGGCGCGGAAGAACTCGAAGGCGGGCTCGGTGAGCGAGCGCAGCGTGAGGTTGAGGCCGACGCCGAGGCCGATGACGATGCCCAGGACGATCGCCAGCGTGGTGCCCACGACGAACCGTCCGAGGCTCGGCAGCACGTCGGTGAGGAGCTTGTCGCCCATCCAGGTGTCGATGAACGTCGTCACCAGCGGCACGGGCTTCGGCACGAACGGGCTCGTCGAGCCCTGCGACAGCACCCACCACAGCGCGATGAGGACCAGGGGCAGGCCGAGCGCGTACGCCACGGCGACCAGCGGCTTGCGCATCACGCCTCCCCTCGAACGGACTGGTGCCACGACAGCAGGCGGCGCTCCCCGAACCGCACCGCGAGGTTGATGATCACGCCGAGCAGCCCGGTCGCGATCACGAGCGCATAGGTGGACTCGTAGAGGCCGGCGTCGCGCGAGAGCGCGACCTCGCGGCCGAGCCCGGCCAGGTCGCCGCCGATGACGAGCTCGGCGGTGATCGTGAGGATCAGCGCCACCGCCGACGCGAGACGGACGCCCGTGACCAGGTACGGCAGCATCGTGGGGAACACGACGTCGCGCACCCGCTGGATCCACGAGAACCCGTAGCTGCGGGCCGTCGCCATGGCGACCGAGTCGACGTCGGCGACGCCGTAGAGCACCTGCACGAAGATCTGCCAGAACGCCCCGTACACGACGATCAGCAGGCTCTGCTGCAGCGGCACCGCGAACACGAGGGTCGCGAGCGGGATCAGGCCCACCGACGGGATCGGCCGGAGGAACTCGACCGTCGACCGGGTCAGGCGCGTCAGGAACGGCGAGAGCCCGATGACGACGCCGAGCGGTGCGGCGATGAGGAAGGCGATGAGCATGCCGAGCGCCCACGTGCCGACGGTGGCGCCCACCGCCGACCAGAAGCCGGTCAGCGTGGCGTTCACGCCCAGCTGCGCCAGCGCGGCCGTCGCCGGCGGGAAGTACCGCGGATCGATGATCCCGGTGCGCGAGACGATCTCCCACACCGCGAGGAGGATCAGGATTCCGGCGAGGCCGAGGAGCAGGCGGCGGGGCCTGTAGGCCCGCCGCCTGCTCCGGCGCTGCGCCGTCTGGACGACACGGGTGACCGTGTCGGGTGCAGCAGTCACGTCGACATGCTCCGTTCGGGTCGAGCGGGCGGGTGTTACTCGGCGATCACGACGTCGAGGTCGGGCTCGCTCTCGATGAAGCCGTACTCGGCGGCCAGCGCGCTGAGGTCGGTGATGACCTGCGGGTCGAGCTCGCCCGAGAGGCGCTCGAGGCGCAGCTCGAGGGCCGTGGCCTCCGGCATGCCGGTGAACTCCGCGATGACGGCGGCGAAGCCCTCCGGGTCGCCGTTGACGGTCTCGAGCACGTCGGTGATCGCCGAGCGCCACTTCTCGAGCGTCTCGGTGTCCTCGACGACCGCGCCGGAGGCGAAGGTCACCATCGTGGGCAGGCCCGGCAGCGAGTTCTGGTTGGGGTAGCCGACGACCGTGTACTCCTCGGGCTGCGTGAGCGCGCCGCCCAGGAACGGCTCGGGGATCCACACGGCGTCGACGTTGCCGGCGTCGAGCTGCGCGAGCGCGTCGGGGAACGCGATCTCCGAGAAGTTCACCGCGTCGGGGTCGCCGCCGTCCTGGGCCACCGAGTCCTTGATCGTCAGGTCGCCCTGGGTGTTGACGGCGTTGACCGAGACGGTCTTGCCCTCCAGGTCGGCCCAGGTCGTGATGCCCGAGTCGGCCTTCGCGACGACGGCGTTGATGTCGTCGCCCTCCTCGAGCGAGAACGAGTAGCCGCTGGTGATGCGCACGTCGATGCCCTGGCTCGCGGCGGTGAGCACCGAGAGCGGGTTGCCGACGCCGAAGTCGATCTGGCCGGTCGAGACGGCGGGCAGCATGGCGGCGCCGCCCTGGGCGATCGAGGTCTCGACGTCGAGGCCGTGCTCTTCGAAGATCCCGTTCTGGATGCCGTACTCCACGGCCGCGGAGGGGGCGATCGTGAGCAGGCCGACGGTGATGGGGGTGAGCTCCTCGGAGCCGCCGCCGGCGGACTCACTGGGGGCGCCGCCGCTGGGCGAGCCGGAGCTGCAGGAGGCGAGAAGGAGGCCGGCCGCCGCGAGGGCGCCGATCGTTGCTGCGATACGGAAACGAGCCATGGCTCAGAAACTCCTTTGTGACTGAGAGCACCCGCTGGTTGCGGGCCGGGTGCGTTCATTCAACGACAACACGTTGAATGTGTCAATGATTGTGATCGCCCGGTGACCTTCGGCGATCCGCGCGGGTCAGGCGGGGAACGCGACCCGGTCGATGAGCTTGCGCAGCATGGCGCGCTCGGCGTCGTCGAGCACCCCGAAGACCTCGCGCTCGGCCTGGCGCACGCGTGCGCCCGCGGTCGCGAACAGCCGCGCCCCGTCGACCGTGGCGGTGACGACCTTCGCGCGGCGATCGCTGGGATCGGTCTCGCGCTCGACGAGGCCGCGCGACTGCAGGTCGTCGACGAGCGCCACCACCTGACTGGGGTCGAGCCGGAGGTACTCCGCGATCTCGCGCTGCGAGGGCCGGTGGTCGCTCAGCGCCAGGGCGAGCACCGAGTACGAGCGCGGCTTGAGACCGAACGGCCGCAGCGCGGCGGAGGCGGCCTCGAGCGAGACGGCGTTGGCGCGCGCGAGAAGGAAACTCAGGTCGTCGATGACCGCGCCCATTGTCGTCTGCGCCATACGAAGACGATACCCTTCCACGCCCCGGGATCAATCGTTGACATTCTCAAGGGAATGCGCTGTCATGGTCACGGCCACGGAAGCGTGGATCTGATCACGAGGGAGTGTCTCCATGTCGCTGCAGGGCAAAGTCGCCATCGTCACCGGTTCGGGCCGCGGGCTCGGCCTGGCCTACGCCCAGGAGCTGGCGCGCCAGGGCGCGTCGGTGATCATCAACGACGTCGACGAGGCCACCGCCGCCGAGGCCGTTGCCTCGATCGAGCAGGCGGGCGGCACCGCGAGCGCCGTCGTCGCGCCGGTCGGCCCCACCGAGACGGCCAAGAAGCTCGTCGACGCCGCCTACGACACCTACGGCGGCCTCGACATCGTCGTGACGAACGCCGGCGTGCTGCGTGACACCGTGACGTGGAAGATGAGCGACGAGGACTTCGACCTCGTCATCAACGTGCACCTGCGCGGCACGTTCACCGTGGTGCGCGAGGCGGCCACCCGCATGCGCGAGGCCGGCACCCCCGGCCGCATCATCTGCATCGGCTCGCCCACCGGTCAGCGCGGCAACTTCGGCCAGACCAACTACGCCGCCGCCAAGGCCGGCATCGCCGGCATGGTGCGCACGTGGGCGCTGGAGTTCAAGAAGGCCGGCATCACCGCCAACGTCGTCATCCCCGTGGCCGCCACGGCGATGACCGCGACGGTCCCCTACTTCGCCGCCGCCGTCGAGGCCGACGCGAAGGGCGAGCCCATGCCGTCGTTCTTCCGCCACGACCTCGGCTTCGGCACCGCCGCCGACGTCGCCGGGCTCATCGCCTACCTCGCCTCGGACGAGGCGTCCGGCATCACGGGTCAGGCGATCGGCATCGGCGGCGACCGCCTGCAGCTGTGGTCGCACCCCGAGCCCGTCGCCACGGCGTATCGCGACGGCGGCTGGACCTACGAGTCGCTGCGCGAGGGCTTCGCCGAGGCCGTCGGCGAGCTGCAGAGCGTGGGCGAGACGTTCCCGCCGCTGCCCGAGGAGCTGCAGCCCCGCCCCCAGGCCTGATCCTTCACGTGAGCAACGGAGCCACACGATGACCCGCTACGAAACCGCCATCGACCTCGCGGCGATCGACGCGATCGACGTGCACGTGCACATCGAGGTCGACGATCACGGCCACTCGTCGCTTCCCGCCGACCTGCAGGAGGCCGCGTCGAAGTACTTCCGCGCCGACGGGCCGCGCCCCGACATCGACGGCGTGGCCGAGTACTACCGCAGCCGGCGCATGGCGGCGGTGGTGTTCACGGTCGACGCGACGACGAACTTCGGCCACGCGCCGCTCTCGATGGACGAGATCGTCGACGGCGCCGCCCGTCACGCCGACGTGCTGATCCCCTTCGGCTCGGTCGACCCGAACCGCGAGGACGCGCTGGACGAGACCCTGCGGCTCATCGATCGCGGCGTGCGGGGCTTCAAGTTCCACCCCACGGTGCAGGCCTTCCGTCCCGACGACGAGCGCTTCGCCGCGCAGTACAAGGCGATCGAGGACGCGGGGCTCGTGGCGCTGTTCCACACGGGTCAGACGGGGATCGGCGCCGGCATGCCCGGCGGCCGGGGCATGCGGCTGTCGCTGTCGAACCCCATGTATCTCGACGCCGTGGCCGCGGACTTCCCCGACCTGCAGATCATCATGGCCCACCCGTCGGTGCCGTGGCAGGACGAGGCCCTGTCGGTCGCCACGCACAAGCACAACACGTGGATCGACCTGTCGGGGTGGAGCCCGAAGTACTTCCCCAAGGAGCTCGTGCGCTACGCCAACTCCCTCATCAAGGACCGCGTGCTGTTCGGCTCGGACTTCCCGCTCCTCACGCCGGACCGGTGGATCGGCGATGCCGAGAAGGCCGAGCTGTTCAAGCCCGAGGTCCTGCCCGGCATCATGAAGGACAACGCGGCGCGGCTGCTGGGGCTGTCGTGACCGAGACGCTCGATCCGGTGCTCGGCCGCTACGGCTTCGACCGGCACCTGAGCGAGCCGGCCCGCGCGGTGCTGGCCGAGATGGTCGCGCAGGCCGAGTCCCGCATCCGGCCCGTGATGAACGACGCGTGGGAGCGCGCCGTGATGCCCGACGAGGTGCTGGGCACGCTCGTGCCGCTGAACCTCATGGAGCCCGCCGGCGTCAGCGCCGAGGAGGCGGACTCCAGCATGTTCGCCGGCTTCCGCAGCTTCCACCTGGCGCGCATCGACGCCTCGGTCGCGACGATGTACAACGCGCAGGCGGGACTGTTCCGCGCGGTCGCCCGCCACGGGTCCTCGCCCGAGCAGGCCGCGCAGTGGGACCCGAAGGTGCGCCGCTTCGACATGAAGGGCGTGTTCGCGCTCACCGAGCCCGAGCACGGCTCGGACATCGCGGGAGGCCTGGCCACCCGCGCGCGCCGCGAGGGCGATGAGTGGGTCATCGACGGCGCCAAGCGCTGGATCGGCGGCGCCGACACGGCCGACGTGATCGCGGTGTTCGCGCGCGACGAGGCCGACGACCAGGTCAAGTGCTTCCTCGTGGACCGTCACGCCGAGGGCGTCGACATCGAGGTCATCGGCGGCAAGGTGTCGCTGCGCCCCATGCAGAACGCGCACATCACCCTCACGGGGGTGCGGGTGCCCGAGGCGATGCGCGCGCAGGGCGTGAATTCGTGGCGCGACGTCGCCGCGCTGCTGCGGCGCATGCGCTCGGACGTGGCGTGGATGGCGGCCGGCGTCGCCGCCGGCGCCCTCGATGCGGCCGTGCGCTACACGCGCGAGCGCACGCAGTTCGGGCGCCCGATCGCGAGCTTCCAGCTCATCCAGGAGAAGCTCGCCCGCATGCTCGGCAACGCCGTCTCGTGCGTCGCCCTCACCGTCGCGCTCTCGGCCCACCAGGACGCCGGCGTGTGGAACGACGAGAACTCGGCCCTGGCCAAGATGGTCACCGCCGAGCGGGCCCGCGAGAACGCCGCGCTGGCCCGCGAGGTGATGGGCGGCAACGGCATCCTGCTCGAGCACGACGCCGCCCGCTTCTTCGCCGACGCCGAGGCCATCTATTCGTACGAGGGCACCCACGAGGTGAACGCCCTCATCGTCGGGCGCTCGCTCACGGGCGCCTCCGCATTCGTCTGAACACCCGATCAAGGAGAACAACGCATGACCACCGTTATCGACTACGCCGAGCTCGGCTCCCTCGCCGGCCGCGACCTGGGCTGGAGCGACTGGATGGAGGTCACCCAGGAGCGCGTCAACATCTTCGCCGACGCGACCGACGACCACCAGTGGATCCACGTCGACCCGGAGCGCGCCTTCGCCGAGAGCCCGTTCGGCGCCCCCATCGCGCACGGCTTCCTCACCCTGTCGCTCACGCTGAAGTTCTGGAGCGAGCTGATCGACGTCACGAACGTGACCACCAAGGTCAACTACGGCCTCGACAAGGTCCGCTTCGTCTCGCCCGTGAAGGTGGGCGACAAGATCCGCATGAACGCGATCGTCGCGGACGTGCAGGAGGTCAAGGGCGGCTGGCAGATCACCGTCGACCAGACCATCGAGGTCGAGGGCAGCGAGCGTCCCGCCGTGGTCGCGCGCGGCCTGCAGCGCTACTACGCGTAAACCCCCTTCGGGGATCCGGGCCCGACACGGGTCCGGATCCCTCCCCCGGGACATCGACGTCCCCTCCCGAACGTCTCGAAGATGAGGTCACGAGGAATGTACGACGAAGGCATCGGCGCCTGGACCCGTCAGCGGCGCCTGAAGTTCCCCGACAAGCTGGCGCTGGTCTTCGGCGAGCGCCAGTTCACGTACCGCGAGTTCGCGGACGCCGTGGATCGCGTGGCCGAGGTGCTGCACGTGCGCGACATCCACAAGGGCGATCGCGTGGCGTATATCGGCGAGAACAGCCCCGAGTTCCTGTTCACGCTGTTCGCCTGCGCGCAGATCGGCGCCGTCTTCGTGCCGATCAACACCCGCCTGGCGCCGCCGGAGGTCACCCACGTGCTCACCGACAGCGGCTCCCGGGCCCTCGTCTACGACCTCGACTTCGCCGATCGGGTGATGCCGGGCGTCGAGGCCGCCGGCATCGCCCACATCATCCCGACCGAGGACGGCCTGCCGGGCTTCCCCGGTCTGCCCGAGCTCATGACCCGCCCGACCGGCGGCCGCGTCGCGATCGACATGGCCTTCGACGACCCCGCCGCGATCATCTACACCTCGGGCACCACGGGCAAGCCGAAGGGCGCCGTGCTGAGCCACCGCAACCTCACCTTCTGCGCGATGAACTGCGCGATCGACATCGACGTGTCGCGCAGCGAGATCGCGCTGCTCATCTCGCCGCTGTTCCACGTGGCGGCGCTCGGCATGGGCGCGCTGCCGATCGTGCTCATGGGCGGGACCATGGTGCTCGAGAAGGGCTTCGAGGCCGGCCGCGCGCTGGAGCTGATCGAGTCGCGGCGCATCACCATGCTCAGCGGCGTGCCCACGACGTTCCAGCTCCTGGTCGACCACCCGAACTGGGCGTCGACCGACATCTCCTCGCTGCGTCGCCTCACCTGCGGCGGCTCGGCCGTGCCCAGCCGCATCCTCAACGCGTGGGAGGAGCGCGGCCTCGGGTTCTCGCAGGGCTACGGCATGACGGAGACATCGCCGGGCGCCACGACGCTGGCCGCCGAGTTCACCCGCTCCAAGCAGGGCAGCGTCGGCGTGCCGCACTTCTTCACCAACGTGCGCGTCACCAACGAGGCCGGCCAGGTGGTGCCGCGCGGCACGATCGGCGAGATCGAGATCCAGGGCCCGAACGTGTTCCTCGGCTACCACAACCAGCCGGAGAAGACGGCGGAATCCTTCCGCGAGGGCGGCTGGTTCCGCTCGGGCGACATGGGCTACCTCGACGAGGACGGCTTCCTCTACATCGCCGATCGCCTCAAGGACATGATCATCTCGGGCGGCGAGAACATCTACCCGGCCGAGGTCGAGCAGCTCATCGCCGACATCGACGGCGTCACGGGCGTGGCCGTGATCGGCGTGCCGGACGAGAAGTGGGGCGAGGTGCCGTGGGCGATCGTGTCGCTGCGCGAGGGCGCCGAGCTCACCTCCGAGCAGGTCGTCGAGCGGCTGACGGGCCAGATCGCCCGCTACAAGATCCCGAAGACCACCGTGATCGTCGACGACTTCCCGCGCACCGCCTCGGGCAAGATCCGCAAGGCCGACCTGCGCGCGAGGTACACGGGATCCGCCCGCCCCGTGCACCAGCCCGGAACGGCCGAGCCGTGGAAGACCGAGACGATCCGCACCCGGAAGTAGGCGCCCGCGAAAAGGTTCGCGATCTTCATCATTGACAACCTCACACATCTGCCCCGCGGGGCAGTAACGTCGGGATCGTCGGCGCGATGACGCGTCGGCGATCCCACTCAATGAGGAGTAACGGATGAAGACCATGAGGTCCCTGGCGGTCGCGGCCGCCACGATCCTGCTGGCATCGGCCCCCGCCGTCGCCGCGGCGGCGCCCCCGCCCGCCATCCCCCAGGTCGCCCCCGCGACCCCCGGCGAGCTGCTCGAATGCGAGTCGCTCATCGGGTTCAGCTATGACAGCACCCGCATCACGTCCGCGACCTTCGTGCCGGCGGGCACCCCGGCCGGCGCCCCGGACCACTGCCGCGTCACGGGGCAGACCAACGAGCGCGTCGGCGAGGACGGCCGCAGCTACGCGATCGGCTGGGAGATGCGGCTGCCGTCCGACTGGGCCGGTCGCTACCTGTACCAGGGCAACGGCGGCATCGACGGCGCGGTCGCCCCCGCGCTCGGCAACTTCACCGGCGGTCAGGAGCGCAGCGGTCTCGCGCAGGGCTTCGCGATCATCAGCTCCGACGCGGGGCACACCGGGGCCCAGAACGGCTCGTTCGGCTACGACGGCCAGGCCCGCCTGGACTTCGGCTACAACACCGCGGTCACCCTCACGCCGCTCGCGAACGCGCTGATCGCCGAGGCGTACGGCCGCGGACCCGACACCTCGTACTTCGCCGGCGGATCGAACGGAGGCCGCCACACCATGGTCGCCGCCACGCGCCTGGCGGACGAGTACGACGGCTTCCTGCCGGTCGCCCCGGGCTTCAACCTGCCGCAGGCCGCGGTGGCGCAGATCGCCGAGGCGCAGCTGTGGAACACGGTCGCCACGGTGCCGGGCAACCTCAACACCGCCATCACGCCCGCCGAGCGGGCCGTGGTCGCGCAGGGGATCCTCGAGCGGTGCGACGGGCTCGACCGGCTGCGCGACGGCCTCGTGCAGGACGGCGAGCGCTGCGCGAAGGTCTTCGACCTCGACCGCGACGTTCCCACCTGCGAGGGCGAGCGCGACGGCACCTGCCTGACCGCGGCGCAGAAGGACGTGCTCGCGCAGGTCTACGCGGGGGTGACCACGAGCACCGGCGAGCAGATCTACGCGTCGTTCCCGGTCGACGCCGGCATCACCAACGGCGACTGGGCCACGTGGAACCTGTTCATCAGCGTCGCCCTCGACCCGCTCGCGGTCGGGACGGTGTTCATGCCGTATCCGGACCCGTCGATCATGGCGTCGCCGCTGACGGCCGACATCGACGCCCTCGAGGCCGGCATCTACGAGGCCGGCCTGTCGGGCCAGAGCGCCATGGAGTTCATGACGCCGCTGGGCGACGACACCGACTACGACACCCTCCGCGACACGGGCGCGAAGATGATCGTGATCCACGGCGCGTCCGACGCGGTGTTCAGCGCCGACGACACCGCCCGCTGGTTCGAGGCCGTCGACAAGGCGTACCGCAACAAGGCCGAGGACTTCATCCGGTACTTCCCGGTGCCCGGCATGGCGCACGTCTCGGGCGGCGCGGCCACCGACAAGGTCGACGCCCTCGGGGCGCTGGTCGACTGGGTCGAGCACGGCATCGCCCCGGACCGTCTCATCGCGCAGGCGCGCGGCGATAATGCCGAGGCGATGGCCGCGGGTCTCGCTCCGGGCGCCGAGCGCCCGCTGTGCGTCTACCCGCTCGTGGCCCGCTACACGGGCGGTGACCCGAACTCGGCCGACAGCTTCGCCTGCAAGCCGAGCTCGGGCGGCCCGAACCTGTAACCGCGCGGCGCGGGTGTGGCCCCCTCGGGGGTCACACCCGCGTGCCCGGCGGATACGCTGACACCATGTCGTCGCCGAACCAGATCCCGCCCGGCTGGTACCCCGTTCCCGCGCTGCCGGGGCAGGAACGCTGGTGGGACGGCCACGCCTGGACGTCGCGCTGGCGCGTCGTGCGCTCGCCGCACAACCGCTTCGCGCTGGGCTTCGGCTCGCCCGCCGCGTTCCTCACGATCGGCATCGTCGCCGCGGCGTTCACCGTAGGTTTCCTCATCACGATGATCGTCCTGATCCTCGGCGGATCGACGCTGGGCGCGGTGTTCTACGGGGTGGCCGCCCTGCTGCTCGCCGTGATGGCCGCCGTCTGCATCACCAACGCGATCTACGGATTCCGCCTGCGCCGCGAGCGCCGCGCCCTCGGGTAGCACCGGACGGAACCCCCGGACTCCGTCGCGGATCGCGACGTTCCCGAGTGCGTTCATGCCGCCCGGCGCGTTCCCGAGTGCGTTCGGGCCGCGAGATCGGCGCCGGACGACCGAGCCGCACTGGGGAACCCGATGCCGTCAGAACGGGTAGCGCTCCACGTCGCCCTGGAGGGTGATCCACTGGGTCTCGGTGAAGGTCTCGAGGCTCGCGTGCGGGCCGCCGAAGCGGCCGCCGACGCCCGAGGCCTTGAGGCCGCCGAACGGGATGACCGCCTCGTCGTCGACCGTGGCGTCGTTGATGTGGATCGCGCCCGAGTGGATCCGGTCGGCCAGCTCGTAGCCGCGGTAGGCGTTGGGCGTGATGATCGAGACCGACAGGCCGTACTCGCTGGCGTTGATGAGGTCGATCGCCTCGTCGAGGTCGTCGTAGACCATCACCGGCGCCACGGGTCCGAAGATCTCCTCGACCCAGGCCGGGTTGTCGGCGGCGAGGCCGGTGAGCACCGTGGGGCGGTAGTAGAGCCCGTCGTACTCGCCGCCGGTCGCGACGGTCGCCCCGGCGCGCACGGCGGCCTCGACGAGCCCGTGCACGCGATCGCGCTGCCGCTCGTCGATGATCGGCCCGAGCGGCGCGCCTTCGACCGGATCGCCGACGGGGATGCCGGAGGCCTTCTCGGTGAGCGCGGCGATGTACTGATCGGCGATCGAGCGGTGCACGAGGTGCCGTCCCGTCGTCATGCAGATCTGGCCCTGGTGCAGGAACGAGCCCCAGGCGCCCACCGACGCCGCCGCGATCGGGTCGGCGTCGGGCAGGACGAGCATGGCGTTGTTGCCGCCCAGCTCCAGGTGCACGCGCTTGAGCAGCGGGCCCGCGGCCTCGCCGATCCTCCGGCCGGCGGCGGTCGAGCCGGTGAACGAGATGCACGGCACCCCGGGGTGGGCGACGAGCGCCGCGCCGAGGTCGCCGCCGCCGGGGAGCACGTGCAGCACGCCCGACGGCAGCCCCGCCTCCTCGAGCACCGCGGCGAGCGCGAAGCCGCCCGCGATCGTCGTGCGCGGGTCGGGCTTGAGGATCACCGCGTTGCCGAGCGCGAGGGCGGGAGCGACCGAACGCATCGAGAGGATGGCGGGGAAGTTGAAGGGCGAGATCACGCCGACCACGCCGATCGGCACGCGCCGGGCGATCGAGGTGCGCGACTTGACCGAGCGCAGCAGCTCGCCGTACGGGTGCGAGGCGACGGCGGCGGCCTCCTGCAGCTCGCTCACCACCAGCCCCACCTCGAAGGCGGCCTTGCCGGCGCCCGCGCCGCCCTCGGCGACGATGTACTTCGCGAGCCGCTCGGGGTCGGCCTCGAGGATCTGCGCCGCCTTGAGCATGACCGCAGCGCGCGCCGCATACGGCTGGGAGCCCCAGGCGCGCTGCGCGGCGGCGGCGCTGGTGACGGCGCGATCGAGGTCGTCGACGGAGGCGGCGCCGACGCGATCGAGGAGGGTCCCGGAGCCGGGGGCGATCACGTCGTACGCCTCGCCGGATCCGTCGATCCAGCCCTCCGAGAAGATCTTGCCGGTCCAGACCTGCGCCACATTCGCCATCGAAAGCTCCTCCGCATCGGGTGATGGCCTCCATCCTCGCACCGCGTTCGGCGGCAGGATCCGGACTGCCCGGGGAGACGGATCGAACGATCCTCTAGACATTCCCTATCGGCATAGGTATGTTCGTCCCAACGGCACGACGCGGTGCCGTGAATCACCCGGAAGGACCACCGCTGTGACCGATTCGCAGGCGAATCTCATCGACGGCTACTCGCTCGAAATGACGGGCAAGGACGTGCCCGGTCTGCTCGAGGCCCAGTCCGCGATCCCCCAGGGCACCCGCATCAACGTGACCTTCCTCGGCAACGAGGAACTCGAGATGCGCGTCACGGCCGCCAAGGCGGTCAAGGACGCCGGCTTCGTGCCCGTCCCCCACGTCTCGGCCCGACGCCTCGCCTCGCAGGGGCAGCTCGAGGAGTTCCTCACCGCCCTGCAGGAGGTCGGCGCCTCGAAGCACGTCTTCGTCGTCGGCGGCGACCCGGCCACGCCCGAGGGTCCGTACGAGAGCTCGCTCGACGTCATCCGCACGGGCCTGCTGCCGCAGTACGGCGTCGAGGAGGTCTCGATCGCCGGCTACCCCGAGGGCCACCCCGACATCTCGAACGAGCTGCTGTGGGAGCACCTGACCGCGAAGTCCGCCTCGCTGAAGGAGCAGGGCCTCGGCTCGGTGGTGCTCACCCAGTTCGGCTTCGACACCGCGCCGGTCATGGAGTGGATCGACGCCGTGCGCGACCGCGGCATCGACTCGACCATCCGCATCGGCACGCCCGGACCGGCCGGCATCAAGCGCCTGCTCAACTTCGCCCGCCGCTTCGGCATCGGGGCCAACGCGATGATCGTGAAGAAGTACGGCTTCTCGCTGACCAACCTCATGGGCACCGCGGGACCGGACCGTTTCATCGACGACCTCAGCGCCCTCGTCGCGCAGGACGAGAAGGCCGGCGAGGTCGGCATCCACCTCTACACGTTCGGCGGCCTGAAGGCCACGGCCGATTGGGCCGCCGGTTACCGCGCGAAGCGCTGAGGATAGAGCCATGACCGACACCATCGCCTCGCTCGTCGACCACGCCTGCCTCATCGTCCACGGACCCGATCAGCAGGGCGTCGTCGCCGAAGTCGCCGCGCTCGTCTCGCGCAACAACGGCAACATCATCTCGCTGGACCAGTACTCGACCGACCCCGAGGGCGGCGACTTCTTCCAGCGCGTGGTCTTCCACCGCCCGAACCTCGTGGCCGCGATGCCCGAGATCGAGGACGACCTGCAGCGCACGCTCTCGACGTTCGGCATGACGTGGCGCCTCGTCGACATGTCGGTGCCCAAGCGCATGGCGATCCTCGCCTCCAAGAGCGATCACTGCCTGCTCGACCTGCTGTGGCGTCACCGCCGCGGCGAGCTGGCCGTGACGATCCCCATGGTCATCTCCAACCACACCAACGTGGCCGAGGACGTGCGCACCTTCGGCGTGCCGTTCTTCCACGTGCCGTCGCAGGAGGGCCCGGACAAGTCGCAGTCGGAGGCCGAGATCCTCCGGCTCCTCGCCGGCAACGTGGACTTCGTCGTGCTCGCCCGCTACATGCAGGTGATCTCGAACGACTTCCTCGAGAAGGTCGGCGTGCCGGTGATCAACATCCACCACTCGTTCCTGCCCGCCTTCATCGGCGCCGGTCCCTACCGCAAGGCCAAGGAACGCGGCGTCAAGCTCATCGGCGCGACCGCGCACTACGTGACCGAGGAGCTGGACGAGGGCCCGATCATCGAGCAGGACGTCGTCCGCGTGACGCACGCCGAGACGGCGAGCGACCTGCAGCGCCGCGGCGCCGACGTCGAGCGGGCCGTGCTCTCACGCGCCGTGCTGTGGCACGCGCAGGACCGTGTCATCCGGCACGGCAACCACACCATCGTCTTCTGATTCCCGATCCACACCCCATACGAAAGGTTCACCGTGGCACCTCAGAATCTGCAGCAGGCCATCGACCAGGCCGGAAGCCCCGTCGAGCTCCTCCGCAACTCGCAGATCGGCTCGTACATCTACCCGGTCGTGCCGGCCGACTTCCAGAACTGGATCAAGGAGCAGCAGGCGTGGCGCAACACCGCCGTGCTCTACGACCAGTCGCACCACATGGACAACGTGTTCCTCAAGGGCTCGGACGCCATCAAGCTGATCAGCGACACCGCGATCAACTCGGTCGCCAACTTCCCGGTCAACAAGGCCAAGCAGTACGTTCCCACCACCGCGTCGGGTCACGTCATCGGCGACGGCATCCTGTTCCGCGAGGCCGAGGACGAGTACGTGTACGTGGGCCGCGCGCCCGCGTCGAACTGGCTGATGTACCACGGCGAGAAGGGCGGCTACGCGAACCTCGACGTGATCGTCGACCGCCGCTCGCCCTCGCGCCCCTACGGCCACGCCGTCACGCGCAAGTACTACCGCTTCCAGATCCAGGGCCCGAAGGCCTGGGACGTCATCGAGAAGCTCAACGGCGGCCCGCTGGAGCAGCTGAAGTTCTTCACGATGTCGACCATGTCGATCGCCGGCAAGACCGTGCGCACCCTCCGTCACGGCATGGCCGGCGCGCCCGGCCTCGAGCTGTGGGGCCCCTACGAGGACCACGACCTCATCCGCGACACGATCGTCGAGGCGGGCGCCGAGTTCGGCCTCGTCCCGGTGGGCTCGCGTGCCTACCCGTCGAACACGCTGGAGTCGGGCTGGATCCCGTCGCCGCTGCCGGCCGTCTACACCGGCGCGGAGGAGGCCGACTACCGCCAGTGGCTCGGCGCCGACAGCTACGAGGCCACCGGCACCCTCGCGGGCTCGTTCGTCTCGGACAACATCGAGGACTACTACCTCACCCCGTGGGAGCTCGGCTACGGCTCGTTCGTCAAGTTCGACCACGACTTCATCGGCCGCGACGCCCTCGAGAAGATCGACCCGGCCACGCAGCGCCGCAAGGTCACCCTCGAGTGGAACGCCGAGGACCTCGGCAAGGTCTGGACGTCGCTGCTGAACGTCGACGGCCCGAACTACAAGTTCTTCGACCTGCCCCTGGCCAACTACGGCTCGGCGAACTACGACTCGGTCGTCGACGCCGACGGCAACGTCGTGGGCTTCTCGATGTTCACCGGCTACAGCGCCAACGAGCGCCGCGGCCTCTCGCTCGCGACGGTCAACCCCGACGTGCCCGAGGGCGCCGAGATCAAGGTCGTCTGGGGCGAGCCGAACGGCGGCACCAAGAAGGCCTCGGTCGAGCCGCACGAGCAGATCGAGGTCCGCGCGGTCGTCAGCCCCGTCCCCTACGCCGCGGTCGCGCGCGAGGAGTACGCGGGCGGATGGCGCACCGGTTACGCCAAGTGATCTGACCCACACACCGGAGGGCTCGGGCGTCATGCCCGGGCCCTCCGTCGTCCCCATGGTCGAATGGGTCCAACGGAAGGATCGACGATGAGCCTCAGGTACGCACTGCTCGCGCTGCTACGGGTGGGACCGCAGTCGGGCTACGACCTGCAGAAGAAGTTCGACACCTCGGTCGGACACCTCTGGCACGCGCCCGACAGCCAGATCTACCCCGAGCTGCGCAAGATGGAGGCCGAGGGGCTCATCGAGGCCGAGGAGCAGGTGCGGGGCGAGCGCGGCACCCGGCGCATGTACCACGTCACCCCCACGGGCGACGCGGAGTACCTCGCCTGGATGAACGGCCCGCTCTCGTACGCGCGCGTGCGCGAACCGGCCTCGCTCAAGGCCGCCTATCTCGAGGCCGCCACCCCCGAGGCCGCCCGCGCGTTCCTCGAGCAGCACATCGCGCACTGGCGCGGGGAGCTCGAGCAGTGGGAGGCGGAGCTCGAGCGCATCGATGCGCGCGCGACGCCCATGCTCGTCGACCGCCTGGCGGTCACCCCCGAGGCCGATCGCGACCGCGTCGTCGCCTTCAAGCGCCTCGGCTACGAGAACCTCGTCGGCCGGGCGCGCGCCGAGATCGCCTGGGCCGAGCGCGGCCTGGAACTCCTGGACCGGTTCTCCGGCTGACGGGTCGGCGGTCTCGACTCCGAGACCGGCCAGGAGGGGAACCCCGCGGGCTCGTCGACCGAGCGAAGCGAGCGGAGACGGCTCGAGCGAGCGAAGCGAGTCGAGAGCGACGGCACGCGCCGGCGTCGGAGCGTGCGCCTCGGAATCGGTGCCGGTCGGGCTGGTGTGGTCGCACGGGGCGCATGTGGCGGCAGCGTGCACGGCGATCCGACGCCCGCGCGATCCGACCGGGCACCGAGACCCGTCTCCGCCACGGTGCTCCGCGCCTCCGGTCGACGAGCCGTGGCAACTGAGGCCAACCCGGAGCGGAACCCCCGGGGCTCGTCGACCGAGCGAAGCGAGCGGAGACGGCTCGAGCGAGCGAAGCGAGTCGAGAGCAGCAGCCCGCGCCGGCGTCGGAGCGTGCGCCCCGGGATCGGTGCCGGTGGGGCTGGTGTGGTCGCACGGGACGGATGTGGCGGCAGCGCGCACGGCGATCCGACGCCCGCGCGATCGGACCGGGCACCGAGCACGGTCTCGACTCCGCGCTTCGCGCTGCGCTCGACCCGTCTCCGCTCCGGCGCTGCGCGCCTCCGGTCGACGAGCCGTGGTGCCTGAAGCCCATCAGGAGCGCAACCGGGCAACGGGGCGCGAGACCGGGGTCAGTGCACGAACTCCATGAGCTCGCTGCCGAGGGT
Organism: Microbacterium sediminis; assembly: GCF_004564075.1. Classification (NCBI taxonomy): domain Bacteria; kingdom Bacillati; phylum Actinomycetota; class Actinomycetes; order Micrococcales; family Microbacteriaceae; genus Microbacterium; species Microbacterium sediminis. The sequence continues at coordinate 2,711,561 of NZ_CP038256.1, forward strand.
GCGGAACACCCGGTGGGCGCGGTCGCGGTGCATGGGGCTGAGGTCGTCGAAGCAGACGGTGAGGGCGTAGGCGACGCCGGCGCGCGGGCCGGCGATCACGCCCGCCTCGGCGCGCACGCCGTCGCTGTGGCGGCCCGTGCGGTTGAGGAACAGCAGGCCGTGGCGATCGTCGTCGTGGGCGAAGGGATCGAGGTTGGTCGCGGCGCCCACCAGGCTGAGGTCGTAGCCGAGCGTGAGCCACTCCGAGACCTGCGCGCTCACGCGCGCGTTGACCACGCGCCCGTTGACGAGGTCGGAGAACAGCGTCGCGTACTCGCGCGTGGTGCCCAGCGCGAAGTGCGGGGCGTCGTCGGGGCCGCGCTGATCGCGGAACCGGTCGAGCACCGCCGAGCGGGGCATACCCAGATCGACGAGCCGGCGCGTGACCGACTCGATCCCCACCGCCTGCAGCAGCGCATTGACGGCGTAGGCGTCGCCCGTGGCCGAGGCGAGCACGACGAGGTCGCCGAGCGGCAGCGTCGGCACCGCGAGGTGGCGCCAGATGCCCGCGACGTTCACCCGCTCCAGCGACGAGCGCTCGACGAGGGCGAACGGATCGAGCGTGCCGTCCTCGAAGCGCACCGCGGCCTCGATGAGGATCGGGACCACGCCCACGCCGCCGACCGGGAGGGTGACGTAGTCGTCTCCGGCGAGGACGACCGATCCGCGATCCAGGTCGGTGATGTGGATCGACACCTGCGCACCCGCGGCGGCGATCTCGTCGAGGGCCGCCATGGTCGCCGTGAACTCGCCGAGGCGCCCGCGCCGCGCCACGCGCGCGCGTCCGGTGCGGGCGCTCCGCCGCGAGGCGGTGTCATGATCGGGCTCGACGGCCACGATTCCTCCGGGGGACGTCGGATGGGGGTCGCGCGATGCCCGGCGATCGATCCCCCGAAGCTTCCCCTGCCTCGTCGCCTGCGTCATCGCGCTCGTGCACGGTCTCCCGCGCGCGATCAGACTAGCCCGCCGGCTCCGGTATGTCGGAATCGGCGGGCGAGCCGTCACCAGATCGTCACACGCCGGTCAGCATCCAGCCACAGGCGGTCGCCCTCGGTCACGCCGAAGGCGTCGTAGAAGGCATCGATGTTGCGCACGATCTGGTTGCAGCGGAACTCGGCGGGCGCGTGCGGGTCGATCGTCAGGAGGCGGATCGTCTCGGCCTCGCGCCCCTTCTGCTGCCAGCACTGCGCCCACGACAGGAACACCCGCTGCACGCCCGTGAGACCGTCGATCTCCGGCGCCGGCTCGCCGCCCAGCGACAGCTCGTACGCCTTGAGGGCGATGCCGAGGCCGCCGAGATCGCCGATGTTCTCGCCGATCGTGAGCGCGCCGTTGACGGTGTACGTCTCGGGGTCGAGTCCGAGGGGCGTGAGCGCGTCGTACTGCTCGATGAGGCTCTTGGTGCGCTCCTCGAAGGCCGCGCGGTCCTCGTCGGTCCACCAGTTGCGCAGCGCGCCGGTGCCGTCGTACTGCGAGCCCTGGTCGTCGAAGCCATGGCCGATCTCGTGGCCGATCACGGCGCCGATGCCGCCGTAGTTGGCCGCGGCGTCGCGGTCGGCGTCGAAGAACGGGTACTGCAGGATCGCCGCCGGGAACACGATCTCGTTCATCGACGGGTTGTAGTAGGCGTTGACCGTCTGCGGGGTCATGTGCCACTCGCTGCGGTCGATCGGGGTGCCGAGCTTGGCCAGCTGCCGGTCGTGCTCGAACACCGACGCGCGCTGCACGTTGCCGAGCAGGTCGGCCGCGTCGATCTCGAGGGCGCTGTAGTCGCGCCACGTCTCGGGGTAGCCGATCTTCGGCGTGAAGGCCTCGAGCTTGGCGAGGGCCTTCTCGCGCGTGGCGGGGCTCATCCACTCCAGCGCCGTGATGCTCTGGCGGTACGCCTCGATGAGGTTGGCGACGAGCTCGTCCATGGCGCCCTTCGCGGCGGGCGGGAAGTGCCGCTCCACGTAGACCTTGCCCACGGCCTCGCCCATCGCGCCCTCGACGAGCGCCACGCCGCGCTTCCACCGCTCGCGGTTGACGGGCACGCCCGTGAGCTGCGTGCCGTAGAACGAGAACGACTCGTCGACGAACGCGTCCGACAGGTACGGCGCGGCCGAGCGCACGATGCGGTAGCGCAGCCACGCCTTCCAGTCCTCCAGCCGCTCGGCCGTGAGGAGCGAGCCCAGGCCTTCGAAGAACGAGGGCTGGTAGACGACGACCTCGCCGAACGCGTCGGGATCGGGCGCCACGGCCGCCAGCCACGGCTGCAGGTCGACGCCGGCGAGCTGCTGGGTCTCGGCCCACGTCTTGAGGTTGTAGGTGGCGACGGCGTCGCGGCTGCGCACGTTGTCCCAGTGGTGCGTGGCCAGCTCGGTCTCGAGCGCGACGACCCGCTCGGCCTGCCCGGCCGCGTCGGCCACGCCCGCGAGGGCGAGGAGGCGCTCGACGTGGGCGCGGAACGCGGCGCGGATCTCCGCGAAGGTGTCGAGGCGGTAGTAGCTCTCGTCGGGCAGCGACAGGCCGGCCTGCACGAGGTACGGGATGTAGCGGTCGGGGTTGCCGTTGTCGGGCTCGACGTACAGGCCGATCACGGCCGCGACGCCGGCGCGGTCGAGGCCGCCGATCACGCGCAGGAACGACGCCACGTCGCCGATGCCGTCGGCCACCGCCAGGCGCTCGACGAGCGGCTCGGCGCCGAGGGCCGCGATCCGCTCGGTGTCCATGAACGACGCGTACAGGTCGCCGATCTTGCGGGTCTCGGTGCCGGGCTCGGCATCCTGCGAGCCCTCGATGATCTCGCGCACGTGCTTCTCGGCCTGCTCGGCGAGCAGGTGGAACGACCCCCAGCGGGCCTTGTCGTCCGGGATCTCGGTGCGCTCGATCCACGCGCCGTTCACGTGCCGGTACAGGTCGTCCTGCGGGCGGACGTTCGGGTCGAGCTCATCGAGGGCGATGCCGGAGGAAAGGGTCATGGGTCCCATCGTATGGGCGGCCCGGGGCGGGCTCGCCCCGGCTCAGACCGCGGCGCCGAGCAGCCGCGAGATCTCGGTGGCCGCCTCGATCGCGTACGGCGCGAGCTCCTCGATCGAGCGGCCGGGGTGCTCGAGGGCGATCGACGAGATCGAGAGCCCGTGCGAGACCCGGCCGGTGTGATCGCGGATCGGCGCGGCGACGCACACCGTGCCGACCTCGTTCTCGCCGAGGTCCAGCGAGTAGCCGTTGCGGCGCACCTCGGCCAGCACCGCGCGGAGCGCGTCGATGTCGGTGAGCGTCGCGTCGGTGCGGGCCGGCAGCCCGGTGCGCTCGGCGTAGGCGACGACGGCCTCATCGGTCCACGACGCCATGGCGGCCTTGCCCATGCCCGTGGAGTGCATCGGGATGGCCAGTCCCACCCGCGAGCGCATGCGGTAGGGCTTGGACGAGTCGGTGCGGATGATGTAGACCATCTCGTCGCCCGAGACGACCCCCACGTGCACGGTGCAGTCGACCTCGGCGACGAGCCGGTCGACGATCGGCTGGGCCAGCTCCGAGATGTCGAGCCCCGAGAGGGCCCGCCCGGCGAGCGTCATGAACCGCGCGCCGGGGCGGTAGCCGCTCTCGGCATCGCCGGAGACGAAGCCCTCGGCGACGAGACTGGCGAGGATCCGGTGCACCGTCGACTTGGGCAGCCCCGCTTCCTCGACGATGTCGGTGAAGCGCTCGTTCAGCAGCGCCGCCTCGAGCACGCGCAGCGTCTTCTGGCTGGCGCCGGCGGCCGGCGCGTGGCGCTCCGCCATCAGATCCACGGTGTCCCCCTCGGCTGTCGGTCAGACCATCTCGGTGATCTGCACGTGATCCATGTCGTCGAATGATTGATTCTCCCCCGCCATCGCCCACACGAAGGCGTAGGCCTGCGTGCCGACGCCGGAGTGGATCGACCAGCTGGGCGACATGACGAGCTCGCGATCGCCGACGACGATGTGGCGAGTCTCCTCCGGGCTGCCCATCAGGTGCAGCACGCGCGCGTCGCCCGCCACGTCGAAGTACAGGTAGAACTCGGTGCGCCGCTCGTGCGTGTGCGCCGGCATGGTGTTCCACATGTTGCCCGGGTGCAGGCGGGTGACGCCCATCACCACCTGGCAGCTGCGGATGCCGTTCTCGTGGATCACCTGCCGCAGCGTGCGGCGGTTCGAGGTGAGCTGATCGCCGAGCTCGCGGATCGTGCCCTCCTCGGGCGTCGCGAGCGTGTTCGGGTAGGCCGTGTGCGCCGGGGCCGAGAAGCCGTAGAACCGCGCCGGCTCGGCGGCGTCGGCCGAGGCGAAGGCGACCTCGCGCGTGCCGCGGCCGAGGTAGAGCACGGCCTCGGGCGCCATCGCGAACTCCTCGCCGTCGGCCGTGACCGTGCCCGCACCGCCGACGTTGACGATCCCGATCTCGCGGTGCTCGAGGAAGAACTCCGAGCGGATCTCGGGGATCGCCTCCAGCGACAGCGGCGCGGCGGTCGGCACGGCGCCGACGGCGACCACGCGGTCGTAGTGCGACGGCACGGCGCGGTACTCGCCCTCGACGAGAAGGTCCTGCACGAGGAACCGATCGCGCAGGTCTTGCTGCGTGAAGGCGGGGATCTGCTCGGCGGCGACGGGGCCGCGCATGTTCGAGGTCATGTGTCCTCCTCGGGACGACGGGGTGATCACGGGACGAGGCCGACCACGCGGGGCAGCCAGAGCGACAGATCGGGCACGAACACGATGACGAACAGCATCGCGATGAGCACGAGCAGGAACGGCACCATCTTCGCGATCACCGGCTCGAGCCGGGTCTTCGCGACCTGCGTGCCGACGAACAGCACCGGGGCGGACGGCGGCGAGATCACCGCGATCGACAGGTTGAAGACCATCATGATGCCGAAGTGCACCGGGTCCACGCCGTACGAGACGGCGATGGGCAGGAAGATCGGCACGAAGATCAGCAGCGCCGGCGTCGGGTCGAGCGGGATGCCGATGATGAGCAGGATCAGCATCATGATCAGCAGGACCACGACCTTCGAGTCCGTCCAGCCGAACAGCGCGTCCGCGATGAGCTGCGGCAGGCGCGCGTAGGTCATGACGTAGCCCATGATCGACGACACCGCGATGAGGAAGATGACGATCGCGCTCGTGCGGCAGGCGTCATAGAGGATGCCCGGCAGGTCGGCGAGCTTCACGGTGCGGTAGATCATCGACAGGACGAGGGCGTAGACGACGGCGATGGCCGAGCCCTCGGTGGGCGTGAAGAAGCCGGCCACGATGCCGCCGATCGCCACGACGATGAGGCCCAGCGACGGCAGCGCCTGCAACACGGTGGCGCCGAACACCTTCCACCCCGGGAACGGCTGGCCCTTGAGCTCGGGGTGGCGGCGCGCGTAGAAGAACACGACGGCCGCGCACGCGAGCGCCCACAGGATGCCCGGGATGTAGCCGGCCATGAACAGCGCGCCCACCGAGGTGCCGCCGGCGGCCAGCGAGTACACGATGAGCGTGTTGCTGGGCGGGATGAGCATGCCGGCCGGCGCCGAGGCCACGTTGGTCGCGGCCGCCATGGCGCGGTCGTAGCCCTCCTTGCGCAGCATCGGGCTCATGGTCGAGCCGACCGCCGCGGCGGTGGCGACGGCCGAGCCGGACACGGTGCCGAAGATCGCGTTCGCGATGACGTTGGACTGCATCAGCGGCGCGGGCGTGCGGCCCACGAGCACCCGGGCGAGGTTGATCAGCCGCGCCGCGATGCCGCCATTGTTCATGATCACGCCCGCGAGCACGAAGAACGGGATCGCCAGCAGGGCGAACGAGTTGGCGCCGCGGAACATCTGCTGCGCCGACGTGATGGCCCCGTTGTCGAAGCCGGCCACGAGCATCAGCGACACCGCCGAGGGCAGGCCGATGGCGATCGAGACGGGCGCGCCGATCGCGAGGAGGACGATGAGGCCGCCGAGCAGCAGGCCTCCGATGAGCAGCGGATCGATCATGCGGTGGCCGCCTCGAGGTCCTCGTGGAAGCCGTGTCCGTCGTAGTCGCGCGAGAACGTGCCCACGATGTGGATCACGAGGTAGAACGCGATGAGGACGCCGGCGATCGGGAAGGCGAGGGCCAGCTGGCCCTGCGTGAACGGCAGCAGCGGGTTGGTCTGCGTCCACGCCGAGACCACCTGCTTGCCGCCGCCGTAGATGAGGACGTAGCCGACGAACGCGAGCACCGTGAGGTACGCGAGGATGTCGACCACGCGCTGCCACGCCAGCGGCAGCTTCTCGACGAGGAAGTCCATGATCACATCCGCCTTCTCGCCGACGGCGATCGCGATGCCGATCATGCTCACCCACACGAAGGTGTAGCGCGCCGCCTCCTCGCTCCACGCGCTCGGCTGCGAGAGCACGAGGCGGGTGAAGACCTGCCAGACGACGAGCAGCACGAGCACCGCGAACAGGGCGATGCAGATGGCCCGCAGCACGCGGTCGAGCCATCGACGGAATGTGATCATGGACGTCCCCGATCGATCGTGCGATCAGCCGCGCGCGGCGTCGATCGCGTCGTAGATCTCCTGCGTCACCGGCGTGGTGACGAGCTCCTCGTGCAGCGGGAGCACGGCCTCGCGGAAGGCGTCGACGTCGGACTCGACGAACGTCGCGCCGGCGGCCTCGGCGTCGGCCTTGGCCGTCTGGACCGCCTCGTCGAAGGCGGCGAGCTCGCTGTCGACCGACTCGGCGAGGAGCTCCTCGAAGATGCCGCGCGTCTCCTCGTCCAGGCCATCCCATACGGTGGGGCTGGCGATGAGGTAGTCGGGCATCATCAGGTGCTGCGTCGACGAGTAGTACGGGGCGATCTCGTCGTGCGAGAGCGACGAGTAGATGAGCTCGTTGTTCTCGCCGCCGTCGATCACGCCCGACTGGATCGCCGTGTAGACCTCGTCCTGGGCCATCGGGGTGCCGACACCGCCCATGAGCTCCATCATGCGCACGTTGGTCTCGGAGCCGATCATGCGGATCTTCTTGCCCTGGAGGTCGTCGGGCGTCTCGATGGGCTCGTCGGTGTACACGTTGCGGACGCCGCCGTGGTACGCCGTGAGCACCTTGATGTTGTCCTCGAGCAGGCTGTCGTAGAGCTCGCCCGTCACCTCGCGGTCGTTGAGCACCTCCATCTGGTGCTCGGGCGACTCATAGACGTAGGGCAGGTTCACGACGGAGAAGTCGGGGTTGAAGCCCTCCAGCAGCGAGCCGGCGACGAGCGCGAAGTCGATCGTGCCCGACTGCACCTGCTCGATCGTCGCCTCCTGGGCGCCGAGCGTGCCGTCCGGGAAGAGCTCGAGGGCGTAGCGGCCGTCGGTCGCCTCCTCGAGCTTGTCCGAGAGCTCCAGGATCGCCTGGGCCTGGGGGTGGCTCTCGTTCTGGTTGAACGCGACGCGGAACGTGTGGGTCTCGCCGCCCGCGCCGCCGCCGTTCCCACCGCCCGACGTGCTGCAGCCGGCGAGTGACAGAGCCAGGAGGGCCGCCGTGGAGGCAGCCAGAATCCGCTTGTGCAAAGGAGTCCTCCTCATTGAGTACCACCGGGGCATTCCTTGCGCCGGCGGGGGGAATGTGGGCTACTGTACCAACATAGAACCGAGTTTCACCAGACGGGACTTGAGACGGAATCAAGTTTCACTTCTGGGTGGGCATCTCAGGGAGGAGAAGCCAGTGAGCACCACGAGCTATGCCGGAGGAGGCCGCGCCGCGCGGTACGCGGGCGAGGGCCGGATCGAGCTGTCCGCGCAGCCGGCGACCGCGCCGGGCCCCGGGCAGGTCCAGATCCGCGTGGCCTACTGCGGCATCTGCGGCACCGATCTGCACATCCTCCACGGCCACATGGATCACCGCGTGAGCGCGCCGCAGGCGATCGGCCACGAGATGAGCGGCACGGTCGAGGCGGTCGGCGACGGCGTCACCGCCGTGGCGGCGGGCGACCCCGTCACCGTGATGCCGCTGGACTGGTGCGGCGACTGCCCCGCGTGCCGCGCGGGCCACGGCCACATCTGCCACAACCTCGACTTCGTCGGGATCGAGACCACCGGCGCCATGCAGGAGCTGTGGACCGTGCCCGAGTCGATCGTCGTGCCGCTGCCCGAGGGCGTCTCGCTGCGCCACGCCGCGCTCGTCGAGCCCCTCGCCGTGGCCGCCCACGACGTGCGGCGCTCGCGCCTGGTCGCCGGCGAGACGGCGCTCGTCATCGGCGGCGGGCCGATCGGGCAGCTCATCGCGCTCGTGGCCCGCCAGACCGGCGCCCGCGTCATCCTGGCCGAGCCCAACGCCGTGCGCCGCGCCTTCGCCGCCGCGCACGGCGCCACCACCGTCGACCCGATCGCCGAGGACCTCGCCGCCGTCGTGCAGGAGCTCACGGACGGCGCCGGCGCCGACGTGGTGTTCGAGGTGGCCGGCATCGCCGCGACCGCGCTCGACGCGACCGCCCACGCCCGCACCCGCGGGCGCGTGGTGATCGTCGCGATCCATCCGCAGCCCGTGCCGATCGACCTGCACCGCATGTTCTGGCGCGAGCTGGAGCTGATCGGCGCCCGCGTGTACGAGCGCGAGGACTTCGAGCGCGCGATCGACCTCATCGCCTCCGGCGCCATCCCGGCCGACGAGCTGATCACCGAGACCGTGCCGCTCGCCGAGACCCAGGCGGCCTTCGCGGCGCTCGAGGATGCGCGCGCCCTCAAGGTCCTCATCGACGTCCAGAACTGATCCCCCAGGAGCACCCATGACCAACGAACTGTTCGACCTGTCCGGCCGCGTCGCGGTCGTCACCGGCGCGCGCCGCGGCATCGGATTCGCCATGGCCGAGGCCCTCGCGGCCGCCGGCGCCGACATCATCGCCGCGTCGGCGAGCCAGGAGGCCGACGGCGGCGAGATCGGGCGCCGCGTGCGCGAGCTCGGCCGCGAGTTCGAGGGCCACGCCGTGGACTTCCGCAGCCGCGAGGCCGTCACCGCCTTCGGCGAGGCGGTCGCGGACCGCGCCGACATCCTCGTCAACAACGCCGGCACGATCCGTCGCGCGCCCGCCGCCGAGCACCCGCTGGAGTGGTGGGACGAGGTCCTCGACGTCAACCTCGGCAGCCAGTTCGTGCTCACCCAGCTCGTGGGCGCCGGCATGATCGCCCGCGGCGGCGGCAAGATCGTGTTCACGGCGAGCCTGCTGAGCTTCCAGGGCGGCATCAACGTGCCCGGCTACACCGCGGCGAAGTCGGCGATCGCGGGCCTGACCAAGGCCCTCGCGAACGAGTGGGCGTCGAAGAACGTCAACGTCAACGCCATCGCCCCCGGCTACATCGCCACCGACAACACCGAGGCCCTCCGCGAGGACCCGGCGCGCAGCGCCTCGATCCTCGACCGCATCCCGGCCGGACGCTGGGGCCAGGCCTCCGACCTGGGCGGCGCCACGGTGTTCCTCGCCTCGCGCGCCTCCGACTACGTCTCGGGCGTGGTGCTCCCGGTCGACGGCGGCTGGATGGGCCGCTGATGAGCGCGCCCACGCCGGAGCACCCGCTCTTCGCGCATCGCGTCGTGCCGCTGGCCTCGATCTCCGATCCCGCGCACGTCGACGCGATCGGCGCGGGCCTGGTCGCGGGCGGGCTGCCCGTGGTCGAGGTGGCCCTGCGCGGCGAGCACGGCCTGGGCGCCGTCGAGCGCCTGGCCGCGCGCGGCGACCTGCTCGTCGGCGCCGGCACCGTGCTCTCGATCGACCAGGCGCGTCGCGCGATCGACGCGGGCGCGGCGTTCGCCGTGACGCCCGGGCTCGACGCCGAGGTCGTGCGGTACGTCACGGGCGCGGGCCTGCCCATCGTGCCGGGCGTGCTCACCCCCACCGAGGTGCAGGCGGCCGTGGGCCTGGGCCTGCGCCGCCTCAAGCTCTTCCCGGCTGGCGTCTTCGGTGGGCTGAGGCTGCTGAGCGCCTACGCCGACGTGTACCGCGACGTGCGGTTCATGCCCTCGGGCGGCATCTCGGCCGCCACGCTCGCCGAGCACCTCGCGCATCCGGCGGTGTTCGCCGCCAGCGGCAGCTGGATCGTCGCGGCCGCCGCGCAGGGCGCCGACGCGGTCGCCGCCCTCGCGCGCGAGGCCGTCGGGATCGCCGAGGCCGCGGCGTGAGCGCGGACGTCGTCGCGCTGGGCGAGAGCCTCGGCCTGCTCGTGGCCCGGCAGATCGGGCGGCTGCAGCACGCGCGCGAGATGTGCCTGGGCTTCGGCGGCGCCGAGAGCAACGTCGCGATCGGGGTGGCCCGCCTCGGCGGCCGCTCCGCGTGGATCGGCCGGCTCGGGGCCGACGAGATCGGCGACCTCATCGTGCGCGAGCTGCACGCCGAGGACGTCGAGACGCACGTCGCCCGCGACGCCGAGGCGCCCACCGCGCTCATGCTCAAGACGCGGCCGCACCCCGGCGCCAGTCGCGTGACGTACTACCGTGCGGGACAGGCGGGCAGCCGCCTGCGCCCCGAGGACGTGCCCGCCGACGCGGTCGGCGGCGCGACCGTGCTGCACGTCACCGGCATCTCGGCCGGCCTCGGCCCCGACCCGCGCGCCGCCGCGCACGCCGCGATCGACATCGCGCGCGACGCGGGCGTGCTCGTCTCGTTCGACGTGAACCACCGCTCGGCGCTGTGGGGCGACCCCGCGGAGGCCGCCGCGGCGTACCGCGAGCTCGCCGCCCGCGCCGACATCGTGTTCGCCGGCAGCGACGAGGCCGAGCTGCTCACCGGCGCGACCGACACCGAGGGCCAGCTCGACGCCGTGCTCGCGCTCGGTGCCCGGCACGCCGTCGTCAAGCTCGGCGAGCAGGGCGCCGCCGAGGCCGATGCCGACGGCACCCGCCTCGCCCAGCCCGCGTACACCGTGCCCGTCGTCGACACCGTCGGCGCGGGCGACGCCTTCGTGGCCGGCTGGCTGTACGAGCTCACGCGCGGCGCCGGTGCCGCGCAGCGCCTCGACACGGCCGCGGCCTGCGGCGCGGTGGCCTGCACGGGCCCCGGCGACTGGGAGGCGCTGCCGACCCCGGGCGAGCTGGCGGCCCTGCGCGCCGGCGGCGGCGATCCTGTCCGACGCTAGCCCTACGCTCGGAGGGTGACCGAGACCGGGCGATCGCTCAACCGAGACATCCTGCGACTCGCCGTCCCCGCGCTCGGGGCCCTCATCGCGGAGCCGGTGTTCCTCATCATCGACTCCGTCATGGTGGGACACCTCGGCGTCACGCCGCTGGCCGGCCTGGGCCTGGCCTCCTCGGTGCTGAGCACGATCGTCGGGCTGATGATCTTCCTCGCCTATTCGACGACGCCCGCCGTGGCCCGCCGCTTCGGCGCGGGCGATCGTCGGGGCGCGGTCTCGGTGGGCATCGACGGGATGTGGCTGGCGCTCGGCATGGGCGCCGTGCTGGCCGTGGCCGGATACCTGGCCACCCCGCTGCTCGTCGGGCTGTTCGGCGCGCCCGCGGCGGTGTCGGAGCAGGCGGTGGCCTACCTCGGCATCTCGATGTGGGGACTGCCGGCGATGCTCATCGTGTTCGCCGCCACCGGGCTGCTGCGGGGCATGCAGAACACGGTGATCCCGCTCTGGATCGCCACCGCCGGCTTCGCCGCCAACGCGCTGCTCAACGCCGTGTTCATGTACGGCCTCGGCTGGGGCATCGCCGGCTCCGCCGCGGGGACCGTCGTGGCCCAGTGGGGCATGGTCGGCGCGTACGTGTTCGTCGTCGGCCGGCTCGCCGCCCGCCACAACGCCTCCGTCCGGCCCCAGCGCGAGGGCGTGCGGGGATCGGCGCGATCGGGCGGCTGGATGTTCCTGCGCACCGTGAGCCTGCGGGTCAGCCTGCTCGTGACGGTCGGCGTGGCCACGGCGCTCGGCACGGACGAGCTGGCGGGCTGGCAGATCGTGTTCACGATCTCGTCGACGGCGGCGTTCGCGCTCGACGCGCTCGCGATCGCGGCGCAGGCGCTCATCGGCCGCTCGCTCGGCGAGGGCGACGAGGAGCACGTGCGAGGCGTGCTATCGCGCACGCTCGCGTGGGGCGCATGGTTCGGCGCGCTGTGCGGCGTGGTGATCGCCGCGCTGTCGGGCGTGGTCGGGGCGCTCTTCACCGGCTCGTGGGAGGTCGCCGCCCTGCTCGTGCCCGCCCTGCTCGTGATGGGCGCCATGCAGCCGCTGGCCGGTGCCGTGTACGTGCTCGACGGCGTGCTCATGGGCGCCGGCGACGCCCGCTACCTCGCGATCGCGGGCGCGATCAACCTCGTGCCGTTCCTTCCCTACCTGGCCGCGCTGTGGTGGCTGCGCCCCACCGGATCGTGGGGCCTGGCGCTGCTGTCGGCGGGCTTCTTCGTCGTGCTCATGGGCATGCGCTTCTGGACGCTCTTCCGCCGCGTCCGCGGCACGCAGTGGCTGCGCCAGGAGGTCTGACAGGCACCCCTCCCCGTCGACGCGCGTCCGGCCCCCACTCGGACCGGGATGGGCGGCCACTCAGCTGCCCCACCTAGCGCCCTGCGCGGCGCGGCGGGCGCGGAGCATGGATTCCGAGGACGATCATGCCCACACGCAGACAGCTGAGGACCGAGCGCAGGCGCGCGGCGCGTCGGCGTACCCTCCTTCGGCTCGGCGCCGACGTGGGCATCGCGATGACCGTCGCGGCCGCGCTCACGAGCGGCGTGCTCACGGCCGGCGTGGCGACGTCCGACGTGGCCACGTCCGGGGATCTCCGCGCCGGCTCGTCCGACGTGCAGAGCTACGCCGCCGGGGCCGGGTTCTCGTCCGCCGCGCTCAGCACGCAGACGTACTCCGCCAGCACGATGGCCGAGATCGCGGCGGCGCAGCGCGCGCTGCGGATCGCCGCGATCCGCGCGGCCGTCGCGGCCGGCGAGCCGTTCGGCCTCGAGGACCTGCCGGCGGCCCAGACGGGTCCGGCGGTCGCGGCGCTCGGGTGGGCCTGGCCGGTGGCGAGCGGATGGATCAGCGACACCTTCGGCACGCGGGGCGGCGCCCACGCGGGCATCGACATCGCCGCTGCCGAGGGCACGCCCGTCACGGCCGCCGCGCCGGGGATCGTGGTGCTCTCCGAGGAGTCCTACCAGGGCTACGGCGTCGCAATCATGATCGAGCACGCCGACGGGGTCCGCACGGTGTACGGCCATCTCGTCGCGGGCAGCCGCGCGGTCGAGCCCGGCGACTGGGTCGAGGCCGGCGATCGGCTCGGCGACGTGGGCAACACGGGCCGCAGCTTCGGCGCCCACCTGCACTTCGAGGTCCGCGTGGACGGCGCCGCGGTCGACCCGCTCACGTACCTGCCGTGAGTCGGCACGTCTGCATCACGTGGCCCGATCGCGCGGAATCAGGCGTAGCGGCGGCACCACTCGTACATCACGACGGCCGCCGCCGCGGACGCGTTGATCGAGCGCGTCGATCCGTACTGGGTGATCTCGATGTGGCTCGAGGCCGCGGCAAGCGCCTCGCCCGACAGCCCCGGCCCCTCCTGGCCGAACAGCAGCACGCACCGCTCGGGCAACTCCGCCCGATCGACCGGAACGGCCTCGCCCACGTTGTCGACCGCGACGATCGGGATGCCCTCCGCACGCGCCCACGCCGCGAACGCCTCGACGTCCGGGTGGTGCACCACGTGCTGATAGCGATCGGTCACCATGGCGCCGCGCCGGTTCCAGCGGCGGCGGCCGATGATGTGCACCCTGTCGGCGAGGAACGCGTTGGCGCTGCGCACGATCGATCCGATGTTCATGTCGTGCTGCCAGTTCTCGATCGCGACGTGGAACGGATGCCGCCTCGCGTCGAGATCGGCGACGATCGCCTCCATCGTCCAGTAGCGGTACCGATCGATGACGTTCCGGCTGTCGCCGTTCGCCAGCAGCTCGGGATCGTACTGCTCCCCCTCCGGCCACTCCCCCGGCCACGGCCCGACGCCGTGCGTGGTCAGCTCGCGGCTGGGCTCGGGGATCGCGTCGGTCACCGTTCGAGCGTACGGCGTCGCGGGAGGGTGGTCGGCTGCGCGCCCGGCACTTTTCGGTATACCGAAAAATCTGCCACACTGACGCAATGACGATGGTGACGCCCCGCTCCGCGCCCCGACCGGCCTGGCTGCTCGGCCCCGCCCTCGTGGCGGGCGTCGCCTATCTCGATCCCGGCAACGTCGCCACCAACATGTCGGCCGGCGCGCAGTTCGGCTACCTGCTCGTGTGGGTGGTCGTGCTCGGCAATGCCATGGCGTGGCTCATCCAGTACCTCTCGGCCAAGCTCGGCGTCGTGACGGGGCGCAGCCTCGCGCAGACCCTCGGCGAGCGCCTGCGGCACCCGTGGGCGCGCCGCGCGTACTGGCTGCAGGCCGAGCTCGTGGCGATGGCCACCGACATCGCCGAGATCATCGGCGGCGCCGTGGCGCTGTGGCTGCTGTTCGACATCCCGTTGCTGGCGGGCGGGATCATCACGAGCGCCGTGTCGATGATCCTGCTCGCGATCCAGTCGACGCGCGGCGCCAAGCCGTTCGAGTTCGTGATCATCGGGCTGCTCGCGATCATCGCCGTGGGCTTCACGGTGGGGGTGTTCGTGGGGCCGCCCGATGTCGCGGCGACGGCGGCGGGCCTCGTGCCGCGGTTCGAGGGGACAGCTTCGGTGCTGCTGGCCGCGTCGATCCTCGGCGCGACCGTGATGCCGCACGCGATCTACGCGCACAGCGCCCTCTCCCGCGATCGCTTCGCCCCGGGCCGCGCACTCCCCTCCGCCGGCGACGAGGCCGTGCCGTCGATCCCCCGCCTGCTGCGCGCCACCAAGCTGGACGTGACGATCGCCCTCGCGATCGCGGGAACCGTGAACCTTGCGATCCTGCTGCTGGGCGCCGCCAACCTGCCCGGCGTCCCGGGCACCGACAGCCTCGAGGGCGCGCACGCCGCGCTGTCGGCCGGCCTCGGCCCCGCGATCGCGACGCTGTTCGCCGTCGGGCTGCTGGCCAGCGGCCTGGCCTCCACGTCGGTCGGCGCCTACGCCGGGGCGGAGATCATGTCGGGACTGCTGCGCCTGCGGATCCCCCTGCTCGCGCGGCGCATCATCACCCTCGTGCCCGCCCTGGCGATCCTCGCGCTCGGCTTCGACCCCACCCAGGCGCTCATCCTCAGCCAGGTGGTGCTGTCGTTCGGCATCCCCTTCGCCCTCATCCCGCTCGTCGCGCTGACGGCGCAGGATCGCACCCTCGGCCGCTTCCGCAACCGCTGGTGGACCACCGCCCTCGGCGTGGTGTGCAGCGCGTTCCTCATCGCCCTCAACGGCGCCCTGCTCTGGCTCACCTTCACGGGCGCCTGAGCCCGCGCGGCCCGCTGGCTCCGCCACCGCCGCGCCCGGGCGGACGGAGCCGCGCCCGGGCGGACGATCCACGCGCCCGCGCGGAGATCCACGCTCCGCAGGACCAATCACCGCACATCCCTCCGCCTGAGCGCAGATCCCCTCCCCCGGGCGCGGATCGTCCGACGCACCGCGGATCTCGGTGACGCGGCGGGCGCCGCGTACCCTGGTGCCGTGCCCTCCCCCGCTGTCGACGACTACCTGAAGACGGTGTACGCGCACACCGAGTGGCAGGACGCGCCCATCACCCCCTCGGTGCTCGCGGCGAAGCTCGGGGTGGCGCCGTCGAGCGTGACCGAGATGGTCAAGAAGCTCGCGGCGCAGGGCCTGGTGGCGCACGAGCCGTACCGCGCGGTGCGCCTCACCCCGGAGGGCGAGCGGCGGGCGCTCGAGATGACGCGCCGGCACCGGCTCATCGAGACCTGGCTCGTGCGCGACTTCGGCTACGCGTGGGACGAGGTGCACGACGAGGCCGAGGTGCTCGAGCACACGATCAGCGACCGGCTTCTCGCGGCGATCGACGAGCGCCTGGGCCACCCCCGCTTCGATCCGCACGGCGACGCGATCCCCGACGCCGACGGGCGCGTCGAGCGTGAGCCGTTCGTGCTGCTGGCCGACGCCGCCCCGGGCCACGTGGGCCGCGTGCTGCGCGTGAGCGACCGCGACCCCGAGCTGCTGCGGGCGATCGAGGAGGCGGGCATCGACGTCGGATCGCCGCTGCGCGCCGGCGACGAGGTCCCCGCGGGGGCCGAGCAGGTCATCTGGATCAGCGCCTGATCGGACCCCGGTCCCACCGGGAATCATCCCGTGGTCCGATGCGGCCGCCGCACGCTCGTCCGTAGCGTCGGAGGCATGATCACGGCTGAGAACCTCACGAAGCGCTTCGGCGCGCAGACCGCGGTGGACGGCATCTCGTTCACCGCCCGGCCCGGCCAGGTGACCGGGTTCCTCGGGCCCAACGGCGCGGGCAAGTCGACCACCATGCGCATGATCATGGGGCTCGACCGGCCGACCGCCGGGACGACGACCGTCAACGGCCGCCCGTTCGCCGAGCATGCCGATCCCATGCGCCAGGCGGGCGCGCTGCTCGACGCGAAGGCGGTCCACCCCGGTCGCACCGCCGAGGCGCACCTGCGGATGCTCGCCGCGACCAACGGCATCCCGCGCCGCCGCATCGGCGAGGTGCTCGAGCTCACGGGCCTCGAGTCCGTCGCCCGGCGGCGGATCGGCGGGTTCTCCCTCGGCATGCACCAGCGCCTCGGCATCGCCGCCACCATGCTCGGCGACCCGCAGGTGCTCATCTTCGACGAGCCCGTCAACGGCCTCGACCCCGAGGGCGTGCACTGGGTGCGCGGCTTCGCCCGCGCGCGGGCCGCGGAGGGCCGCACGGTGTTCATCTCGTCGCACCTGATGAGCGAGATGTCGCAGACCGCGGACCACATCATCGTGCTCGGCCGCGGCCGCGTACTCGCCGATGCGCCCCTCGCCGACTTCCTCTCGGCCGCCCGCCGCGACGTCACGCGCGTGCGCGTGTCGGATCCGGCCGCGCTCGCCTCCCTGCTCGCCGACGACGGCGTCACCGTCACCCAGACGCCCGCCGGCGCCCTCGAGGTGCAGGGCGTGCCCGCGTACCGGATCGCCCGCGTCGCCGCCGACGGCGGCCTCGACCTGAACGAGCTCACGCCCGTGGCGGCCTCGCTCGAGGAGGCCTACCTCGCTCTCACCGGCGACGCCACCGAGTACCGCAGCGACGCCGCGGCCGTGGCCGCCTGATCCCGGATTCCCAGAAAGGCATATAGCAATGTCGACGCTTGCATCTTCCACCCCGGCCCGAGCGGCGCTCGCCCCCGCCGGCACCGGCTTCGCCCGCCTGGTCCGGGCCGAGTGGATCGCGCTCACGAGCCTCCGCGCCACGCACTGGTCCCTCTGGATCGGCGCCGCCCTCGCCTTCGGCCTCACCGCCGGCATGGCGCTGCTGTGGGTCACCGCCGCCGCGCGCTCGGATCAGCCACTCGCCCTCGAGTCCCTGCCGCCGGCCACCGATCTCATGACCAACGGCTACATCGTGGCGATCGCGGTCGCCGTGGTGCTCGGCGCCGCCGCCTATGCCAAGGAGCACGCCACGGGCTCCCTCCGCACGCGCCTGGCCGCCGCACCCGCCCGCACGCGCACGCTCCTGGCGATGGCCACCGTCACCGGCACCACGCTGTTCATCTTCTCGGTGGTGGGCTTCGCGCTCTGCTTCGTCGCCGCCGCGCTGATCTACTCGGCCTTCGGAGCACCCGTGGCCCTCACCGATCCCCTGCTGCAGCTGATCCTGCCGCTGCTCGGCATCGGGCTCGGCGCGGCGCTCACCAGCGCCTTCAGCCTGGGGGTCGCGGCCATGCTGCGCTCGGAGACGTGGGCCGTCTCGCTCACCTTCGTGTTCCTGTTCCTGGTGCCCACCCTCCTCGCATCGCTCCCGTGGGAGTGGGCGGCGACGGCGTCCGAGTACGTGCTCGGCACCACCGTGCAGGCACTCCCCGTCACGGCGGCCGGCGTGACCGGCGACTACCTCGCCGACGTGCTCATCACGGTCGGCTGGGCCGCCGCCGCGCTCATAGGCGGCGCGTTCGTGATGGGTCGACGCGACGCGTAGGTTGGTGTCCATGTCCGCTGCCGGTGCCGCGCCCTCCCCCGCCGGGGACGGTGCGGCACCGGCGCTCGAGCTCCCGCGGCCGCCCGGACTGCTGCGGCGCTGGGTGGACGCGCACCCCCGCACGGTCGATCTGCTGCTCGCAATCGCCACCCAGGGCCTGCTCCTCCCCCTGGCCCTGGTCGCGTCGGCGTTCGACGACGAGCTCGCCGAGCCCTGGTGGCCCATGGCCGGCACCGTCCTCGTCGCGCTCGCCCTCGGATACGGCACATATGCCCGGCGGCGCATGCCCTTCGCGCTCCTTCTGGCGGCGCTCGTCGCGGTGCTGCTCCCCCAGCCCACTGCGGCGCTCGGGTCGATCGCGTCCTGGGTCGCGCTCTACGCCCTCGGCGTGTTCCGCTCGGCCCGCTGGGCCTGGATCGGCTTCTCGGTCGCGGCGGTGGTGAACACGGCGCTGCTGCTCGGGTCGGCGGAGTACGAGCGCTTCGCGGCTCCGATCGTCGCGGTGATCTCCGTGCTGGTGCAGGTGACGGTCGCCACCCTCGTGCCGACGCTCATCGGCCTGTGGATCGGCGGTCGCCGCCGGTACGAGCGGGCGCTCATCGCGCGCGCCGAGGACCTCGCCCGCGAGCGCGATCAGCGCACACGGCTGGCGGTCTCGGAGGAGCGCACCCGCATCGCGCGCGAGATGCACGACATCGTGTCGCACGGCCTCACCGTCATGATCACCCTCTCGGAGGGCGCGGCCGCCCAGGCGCTGGCCGGTGCCGCCACCGCCCCCGACGCCATGCGGCGCGTGGCCGACACCGGGCGCGCGTCGCTGGCCGAGATGCGGCGGCTGCTGGGCCTGCTGCGCGATCCCGCGGCGCCGGCGGAGCTGATCCCGCAGCCCGCCGACGCCGACATCGACCGCCTGATCGCCGGGTTCCGCGACGCCGGGCTCCCGCTGCACTTCACGCGCGTCGGCGCCCCGCTCGAGGGGCCGAGCATTCCCCTGGCGGCATACCGCATCATCCAGGAGGCGCTCACGAACGTGCTGCGGCATGCCCCCCGCTCGCCGCGCGTGGACGTGCGCCTCGAGAACGCCGCGGACGAGATCGTGATCGCGGTCGAGAACGAGGCCGATCCCGAGCCGCCCGAGGCCACCGGCGCCGGTCGCGGCCTCATCGGCATGCGCGAGCGCGCCGCGCTGCTGGGCGGCTCGATCGACGCGGGCCCCCGGCTGCGCGGCGGCTGGGGAGTGCTCGCCGTGCTGCGGAAGGAGGAAGCGTGAGCGAGGCGATCCGCGTCGGGATCGCCGACGACCAGGAGCTCATCCGGATGGGCCTGCGCATGATCCTCGAGGTGCAGCCCGACATCGCCGTCGTCGCCGAGGCCGCCGACGGACGCGAGGCGATCGCCGCCGCGACCGGAGTGGACGTGATTGCTCATGGATGTGCGGATGCCGCACCACGACGGCATCGCCGCCACCGAGGCGATCGTGGCGTCGGCGAACGCCCCGCGCGTGCTCGTGCTCACGACGTTCGACCTGGACGAGTACGCGTTCGCGGCGATCCGCGCCGGGGCGAGCGGCTTCCTCCTCAAGGACGCACGGCCCGAGGAGCTGCTGGCGGCGATCCGCGCGGTGCACGCGGGCGACGCCGCGCTCGCGCCGAGCGTGACGCGGCGCCTCATGGCCCAGTTTGCGCGCCATGAGGCCGCCCGGCCGCTCCCGCGCACGGACACCCCGTCCACGCCCGAAGCGCACCCGGGGCCGCGCGGCGCGACGGACGCGCTCGCGACGCTCACCCCGCGGGAGCGCGAGATCCTCGCGGCGATCGCCGAGGGCCTCACCAACGACGAGCTCGCCGCGCGCTTCTTCCTCTCGCCGTCGACCGTCAAGACCCACATCGGCCGCCTGCTGCACAAGCTTGACGCCCGCGATCGCGTGCAGCTCGTGATCCTCGCTTACGAGGCCGGAATCGTTGGCTGACCGGGCGATTCCCGCGGGGGAGTGGCCTCAGCCCGCCACGATGCCCGCGATCTCGGTTGCGAGCGCGAGACGTGCCTCGAGGGTCTGCGGGCGCGGATCGTCGAGGGCGTAGACGACGACCCGGTCGGCTCCGACCGTGACGGTCAGCGGGAGGTCCGCGTGGGCAGCGACGCGGTCACGCACGCGGGCGGCCCATGCGGGTTCCGCGTCCGTTCCCAGCCACGTCGTGCGGCCACCGCGCGTCCAGGCGGGGGTGATGAGCAGCGGATCGGCGGTGGCGACGTTCGAGACGGCCAGACGCACCGCTCCGGTTCGGGCGGGAACGACGACGATCTCACGTCGGCGAGGCTGACGGCGCGAGCCCGGGACGGCCCGAAGCACCCAGGTCTCCGCGCGGGCGGTGCCCGCGGCGCGCGCCCCCACGATCCGCCCGCGCGCGGCCGTGACGCTCCAGCCGCGGGGGACCGCGAGCTCCACGTCAGCCGGATCGGCCGGCCCGTCCGCGACCGGGACCCAGCCGTGGTGCTGGGCCCATGCCGCACGCGCCGCCTCCACGCTCGCGTGGATGGCCTCCGCGCCCCGACGATCGACGACGAGCACCGCGACCAGCACACCGACCACGAGGACCGCGGCCACAATCGCCACGCGGATCGGCTGCGGCAGCCCGCCCGTGAGCACCGCCGCGATCACGGCGACGACGATCGTCCCGACCGCGATCAGCAGCGATCGGCCGGCAGCCCCGGTCCATGCTCGCCGGCCGAGCGCGGCACCGCGGTGCGCGTCGGCGGACATCATCGCCCCCTCAGCGCCCCACGCGGGCGGCGCGGGCGAAGGGCCACTCGCTGCGGGTGAGGCGCTCGCACTCCTCCCACACGCGGCGACGCACCTCCGGGTCGGACGAGGTGCGCGAGGGCGTCTGCCGCACGGGCGCGCCATGGGTGAGGAAGCGCGGACCGAGGTAGTCGCCGCCCTGCACGGAGGGGTCGATCAGGGCCCGCACCAGCGCCCACGCGCCGCGCTCCTTGCTCTGGGCGAACGGCGCCTGCAGCCCGTCGCGGAACCGCTTCCACGGCGTGGGCTCGTTCACGCCGGTGACGATCGCCGTGCGACCGCCGATCGAGTAGCCCGGGTGGGCGATCACGCTCGCCACCGGCACCCCGGCCTCGCGCAGCCGCGCGTCGGCCTCGAGGCCCAGCGCCTGCACCACCACCTTGGACTGCACGTAGGCCTTCCACGCCGCGTAGCCGGTGTCGAGCTGCAGGTCGGTGGGCTCGTACGAGCCCAGGCGCGTCGACATGCTGCCGAGCCACACGAGCCGCGGCGTCCAGTCGCGGGCCGCCGACTTGGCGAGGGTCACGAGCAGCTCGGCGCCCAGCACGAAGTGCCCGAGGGCGTTCGTCGAGATCACGAGCTCGCGGCCGTCGCGGGTGACCTCGCGTTGGCGCGGGGTGTGCACGATCCCCGCGTTCATGAGCACGCCGTCGAGCCGGCCGCGCTGGAAGATGCCGCCGCGCAGCGAGGCCGACGCCGCGCGGATCGACCCGGGGTTCGTCACGTCGAGCAGCAGCGTCTCGACCGAGGCGCCGGCCACGCGCGCCTCGAGCGCGTCGTGCGCCGCCGCGAGCCGGTTCGGGTGCCGGCCGCTGAGGATCACGTGCCCGCCGGCGCGCGCGAGCTGCTCGGCGGCGAAATAGCCGAGCCCCCGGTTGGCTCCCGTGACGAGGAACGTGCGCCCCGACTGGTCGGGCAGGTGCGCGGGATCCCACGACGGGCGCGCGCGTGCGATCACGATGTCGACATTAGACCCGCCATGTTTCGCGCAGGCGACGGCGCGCTGCCCCGCGACGCGGATCGGCTCGCGCGCCCTACGCTGGGGGTATGGCGCGACGGGATGCGATCGAGTGCTGGCTCACCGATATGGACGGCGTGCTCGTCCATGAGGACCAGCCGATCTCCGGGGCACGAGAGCTGCTGACGCAGTGGCGCGAGACGGGCACGCCCTTCCTCGTGCTCACGAACAACTCGATCTTCACCCCGCGCGACCTCTCCGCCCGGCTGCGCAACTCGGGCATCGAGGTGCCGGAGGAGAACATCTGGACGAGCGCGCTGGCCACCGCCGCGTTCCTGCAGCAGCAGAGCCCGGGCGGCACCGCCTTCGTGATCGGCGAGGCGGGCATCCTCACCGCCATGCACGAGGCCGGCTTCATCATGACCGAGTCCGACCCGGACTACGTGGTGGTGGGCGAGACGCGCAACTACTCGTTCGAGGCGCTCACCAAGGCCGTGCGCCTCATCAACGGCGGCGCGCGCTTCATCTCCACCAATCCCGACGCCACCGGCCCGAGCGCGCAGGGCGTGCTGCCGGCGACCGGCGCGATCAACGCGCTCATCACGGCCGCGACGGGCAAGGAGCCCTACATCGTGGGCAAGCCCAACCCGATGATGTTCCGCTCGGCGCTCAACCGGATCGGCGCGCACAGCGAGAACACCGGCATGATCGGCGACCGCATGGACACCGACATCGTCGCGGGCATCGAGGCGGGCCTGCACACGGTGCTCGTGCTGACGGGCATCAGCACGCGCGAGTCGATCGAGCGCTTCCCCTTCCGGCCCGACGAGATCGTCGACTCGGTGGCCGACCTGATCAACCCCGCCATCGAGGGCGACGGCGGGGCCGAGCTCAACAGCGGGGTGTGAGGGCAAACCATGGTCCTGGACGGGCGCGATCTGATGTACGCCGTCGGGGTGGTCTGCATCGCGGGCACGCTCGTGGTGTTCCTGCTGCAGTGGTGGCGCAACCGCGACAAGAAGTGATCGCGCCCGGCGCGCGTCAGCGCAGCACGAGCGCGGCGGCGCCGACGAGCGGGCCCTCGTCGCCCAGCGCGCTGCGGACCACACGGGTGGCGCGAGCGTACGGGAGCACGGCGGTCTCGCGCAGCGCGGCCGCCACGAGGTCGACGTAGTCGTCGGCCACGCGCGAGAACCCGCCGCTGATGGCGATCACCTCGAGATCGAGCAGCGTCGACGCGTCGGCGAGTGCGCGTCCGACCGCGCGGGCCGATCGCTCGATCGCGGCACGGGCGATCTCGTCGCCGGCCGCGGCGGACCGCGCCAGGTCCTCGCCGGTCTCGCCCGTCCAGCCGCGCGACTGCGCCCAGCGGACGGTGTGCGGTCCGGAGGCCGTCTCCTCGGTGGTGGTCTCGTCGACGAACGTCTGCCCGAGGTGACCGGCGTTGCCGCTCGCGCCGCCGATGGGCCGCCCGTCCATGACGATCCCGCCGCCCACGCCGGTGGACACGACGATCGACAGCGACGCGCGCGTCCCGGCGGCGGCGCCGATCCACGACTCGGCGAGCGCGAGGCAGCCGCCGTCGTGGCGCAGGCGCACCTCGACCTCGGGCAGCCCGGTGGCGCCGATGACCGCATCGCGCACCGCCTCGACGAGCGCGAAGCCGTGCACGCCGCGCATGTTGACGGGATCGATCGTGCCGGCCTGCAGGTCGATCGGGCCGGCCGATCCGATGCCCGCGCCGGCGAAGTCGGCGTCGGCGGGCAGCAGCGCGAGCGCCTCGCCCACCACGGTGGAGATCGCCTCGCGCAGGCCGTCGGGGGTGATGTCCCGACCCGTCGGGCGGCGGTGGCGGCTGCCCGGCACCACGCCGCCGTCCGCGGCGACCAGTCCGGCCTCGACCTTCGTGCCGCCGAGGTCGACGCCCAGCGCGATGGTGCTCACTGCGGTGCGAGTCCCAGGTCGTCGAGGTCGATGGCCGCGCGCCACTCGAGCCCCTCGGCCTCGACCGCCGCCTGCGCGCCGGTCTTGCGGTCGACGATCACGGCCACGGCCGCGACGTCCGCACCGGCCTTGCGCAGCGCCTCGACCGCCTTCAGCGCCGACTGGCCGGTGGTGGAGGTGTCCTCGAGCACGACGACGCGCTTGCCCTCGACCTCGGCGCCCTCGATCTGGCGGCCCCGGCCGTGATCCTTCGGCTCCTTGCGCACGACGAACGCGTCGAGCGGGTGGTCCGTCGCGGCCGAGGCGTGCATCACGGCGTTGGCGATCGGGTCGGCCCCGAGCGTGAGGCCGCCGACCGCGACGACCCCGTCGATGTCGCCGACGAGATCGAGCATGATGCGGCCGATCGCGGGCGCCGCGCGGTGGTCGAGCGTGAGCTTGCGCATGTCGACGTAGTACGTGGCCTTCTTGCCGCTGGAGAGCGTGAAGTCGCCGTGGAACACCGCCTCGTCCTTGATGAGCTCGATGAGCTTCTGACGGTCGGCTTCGAGCTCGGGCGTGGATGCGGGTGCGGCCATGCGCACAAGTCTAGGAGTCGCCCCGGCCGCGCACGCCTCGGGCGATGTCCGCGGCCGCGTTTAGGCTGGCTCC
Organism: Microbacterium sediminis; assembly: GCF_004564075.1. Classification (NCBI taxonomy): domain Bacteria; kingdom Bacillati; phylum Actinomycetota; class Actinomycetes; order Micrococcales; family Microbacteriaceae; genus Microbacterium; species Microbacterium sediminis. Next base: position 2,735,939 of record NZ_CP038256.1, read on the forward strand.
ATGCGCCTGGCCACCTGGAATGTGAACTCGATCCGCACGCGCGTTGACCGCATCGTGTCGTTCGCGGAGCGCGAGCACGTCGACGTCCTCGCGATGCAGGAGATCAAGTGCAAGCCCGAGCAGTTCCCCTACGAGCCGTTCGAGGCGGCGGGCTATCACGTCGAGGTCAACGGCCACAATCAGTGGAACGGCGTCGCGATCGCCAGCCGCGAGCCGATCGAGGACGTCGAGTATGCCTTCACCGGCATGCCGGGGTTCCAGAAGGGCTACGACGGCGACGACGCCCCGCAGGAGGCGCGCGCCCTCGGTGCGACGGTGAACGGCGTGCGGGTGTGGAGCCTGTACGTGCCGAACGGGCGAACGCTCGACGACCCGCACTACGCCTACAAGCTGCGCTGGCTCGAGGCGCTGCGGCAGTACACCGCCGACACCCTCGCCGCGCAGCCCGACCTGCCGCTGGCGCTCGTGGGCGACTTCAACATCATCCCCACCGACGAGGACAACGGCGATCCCGCGATCGTCGTCGGCCGCTCCACGCACGTCTCGCCGGCCGAGCGCGCGGCGTTCCAGGCGCTCCAGGACGCGGGCCTGGCCGACACCGTGCGCCCGTTCGTCCCCACCGGCTACACCTACTGGGACTACCAGCGCCTGAAGTTCCCGCGCAACGAGGGCATCCGCATCGACTTCATCCTCGGCTCGCGCGCCTTCGCCGGCGCCGTGACCGGCGCGGCCATCCACCGCGACGAGCGCAAGGGCACGCAGCCCAGCGACCACGTGCCGGTGGTCGTCGACCTCGACCTGGCCGGCCCCGAGGACGACGACGTCCCGATGATCTTCGGCTGACCCGCGCTCCGGCGCCCGCTCTCGACTGCGCTGCGCTCCGCTCGAGCCGTCTCCGCTCGCTTCGCTCGGTCGACGAGCCCGTCGGGGTCACGGCGCGCGGTGGGCCGCAACCCCTCACGGCTCGTCGACCGGAGCGCGAAGCGCGGAGCGGAGACGGGTCGAGCGCAGCCGCGAAGCGGCGGAGTCGAGACCAAGGCCCGAGCCCGTCGGGGTCACGCCCGCGATGCGCCGCAACCCCTCACGGCTCGTCGACCGGAGGCGCGCAGCGCCGGAGCGGAGACGGGTCGAGCGAGCGAGCGAAGCGAGTCGAGACCAAGGCCCGAGCCGTACGTCGTCACGGCGCGCGATGGGCCGCAACCCCTCACCGCTCGTCGACCGGAGGCGCGCAGCGCCGGAGCGGAGACGGGCCGAGCGCAGCCGCGAAGCGGCGGAGTCGAGACCAAGGCCCGAGCCGTCGGGGTCACGCCCGTGAGGGGCCGCAACCCCTCACCGCTCGTCGACCGGAGGCGCGCAGCGCCGGAGCGGAGACGGGCCGAGCGCAGCCGTGAAGCGGCGGAGTCGAGGCCTCGGCCCCAACCCGCCTATCGCGCGATCTCGAAGTTGTAGATGCCCGAGTCGAAGGCGTTGTAGCCGGGGTAGTCGACGAGGTCGTACAGGTCGGCGCGGTGCTGCATCTCGCCCAGGAGCCCGGTGAGGTGCCCGTCGGCGAGGAGCGTGTCGAGGGCGCGCTCGGCCGATCCCATCGCCATGCGCAGCAGCGACACCGGCCAGATCACGAGGCGGGCGCCGGCCTCGCGCAGCTGATCGACCGTGAACAGCTCGCTCTTGCCGAACTCGGTCATGTTGGCCAGCACGGGCACGTCCAGCGCCGCGCTGACCGCCTCGAACTCCGCGAGGTCCCTCATCGCCTCGGCGAAGATCATGTCGGCCCCGGCCTCGACCAGCTTGCGCGCCCGGTCGATGGTCGCCTCGAGCCCGGCGATCGCGCGGATGTCGGTGCGGGCGATGATCACGAAGTTCTCGTCGCGGCGCGCGTCGGCGGCGGCGCGGATCCGCTGCAGGGCGGTGTGCTCGTCGACGACCTCCTTGCCGTCGAGGTGGCCGCAGCGCTTGGGGTTCACCTGGTCCTCGATGTGGCAGCCCGCCACCCCGGCGTCCTCGAGCGTCTGGATGCTGCGGGCGACGTTCATGGTCTCGCCGAAGCCGGTGTCGGCGTCGACGATCACCGGCAGGTCGGTCATCCTGGCGATCTGCCCCGCGCGCGTCGCGACCTCGGTGAGGGTCGTCAGCCCGATGTCGGGCAGGCCGAGGTCGGCGGCGATCACGGCGCCCGAGACGTAGACGCCGTCGAAGCCCTTGCGCTCGATGAGCCGCGCCGAGAGTGGGTTGAAGGCGCCGGGGAAGCGGAGGATCTCACCCGAGGCGATCCGCTCGCGGAAGGCGCGGCGCTTCTCGTGCGCGGGAACGGAGGAGTAGAGCATCAGAACAGACCCTTCGGGCGGGGCGCGGCCTCGAGCAGGCCGGGCGTGGCGACGATCGTGAGCCGGCGCACCTCGTCGGCGGTCAGCTCGGGCAGGCGCTGGGCGAGGTCGAGGAAGCGCTCGATCTCGGCCGGCTCCAGGGCGGGCTCGGCCAGCAGGCGGAACTTGCGGACGTAGTCCGCGCGGGCGAACGGCCGAGCGCCCAGGGGATGGGCGTCGGCCACGGCGATCTCCTCGACGATCGTCGAGCCGTCGGCCAGGCGGATCTCCACGCGTCCGCCGAAGGCCTTCTCGTCCGGGTCCTCGGAGTGGTAGCGGCGCGTCCACTCGTCGTCGAGGGCCGAGGTGACCTTGTGCCACAGCTCGACCGTGTCGGGGCGCTGGGCGCGCTCGGGCGCGTACGAGTCGACGTGGTGCCAGCCGCCGTCCTGCAGCGCGACGGTGAAGATGTAGGGAATCGAGTGATCGAGCGTCTCACGCGAGGCCGTCGGGTCGTACTTCTGCGGGTCGCCCGAGCCGGAGCCGATCACGACGTGGGTGTGGTGGCTCGTGTGCAGCACGATCGCCTCGACGTTGCGGGGGTCGCGGATCTCGGGGCGCTCGGTGCCGAGGCGGCGGGCGAGGTCGATCCACGCCTGCGCCTGGTACTCGGCCGAGTGCTCCTTGGTGTACGAGTCGAGGATCGCCCGCTTGGCCTCGCCGGGGGCGGGCAGCGGCACCTCGTACCGGCCTTCGGGGCCGTCGAGCAGCCAGGCGATCACGCCGTCCTCGCCCTCGTAGATCGGCGACGGCGAGGTCTGGCCGCGCATCGCGCGGTCGACGGCCTCGACCGCCATCTTGCCGGCGAAGGCCGGGGCGTGCGCCTTCCACGTGGAGATCTCGCCCTTGCGGCTCTGCCGGGTGGCGGTGGTGGTGTGCAGCGCCTGCCCGACCGCCTGGTAGATCACCTCGGGGTCCAGGCCGAGCATCGTGCCGATGCCCGCGGCGGCCGACGGGCCGAGGTGGGCGACGTGGTCGATCTTGTGCCGGTGCAGGCTGATCGCGCGCACGAGGTCCATCTGGATCTCGTACCCGGTCGCGATGCCGCGCAGCACGGCGCGGCCGTCGGCGCCGACGTGCTGGCCCACCGCGAGGATCGGCGGGATGTTGTCGCCCGGATGCGAGTACTCGGCCGCGAGGAAGGTGTCGTGGTAGTCGAGCTCGCGCACGGCCACGCCGTTGGCCCACGCCGCCCACTCCGGGCTCGTGAGGGTCTCGAGCGGGCAGCCGAACACGGTCGCGCCGCGCCCGCCGGTCGAGACCGGGTGGCTGAGCGCCTGCGCGCGGGCGGAGTTGATCGGGCCGCGCGTGAGCGACGCCGCGGCGACGGCGGCGTTGTCGATCACCCGGTTGATCACCATCTCGGCCACGTCCGCGTCGACCTCCACCGGGTCGGCGGCGACCTCCGCGATCTTCCACGCGAGCTGCTCCTCGCGGGGGAGCGGCTCGTCCGATCGATAGGTGCGGACGGGATGGATGACGGTCATGATCGGCCTTCCGAGAGGGTGTCGAGGGCGTCCGGCGGCGCCGCGTCGGGGGCTCGCCGCCCCGCGGGGGCGTCGGCGAGCGCTCGTGCCACCCCTCGATTGTCGCGTATCGGCGCCGACCGGGCCGCGCGCCCGCCCCGCGGAATCCACCGCCCGGGGGAGGAATCGGGGGGCGCGGATCCCTACGGTGGAGGGATGACCGCCGTTTCCGATGCGCCCGCGCGCCCGCGCGAGCTCGGCCCGAGCACGCCGCTGCGCCACCCGGTGACGCCGCGCGAGCTGCGGCTCGACGCGATCCTCGCCGCCGTGATGTTCGTCGCCGCGATCGTCAGCGGCGCGCTGTCGTCGATCTCGCAGTTCTACGGCGACGAGACCGCCGATCTCGTGTGGACGATCCCGCTCGCCGTGTTCACCACGCTCCCACTCGCGCTGCGCCGGCGCTTCCCCGTCACCGTCGCCGTGGTGATCTGCGCCGCCTACTTCGTCGGCGTCGAGCTGCGCGTGCCCGAGGCCTTCGTGAGCAACGTGGCCATGTTCATCGCCATCCACACGATCGGCGCCTGGCTCGACGATCGCCGCCGCGCCTTCCGGGCGCGCACGATCATCGTCGTGGCGATGTTCCTGTGGATGCTCGTGAGCACGTTCCGCTCGGTGACCACCGCCGCCGAGGACTCGCCCGAGCTCACCGCCGGCGCGTTCTCGCCGATGCTCGCGTACCTGCTCATCCAGTGGCTCATCAACGTGGCGTACTTCGGGGGAGCGTGGTTCCTGGGCGACCACGCGTATCGTGCCGCCCTCGATCGCCAGGCGCTGCGCGACCTCACGGCCCGGCTGGAGGAGGAGCGCGAGATCTCGGCCGCCCAGGCGGTGGCGCTCGACCGCATCCGGATCGCGCGCGAGCTGCACGACGTGGTCGGCCACCACGTGTCGGTGATGGGCGTGCAGGCCGGCGCGGCCCGCACGGTGCTCGCGACCGACCCGCGCGCGGCCGAGCAGATGCTGCGCGGCGTGGAGGATGCGGCGCGCGCGGCGATCGACGAGCTGCATCAGCTGCTCGGCACCCTGCGCCCGCACGAGGACGAGGGCGAGACGCCGGCCTCCGCGCTGCGGCTCGAGGGCCTGGCGGAGCTCGCGCGCGCCATGACGGCGGCGGGCACCCCCACGGCGTTCGACGTGGTCGGCGAGCCCCGTCCGGTGCCGGACCTCGTGCACGTGAACCTCTACCGCATCGCGCAGGAGGCCCTCACGAACGCGCGCCGCCACGGCGGGCCCGACGTCACGGCCGAGATCCGGCTGCGCTACGAGCCCGACGCCGTGGAGCTCGAGGTCACCAACACCGGCTGGGTCCGCGCGGGCGCGCGGCCGGGCATCGGCCAGCTCGGCATGCGCGAGCGCGCCACGGCCGTGGGCGGCACCCTCGAGCTCGGCCCGCGGCACACCCTCGGCAGCACCGAGCGCACCGGCTACCTCGTGCGCGTGCGCGTGCCGATCGTGGGAGGCGCCGCGTGACGCGCGTGCTGATCGTCGACGACCACGCCGCGATGCGGGCGGGGTTCCGGGTGATCCTCGAGGCCTCCGGGTTCGACGTGGTGGGCGAGGCCGCCACCGGGGCGGAGGCGGCCGATGCGGTGGCCGAGGCACGCCCCGATGTCATCTGCATGGACGTGCAGATGCCGGACATGGACGGGATCGAGGCGACGCGGCGGATCCTCGCCCGCGCCGCGGCCGAGGAGGCTCCCGCGCCGCGCATCCTGATCGTCACCACCTTCGATCGCGACGACCACCTGTTCGCCGCTCTCGATGCCGGTGCCAGCGGGTTCCTGCTCAAGAACGCCGGTCCGGAGCAGCTGGTCGGCGCCGTCCGCGTCGTCGCGGCGGGAGACGCGCTGCTCGCCCCCGAGGTCACGCGGCGGGTGATCGAACGGTTCGCCCCGGCACCCGCGAGTGATCATTCCGACGCGCGCATATACGGCGAGCTCACCGAGCGCGAGACCGAGGTCCTGCGCCTGCTCGCCCAGGCGCTGAGCAACGCCGAGATCGCGCAGCGCCTGTACATCGGCGAGGCGACCGTCAAGACGCATGTGTCGAACATCCTGCTCAAGCTCGGCGTCCGCGATCGCGTGGCCGCCGTGGTCCACGCCCACCGCCACGGCCTCGCCTGACGGGTCCGACCCACGCGAAACGCCCCGGGCCGAAGCCCGGGGCGTTTCGCGGAGGGGATCAGGCGTAGGCCTTCTCCACCCGGCCGACGAGGCCGAGGAACGTGTCGACGAACGACTGCAGGAAGGCCTTGGTGCCCTCGTTGGTGATCTCGCCGCCCTCGATGAGGCCCGGGGTCACCTGGATGAAGCCCTCGGGCTGGCCCATGACGATCGCGTCGACGTGCGAGAGCACCGACTTGAGGTGCTGCTGGCCCGCGGCGGTCGCGATGCCACCCGGCGAGCCGCCGAGCACGGCGACGGGCTTGCGGCTGAACGACATGTTGCCGTAGGGGCGGGCCGACCACTCGATGGCGTTCTTGAGCACGCCGGGGATGGAGCGGTTGTACTCCGGGGTGACGATGAGCACGCCGTCGACGCCCTCGATCGCGGCCTTGAAGTCGGTGCCGACCTGCGGGAAGTCCGCGTCGTAGTCGGGCGAGTAGAACGGGAGGTCCTTGATCGGGATCTCCACGACCTCGACGCCCTCCGGCACGAGCTTCACGACAGCCTCCGCGAGCTGCCGGTTCAGCGAGGTGCTGCTGATGCTGCCGACGATGTAGCCGATCTTCGTCACGGTGAGTACTCCTGAGTTCAGGGGGAAGTCCGATCGGCGGGTCGCCGATCCATGCGGATGAAAGGAGTTCGCGGGTCCCATTATTCCCGCGCGCGCCGATCCGTCCGCCGCTTCCCTCGCACGGGGGAGGGGCGAGGATCCGTCCCGCGGCGGATGTGCCGCCCCGCCGCCGCTTCCTAGTCTGAGGGCAGGATCACGGAAGGATCGACATGCTGCGACTGCAGGGGATCACCAAGAGCTACGGGGAGCGGAGGGCGCTCGACGGCGTCACCTTCGACGTCTCGCCCGGGCGCCTGACCGGTTTCGTCGGCGGCAACGGCGCGGGCAAGACCACGACCATGCGCATCGTGCTGGGCCTGCTCGCGCGCGACGCGGGCACGGTCGAGCTCGACGGCGCCGGGCTGACGGCCGCCGACCGCCGCCTGTTCGGCTACATGCCCGAGGAGCGCGGCCTGTACCCGAAGATGAAGGTGCTCGACCAGATCGTGTACCTCGCGCGCCTGCACGGCTTCGGACGCGCCGAGTCGGTCCGCCGCGCGACGGAGATCCTCGAGCGGCTCGGCCTGCAGGAGCGGCTGAACGACAACGTCGAGGCCCTCTCGCTCGGCAACCAGCAGCGGGCGCAGATCGCCGCCGCGCTCGTGCACGACCCCGAGGTGCTCATCCTCGACGAGCCGTTCTCGGGCCTCGACCCGCTCGCGGTGGAGGTGGTCGCCGGTGTGCTGCAGGAGCGGGCCGCCGGGGGAGCGGCCGTGCTGTTCTCGTCGCATCAGCTCGACGTGGTCGAGCGCCTCTGCGACGACCTCGTGATCATCGCCGGCGGCCGGGTGCGGGCCTCCGGCTCGCGCGAGGCGCTGCGCGCGGAGCACGCCACGCGCCGGTTCGAGCTGGTCTCGGGCCACGACGCCGGCTGGATCCGCGACGAGCCGGGCGTGGAGGTGCTCGAGTTCGACGGCGGCTACGCCCTGTTCGAGGCGATCGACGACGCGGCCGCGCAGCGCGTGCTGCAGCGGGCCGTGGCCCGCGGCGACGTCGCCAGCTTCACCCCGCAGCAACCCTCGCTCTCGCAGATCTTCAAGGAGGTCATCCAGTGAACGCCGCACCCGCGCCGCTGACGGCCGCACAGGGCACCTGGCTCGTCGCCGAGCGCGACATCATGGGCCGCCTGCGCAGCAAGTCGTTCCTCATCTCGACGCTCATCACGCTGCTGATCGCGGTGGGCGGGATCGTCGTCATGGGCATCATCAGCTCCACGGGGGGCGGCACGCCCGTCGCCGCAACCGCCGACGCGGCCGCGCTGCTGCCCGACACGGAGGCGCTCGAGGTGACGCAGGTCGCTGATCGCGCCGAGGGCGAGCAGCTGGTGCGCGACGGCGACGTCGACGCGCTCGTGATGGCGGCGACCGACTCGCCGACCGGAGTGGAGATCGTCGCGCTCACCGAGCCGCCCTCCGACGTCGTCGCGCTGCTGTCGGTCGCGCCCGAGGTCACCCTGCTCGAGGACCCCGGGGTGCCCTACGGCCTGCGCTACGTCCTCGGCATGATCTTCGGCATCGCGTTCATGGGCACCGCGCTGAGCTTCGCGATGCCGATCTCGACCGCGGTGGTGGAGGAGAAGCAGACGCGCGTGATCGAGATCCTCATCTCCACGATCCCCGCCCGCGTGCTGCTGGCGGGCAAGGTGCTCGGCAACCTCGTGCTGGCGATGGGGCAGATCCTGCTCATCATCGCCGCGGCGACGATCGCCCTCGCCGTGACGGGCCAGTCCGACATCCTCCGCGACGTCGGCGCGCCCATGGCGTGGTTCGCGGTGTTCTTCCTCTTCGGCTTCCCGCTGCTGTCGGCCATGTTCGCCGCCGCCGGCGCGATGGTGTCGCGTCAGGAGGACATCAGCCCGACCGTCATGCCGATCATGTACCTCGTGATGATCCCGTACTTCCTCGCGGTGTTCCTCGGCGGCAACCCGATCGTGATGACGATCATGTCGTACGTGCCGTTCTCGGCGCCGGTGGCGATGCCGATCCGGCTGTACTTCGACGAGGCGCTGTGGTGGGAGCCGATCATCTCGCTCGTGATCATGGCGGCCACCGCCGTGGCGATCGTGCTGCTGGGCGCGCGGATCTACGAGAACTCGCTGCTGCGCATGGGCGGGCGGGTCAAGCTCGCCGAGGCGCTGAAGGCCTGACGCCGCAGATGCCGAGGGGCTCCGACCGGTCGCGGTCGGAGCCCCTCGTGCGTCGGGCGCGTCAGTCGATCGACAGCGCGTCGATCGTCTCGCCCAGCGTGGCCGAGGTGAAGTCCTCGGCGGGGCAGGACAGGTAGGCGTACATCGTCGCGCCCGAGTCGACAAGGCTGCGGAAGTACCAGCGCTCGAGGTACTCCGACCCGTCGCTCCACGTGAGCGTGGAGTCGAACGTGGCGAACTCGATCGTGCCGGCCGAGGACTCCAGCGCGACGGAGCCGACCTCGGTGAACTGCTCGTCGACGATCTCGGTGCCCATGCCGATCTCCTCGAAGTACGCGGGGAAGTCCGCCGCCGTGGCCGCCGCGTCGTCGGCCGCGGCCGGGTCGGCGCCGTAGAGATCCATCGTCTGCGCCTCGAACACGCACGAGTCGGTCTCGTGCTCGGCGAAGGTGTAGAAGTCGTCCTGATCGGAGACGCTCCAGCCCTCGAGCCCCGGCACCGCGAAGGCCAGCTCGAGCGGCGCGTCCATGACGGCGGTGAGCGGATAGTCGGCGCTCGCGCTGCCCGCGCCGGTGTCGCCGGTGCCGGTGTCGCCGGTGTCGGTGTCGCTCGTGCCCGTGTCCTCGCCGGGGCCGGCCGTCTCGGTGTACGGCATGACGAGGTTGATCACGGCCACCACGGCGACGACCGCGCCCAGCACGACGACGGCACCCACGCCGATCGTCCACCAGGCCCACGTGGGCATGCCCTTCCGCTTGGCGGGCTGCGCGGCCGCGCCGTAGGGCTGCGTGCCGTACGGAGCGGGCTGGGACCCATAGGCCGCCGGCTGCGGCGCGCCGTACGCGGGCTGCGTGCCGTACGGGCCCGGCTGCTGGCCGTACGGCGCCGCGGGCTGCCCGGTGGGCTGAGCCGCCGGCTGGCCGGTGGGCTGCGCGCCGTAGGGAGCGGTGGGCTGGGCGCCGTAGGCGGCGGGCTGCTGCCCGGAGGCGGCGGGCGCGGGCTGCTGCGGCGCCGCCGGGTCGTGCGGCGTGCCGGGCGTCGCCCGGGCGGCATACGGGTCGTACGACCCACCCTGCGCGGCGCGGGCCGCGTACGGGTCGTGCGGCGCGGCCGGGGCCGCCTGCGGCGCGGCCGGCTGCTGCTCCCACGGCAGCGGCGGCAGCGGCGGCATGCTCACCGGCGGCGTGGGCGCCCCGTTCTGATCGTTGTGCTGGCCGTCCTGTCCGGACAGCTCCGGCGTGGTCCCGCTCATGATGGTCCCCCTCTTCCCCCTCGAGTATTCCGCGCGGGAAGGGTCCGAGACAACGCGCACAGCGGGCAGGAGTCCCCACCGACGCCGTCGACGGGGGAGCGGGCTCCCGGCGCCCGACCGGTCAGGCCTCGGCGGGGCCCTGGCTCGTCACGGCGAGCTCGTCGCCCGATGCGGCCACGTCCACCCGCACGGCGTCGCCGTCGCGCACGCCGCCCGAGAGGATCGCGCGCGCCAGCCGATCCTGGATCTCCGTCTGGATGAGACGCCGCAGCGGACGGGCGCCGAACACCGGGTCGTAGCCGCGCTCGGCCAGCCACGCGCGCGCGTCGGGCGTGACGGCCAGCGTGAGGCGGCGATCGGCGAGGCGCGCCTGCAGCAGATCGACCTGCAGCTCCACGATCTGCGCCAGGTCGTCCTGGCTCAGCGCGTGGAACATCACGATGTCGTCGAGCCGGTTGATGAACTCCGGCTTGAACGCCGCGTGCACCAGCTGCATCACCTGATCGCGCTTGGTGTCGGGCGAGATCGTCGGGTCGACGAGGATGGGCGATCCGATGTTCGACGTGAGGATGAGGATGACGTTCTTGAAGTCGACCGTGCGGCCCTGCCCGTCGGTGAGGCGGCCGTCGTCCATGACCTGCAGGAGCACGTCGAACACCTCGGGGTGGGCCTTCTCGACCTCGTCGAGCAGCACCACGCTGTAGGGGCGGCGGCGGACGGCCTCGGTGAGCTGGCCGCCCTGGTCGTAGCCGACGTACCCCGGAGGGGCGCCGACGAGCCGGCTCACCGAGTGCTTCTCGCCGTACTCCGACATGTCGATGCGCACCATCGCCTGCTCGTCGTCGAAGAGGAACTCGGCGAGCGCCTTGGCCAGCTCGGTCTTGCCGACGCCGGTCGGGCCCAGGAACAGGAACGATCCGGTGGGGCGGTTCGGGTCGCTGATGCCGGCGCGCGATCGCCGCACGGCGTCGGCCACGGCGCGCACGGCGTCCTTCTGCCCGATGAGGCGCCGGCCCAGCTCCGACTCCAGGTGCAGCAGCTTCTCGGTCTCGCCCTGCATGAGCCGCCCCACGGGGATGCCGGTCCACGCCGCGATCACCTGGGCGATGTCCTCCTCGGTCACCTGATCGCCCACCATGCGCTCGTCGGACTGCTCCACGCGCTCGGCCTCGGCCAGCTCGCGCTCGAGCGCCGGGATCTCGCCGTACAGCAGGCGCGAGGCCTTCTCGAGGTTGCCCTCGCGCTGGGCGCGCTCGGACTCCACGCGCGCGGCGTCGAGCTTGGTCTTGAGGTCGCCGACCCGGTTGAGCGAGGCGCGCTCGGTCTCCCACCGCGCCTGCAGCCCGCCCAGGCGCTCCTCCTGCTCGGCGAGCGTCTCGCGCAGCTTCGCGAGACGCTCCTTGCTGGCGGGATCCTTTTCCTTCTTGAGGGCGAGCTCCTCGAGCTTGAGGCGATCGACGTGCCGGCGCAGCTCGTCGATCTCCAGCGGGGCGGAGTCGATCTCCATGCGCAACCGGCTGCCGGCCTCGTCGATGAGGTCGATCGCCTTGTCGGGCAGCTGGCGGCTCGGGATGTAGCGGTGGCTGAGCGACGCGGCCGCGACGAGCGCGCCGTCCGAGATCGCGACCTTGTGGTGCGCCTCGTAGCGCTCCTTGAGGCCGCGCAGGATCGCGATCGTGTCCTCGACGCTGGGCTCGCCCACGTACACCTGCTGGAAGCGGCGCTCGAGCGCGGCGTCCTTCTCGATGAACTCGCGGTACTCGTTGAGCGTCGTGGCGCCGATCATCCGCAGCTCGCCGCGGGCGAGCATCGGCTTGAGCATGTTGGCCGCGGCGACGGAGCCCTCGCCGCCGCCCGCGCCCATGAGCACGTGCAGCTCGTCGATGAACGTGATCACGCGGCCCTCGGACTCGGTGATCTCCTTGAGCACGTTCTTGAGGCGCTCCTCGAACTGGCCGCGGTACATCGCGCCGGCCACGAGCGCCGAGATGTCGAGGGCGATGAGCTCCTTGCCCTTGAGGCTCTCGGCCACGTCGCCCGCGACGATCCGCTGCGCGAGCCCCTCGACCACGGCCGTCTTGCCGACGCCGGGCTCGCCGATCAGCACCGGGTTGTTCTTCGTGCGGCGGGTGAGCACCTGGCTGACGCGCCGGATCTCGCTGTCGCGCCCGATGACGGGGTCGAGCTTGCCCGCGCGGGCGCGCTCGGTGAGGTTGATCCCGAACTGCGCGAGGGCGCTCTGCTCCTCCTGCTGCGGCTGCTCCGCCATGTCCCCTCCAATGATCCCGTGCGAACTTGAGTCGCTCTCACTCAACTTTAGCAACCGCACCGCCGCAGCGGAACCCCGCCCGACCCCGCGGCGCCGCGTCTTCACGCCGAGACTGCAGGCCTGCGCCGAAACAGCAGACGCTGCACGCTGTCTCGGCGCAAACCTGCAGTCTCGCGGATCACGGCCGGCCGCAGCCGCCGCCCGCGTCAGGCCAGCGCGAGCTCGGCCGCGGGCTCGTCCACGCAGGCGAAGCGCGCGCGGTAGGCGGTGGGGCTCGTGCCCAGGGCGCGAGCGAAGTTCTGCCGCAGCACCGCCGCCGAGCCGAAACCGCATTCGGCCGCGATCCGGTCGAGGCCCCAGTCCGTGCGCTCCAGCAGACGCTGCGCCTGCAGCACGCGCTGGCGGGCCAGCCACGCCGCGGGGGTCGTGCCGTGATCGGCCTTGAAGCGCCGGGCGAAGGTTCGCGGCGACATGTGGGCGTGGGCGGCGAGGTCCTCGACCGAGAGCTCGCGCTGCAGGTTCGCGATCGCCCAGTCGAGCGTCGGCGACAGCGACATGCCCTGCGCCTCGGGCAGGGGGTGGAGGATGAACTGCGCCTGACCGCCGTCGCGCTGCGGCGCGACCACCATGCGCCGGGCGACGATGTTCGTCAGCTCGGCGCCGATCTCCTGCCGCAGCAGGTGCAGGCAGGCGTCGATCCCCGCCGCCGTTCCGGCGCTCGTGATGATGCGCCCCTCCTGCACGTAGAGCACATCGGGATCGATCGTCACGCGCGGATAGCGCCGGGCCATCTCGTCGGCGTACATCCAGTGCGTCGTCGCGCGCTTGCCGTCGAGCACGCCCGCGGCGCCGAGGGTGAACGAGCCGCTGCACACGCTCAGCACCCAGGCGCCGCGCTCGACGGCGCGGCGCACGACGTCGATCACCCGCGGGTCCACGTGGTCCCAGTACGGATGCGGGGTCGCGGTGACGACGACCACGTCGGCCTCGTCGGCGAACGACAGGTCGTTGTCGATCTGCAGCGAGAAGCCCATCTTCGTGCGGACCAGGCCGGGATCGGGCGTGACGGGGCGGAAGTCGAACGTGGGCACGCCCTGATCCGAGCGATCGAGGCCGAACGCCTCGCAGACCACGCCGAACTCGAACACCGCGGCCCCGTCGAGCACGATGCAGGCGACCTTCTGGATCATCGATCCTCCCGTTGGCAGAAGTCCTGCGACCGGCGGCGATCGTCGTGGCAGGAATCCGTTGGATTGCGTCGATCCTGCCACTCGTGGCCGGATCAGCGCAACCGTAGCTTTTCGGTCATGAGCGTTCTCCTCGGGATCATCGTCATCGCGGTCGTCGTCGCCAGCGTCGCGGCCACCCTCTGGGTGCTGCCCAACGACGGGTACGGCCAGCGGGTGTTCGGCACCGATGACTGGGCGCACCGCCCGGATCACGCCCCTCGGATCGACAGCTGACCGGCTCACACCGGATTCAGCTCGCCCCGGCAGTTCGGGCAGCGACCGTCGGGGAACGTCGCCACGCACGCGGCGCACCAGGTGCAGGCGAACGAGCACGCGAGAAACGGCCCCTCCGCGCCGTCGCAGCGCTGACAGACGGTCACCGCACGCCCGCGGTCAGCGGATCGACCGGGCCGCGCCGCTCGCCCTCATCCGTCACGACCGGGTACCCCTCGCGCGCCCAGTACTCGAAGCCGCCGATCATCAGGCGCACGTCGTACCCGAGCTCGGCGAACGCCAACGCCGCCTTGTCGCCGCCGTTGCAGCCCGGGCTCCAGCAGTACACGACCACGGCCGTGCCCGCGGGGATCTCGGCGGCGGCGCGCGCCGGGATCTCGCGGGTGGGCAGGTGGATCGCGCCCTTCGCGCGCCCCTGCGCCCACGCCTCGGCCGAGCGCGTGTCGACGAGCACGAAGGCCTCCCCGGCCTTCTGCGCGGCGTACACGTCGGCGGGATCGGTCTCGACCGCGAGCTTGGCGCGGTAGTGGGCGGCGATGTCGGCGGGAGTCGTCATGCTCGAACGGTAGGCGGCCGCCGCGATCGGCGGGGGCCCCTGCCGCGCACTTGGCAGGATCCGGGCGAACAGTGGCAGGGCGTGCCCCGCGGGGACTACCCTCGGCGGCATGAGCGCCCCCGGTCTTCCCCCCTACGGCCAACCGGCGTCGAGCTATCCCGGCGTGATGGCCGGAAGCCCGACGGAGCCGGCCACCAGCGGGCGCACGCTCGCCTGGACCTCGATCGCGCTGGCGGCGCTCGTCACGATCGCGCAGCCGGTGATCCAGATGGTGCTGCTCGGCATGATGAGCGGGCAGGGCTCGAGCCTGACGACGGCGCAGTACGGCCTCGCGACGGCCATCGCCGGCGGCGTGTACTGCGTGATCGCGGTCGTGGGGCTCGTGCTCGGCCTCGTCGCGGCGCGCGGGTCGGCACGCCTGCTCAGCGGGATCGGCATCGGCGCCAACGGCCTCGTGCTGGCCGGGTTCGCGGCCGGCCTGCTCGTGCAGCCGCTCTACGCCGTGCTCTGAGCCGGTTCAGCGCGCGAGCACGCGCTCGTACACCGCGAGCATCTGCGCCGTGCTCGCCGACTGCCGGAACCGCTCGCGCACCGAGGGATCGGGCGCGGGAGCGGTGCCGGATCGGATGTCGGCGGCCGCGCGCCGCAGCGTCGCGGCGAGCGCGTCGACCGACGCATCGGCGTGGCCGGGCTCGCCCACCCGCCACACGCCGGCGCCGACCTCGGCGGCGATGTCGGGGTCGCTCATCACGCTCGGGGTTCCCAGCGCCGCGGCCTCGAACGGCGTCATGCCCTGGGTCTCGAAGCCGATCGACGTCTGCACCAGGGCATCCGCGGCCGCGATGCGCGCGAGGGTCTGCTCGTACGGCAGCCCGCCGAGGAAGGTCACGATCTCGCCCAGGCCGTAGCGGGCCACGACGCGCCGCGCGGCGCGGGACTGCGCGCCGCCGCCGATCACCTCGACCCGCATCGGCGCCCCGGCGCGCGCGACGGCCTCGAGGAACGGCAGCAGCCGCTTCTCGGGGCTCATCCGGCCCACCCAGAGGAACGTCGGCACGGCCGGCGGCGCGGCCGGCTCGACCCGCTCGGCGCGCATGCGGTCGAGCAGGTCGTCGTCCATGCCGTTCCAGATGGCGTCGACCGCGGGGAAAACCCCGTGGCTCTCCAGCCGCCGCGCGAAGTGCCCCGACGGCGCGGTCACCGCCGAGGCCCCCGAGGCGAGCCCCCGCAGGTAGGCCCACCCGTCCGTGCCGCGCCCCGTGCCCGGCAGCGCCCGGCGGCGCCACAGGTTGAGCCCGCGCAGCAGGAGCTCCGGGAACGGCGTGGTCGCCCGCAGGCCCACGTCGACGCGGTTGTGCATCGTGTGCACGACGGGCAGGCCGTGGCGGCGCGCGTAGCGGTAGCCGAGGAACGCGCCCCAGAAGTCCGCCTGCACGTGCACGACGTCGGGCGCGGGACGGTCGCGGAGCGCGCGCTCGACCGCCCCGTCCGCGCGGCGCCCCGGCCAGGTGACCGAGTACTCGCGATCGATCGTCGCGATCATCGACGGCAGATCGGCATACGCCGGGTCGTCGGCGTGGATGCGGGAGCGCGGTCCGTGGCGCCGCGGCGCGACGATCGTCACCGTGTGGCCCGCCCGCTCGAGGTACCGCCGCTGCAGCCGGGTCGAGACCTGCGCGCCGCCCAGCGTCTCGACGTGCTGGTCGGCGAACATGACGATGTGCATGCGCGGGCCTAGGCGGGCAGCGGCTCGCCGCGGTACAGGGCCTCGAAGGTGTCGAGCGTGCGGTTGATGTCGTGCGCCGAGACGATCCGCAGCGACGCCTCCTGCATCGCGCGGCGGTCCTCCGGCGCGGCGGTGAGCACGTCGCGCAGGCGATCGGCGAGCTCATCGACGTTGCCCGGCTCGAACAGGTGCCCGTTCTCGCCCTCGTGCACGAGGTGCGGCAGCGCGACCGCGTTCGCGGCGACGATCGGCAGGCCCGAGGCCATGGCCTCCATCGTCGCGATCGACTGCAGCTCAGCGATCGAGGCGATCGCGAACACGCTCGCCCGGGTCAGCGCGGCGCGCAGCTCGGCGTCGGTGGTGTGGCCGAAGAAGTGCACGCGCTCGCGGATGCCCAACTCCTCGGCGAGCTTCTCGAGGTGCGGGCGCTGGTCGCCGTCGCCCACGAGATCGAGCTTCACGTCGAGCTCCGGGTCGAGCTGGGCGACCGCGCGCAGGATCACGTCGACCTGCTTCTCGGTGGTGAGCCGGCCGACGAACACCACGCGGTTCTCGGTGCGCGGCGACAGGTCGGGCGTGTACTGCTTCTGATCGATGCCGCAGCTGACGGGGATCACCCCGGCGATGTCGATCGTCGACTCGAGGAAGTCCGCGGCCTTGCGCGTGGGCGTGGTCACGGCCGCCGTGAGCCCGAAGGTGCGCTCCGCGTCGGCCCAGGCGAGCTTGACGAACACCTTGTTGAGCGCGTCGGGCAGCAGCGTGTTGTCGAGGATGTTCTCGGGCATCACATGGTTGGTGGCGATCACGGGGATGCCGCGCTTGCGGGCCTCGCGGGCCAGGCCGCGGCCGATGACGATGTGCGACTGGATGTGCACGACGTCGGGGTTCACCCGGTCGAGCACCACGCGGGCCCAGTGCTTGGAGCGCCACGGCCACACGAAGCGCAGCCACTCGTGCCAGAACAGGCGCACCGAGGGGAGCCGGTGCAGCATGAGCGGCTGGCCCTCGATCTGCTCGATCGCGGGCTCCTGCTTGCGGAACCGACGCGCGGGTGCCGACACGTGCACGTCGTGGCCCCGCTCGACGAGGCCCGCGGCGAGGCGCTCCGCGAAGCGGGCGGCGCCGTTGATGTCGGGCGAGAACGTGTCGCAGCCGAGGAGTACGGTCAGCGGCTGCACCGGTGACGTGTGCTGATCAGGCGACGTATGGTCCACCCCACGAAGTTACTAGGACCGCGCCCGGATTCCCCGGCGGCTGGCCGGGATTCGGGGGTTACCCGGAGAAACCCGCGGCGCCGTTCCTCGCCGGCTTCTCGCGCGGCGCCCAGGTGAGGGTGTCGCCCTCGGCCTCGAACGTGATCCGGTGCACCCGCCAGCTGGGGCTCTGGATCGGCTGCACGCGCGTGACGTCGTCCTTCATGCGCTTCACCGCATACGCGATGCCGTCCGCATGCTTGACGCGCTGGACGAACAGATCGCCCGGGTGGAGCGTGTGCAGGGCCGGCAGATCCTCGGCCCGGCCGTCGACCTCGACGTCGGCACGGACGTCGAACACGGTCGTCGTGCCGTGGTTGATCACGCGCAGGCCCCACTCCGTCCAGGTGCGGCCGTCCTCGCCGGCGCGCTGACGGGTGACCCACTGCGCCGTCACCGTGCGGGCCTGACTGGCGATCTCCCGCTCCCGCGCCGCCTGCGAGTCGGCGATCTGCTGCTGCAGCGAGCGCCAGGCGGCCAGGGCGCCGATCGTCGCGAGCACGAGCGCCGCGACGGCCGTGATCGCCGTGATCCAGTTCGGCACCGCGGTGCCCCACACGTCCCCCACGGGGACGATGATGCCAGGTCAGTCCTGCGCGGCCCACCACTCGAGCAGCCGGCGCTCGGCCTCGTCGGCGCCGAGCACGCCCTCGTCCAGACGCAGGTCGAGCAGGAAGCGGTAGGCCTTGCCCACCGCGGGGCCGGGACCGATGCCCAGGAGTTCCTGGATGCGGTTGCCGTCGATCTCGGGGCGGATCGCGTCGAGCTCCTCCTGCTCGCGCAGGGCGGCGATCCGCTCCTCGATGTCGTCGTACGCCTGGGCCAGGCGGGCGGCCTTGCGCCGGTTGCGCGTGGTCACGTCGGCGCGCGTGAGGATGTGCAGGCGCTCGAGCTCATCGCCCGCGTCGCGCACGTAGCGGCGCACCGCCGAGTCGGTCCAGGCGCCCTCGGAGTAGCCGAAGAAGCGCAGGTGCAGCTCGATGAGCTTCGACACCGAGGCGGTCGTGTCGCCGTCGAAGCGCAGCGCCTGCAGCCGCTTGCGCGCCATGCGCGCGCCCACCACGTCGTGGTGATGGAACGTCACGGCGCCGCCGGGCTCGAGCTTGCGGGTGCGGGGCTTGCCGATGTCGTGCAGCAGTGCCGCCAGCCGCAGCGGAATGTCGGGGTCGGCGCCCGGGCGACGCGCGTGCTCGTGCTCGATCGCCTGGGCGAGCACGGTGAGCGAGTGCTCGTAGACGTCCTTGTGGTGATGGTGCTCGTCCACCTCGAGGCGCAGCGCCGAGATCTCGGGCAGGAACTCGTCGATCAGCCCGGTCTCGACGAGCACGCGGATGCCGCGCACCGGATCGTCGGTGCCGAGCAGGCGTGTGAGCTCGCCCTGGATCCGCTCCGGGCTGACGATCTCGAGGGTCGCGCGCAGCCGCTCGATCGCCTCACGCGTGCGCGGCTCGATGTCGAAGCCGAGCTGCGACGAGAAGCGGGCGGCGCGCAGCATGCGCAGGGGATCGTCGCCGAAGCTGACGGCCGGGTCGATCGGGGTGCACAGCACGCCGGCCACGAGGTCCTCGACGCCGCCCGTCGGATCGACGAGCTTCACGCCGGGCACGCGCAGCGCCATCGCGTTGACGGTGAAGTCGCGGCGGACGAGGTCGGACTCCAGGGTGTCGCCGAACTCCACCGTCGGCTTGCGCGTGGCCCCGTCGTAGCTGTCGGCGCGGAACGTGGTGATCTCCACCTGCTCGCCGCGCACGCGCGCGCCGATCGTGCCGAACTCGCGCCCGATGTCCCACTGCGCCGTGCTGATCGGCGTGACGATCCGCAGGATGTCGTCGGGTCGGGCGGAGGTCGTGAAGTCCAGGTCGTGGGTCGGGCGGCCCAGCAGCGCGTCGCGCACCGGCCCGCCGACGATCGCGAGGTCGTGGCCGGCGTCGGCGAACGCCCGGCCCAGCTCGGCGACCACGGGGTGTGCCGCGAGGTCGCCGAGGCGCGCGAGTCCGGCGGCCATGTTGAGCATGGGTTCCAGGGTAGTCGGGGCGCCCTGAGCGGCCGGCGACCCCATCACGGCGATACGCTCGGAGCATGCGTGCGACGATCCTCTCCGGTCCCCGTGACATCCGCGTCGAGGAGGTGCCCGATCCGCAGCTCGCCACCACGGGCGGCGGCGTGGGCCGCGACGCGATCGTGCGCGTGGTCGCGGCGTGCGTGTGCGGCTCGGACCTGTGGCCCTACCGCGGCGTGACCCAGCCGAAGACCCCCAAGCGCATCGGCCACGAGATGGTCGGCGTCGTGGAGCAGGTCGCCGCCGACGTGACGCGCGTGAAGCCGGGCGACTTCGTCATCGCCCCCTTCTACGACTGCTGCGGCGCGTGCGCCAACTGCCGCAACGGCTTCACGACCTCGTGCCTCGAGGCCGGCAGCTGGGGCGGCCGCGATCACTGGGGCCTCGACGTGGACGGCTGCCAGGGCGAGCTCGTGAGGGTGCCGCACGCGGACGGCACGCTGAAGGTCGTCGAGGGCGGGATGCCGGACGAGTCGCTGATCCCGAGCCTGCTGACCCTGTCGGACGTATTCCTCACGGGCCACCACGCCGCGATCTCGGCCGGCGTGCGTCCCGGCTCCACCGTGGCGGTGGTCGGCGACGGCGCGGTCGGGCTCTCGGGCGTGCTCGCCGCCAAGCGCCTGGGCGCCGAGCGGATCGTGGCGATGTCGCGCCACGAGTCGCGCCAGCGCCTGGCCACCGCGTTCGGCGCGACCGACATCGTGCCGCAGCGTGGCGACGAGGGCATCGCGGCCCTCAAGGAGATGTTCGACGGCATCGGTCCCGACGCGGTGCTGGAGTGCGTCGGCACGAAGGAGTCGATGGATCAGGCCCTGCGCTCCGCGCGTCCCGGCGGCCAGGTGGGCTTCGTGGGCGTGCCGAACGGGGGACCGGAGCTGCCGGTGCGCACGATGTTCTCCACGAACGTCGGCGTCCGCGGCGGCGTCGCGCCGGTGCGCGACTACGTCGACGAGCTGCTGCCCGAGGTCCTGGACGGATCGCTGAACCCGGGCGCGGTGTTCGACGCCACGTTCTCGCTCGACGAGTCGGCCGAGGCCTACGCCGCCATGGACGAGCGCCGCGCGATCAAGTCGCTGCTGCGCCCCTGACCTCGGCCGGCGCCTTCTTGGGCCAGATCGTGTAGCTCACGGCCCAGATCGTCTCGACGGCGAAGATCACGCCGAGGATGCCGTACATCCCCGTGAGCGCGGTCACGTCGGCGCCCTCCGCGGCCACGCGGGTGAGCAGCCACAGCACGCCGGCCGCGATCGCGACCGCCAGCCCTGTGCGCGCGACGTCGCCCCAGCACGCCCGGGCGTAGGCGGCGCCGTAGGCCTTGCGCGGCGCCGGGCCGCCCGCGAAGCGATGGGCGAAGCGCGCATCGGCCCAGCGGATCATCCGGTGCCCGTACGCGATCGAGAACCCGAGGTAGGCCGCCGCGAGCGCGTGGGGGAGCGACGCGTCCCCGCCGCCGCGCAGGTCGGCGCCGACCGCGACCAGCAGCACGAGGTCGACCGCGGGCGTGAGCACCAGCAGGGTCGCGCCCAGCCGCGGCGCGCGCAGGATGTACCGCGCCGCAAGGCCGAGCGCGATGAGCACCCAGAAGCCGATCTCGCACGCGACGATGATGCCGAGGATCACGATCCCTCTCCTTTGTAGTACGGGTGTGCCAGAAAGAAACTAGCACGACCGTGCTACTTTGTCGCCATGCCCCGACGGATCGACCTCGACCAGCGACGCGAGCAGCTCGCGGAGGCGGTGTGGAGCACCATCCGCAGCAGCGGCATCGGCGCCGTCTCGGTGCGCACGGTCGCGGCGGCGGCCGGCGTGGCGGTCGGCTCGCTGCGCCACGTGTTCCCGACCCGCGCCGAGCTGCTGCGGTTCTCGGCCGAGCTCATGGTCCGCCGCGCCACCGAGCGGGTGACGGCGACCGTGCCGACCGGCGACGCGCGCGCCGATGCGCTGGCCCTGCTCGTGCACCTGCTGCCCACGCAGCCCGACAGCCGCGCCGAGCTCGAGGTGCAGCTCGCCCTCATCGCGGAGGCGCCCGCGGTGCCCGAGCTCACGCAGATCCGCGATCATTCGATGCGGCAGGTGCGGGCGCTCGCCCGGCACATCGTCGACGCGCTCGCACCCGGCCTGACGACCGCCCGCGCGGAGGCGGAGGAGCGCCGACTGGCCGCGCTCACCGACGGCCTCGCGCTGCAGCTGCTGGCGCAGCCGATCGACGCGCCCCACGCGTGGGCGGTGGGGGTGCTGCGCGACGAGATCGACCGGATCGCCGCCCTCGCCTGAATCCCCGGCGCCCTCCGGGCGACGCGACCGGCTCAGTCCGCGAAGGCGAGGAAGCCGTCGAGCAGCAGCTCGCGGATCGTCGGCAGCAGCGAGGCGCGCAGGGCCGCGGCGTCGGCCTCGAGGATCTGCGCGATCGCATCGATGAGCACGCCCGCCGGCAGCTCGCCGTCCGAGGCGCCGAGGAACCCGGCCAGCGCGGGGTCGGCCTGCACCGAGCGACCGAATCCGCCGCCCTGGCGCAGCTCGATCACGCTCGGCGCCTCCTCGCCGGGGCGGTGGTGGCGCGCCTCGGTCACGTCGGCCGCGGTGCGCAGCCGCGCGGCGGCGAGCGCCTCGTCGTCGAGGGCGGCGGCGCGATCGTGCTCGGCGAGGGCCGCGGCCAGGTGCGAGCCGAGCGCGCCCTCCGACGGGATCGGGTTGGTCACCCGCTCGTAGCGCGCCAGCGTCGGGGCGCCCTCGGCACGGCGCAGCAGCACGTACCCGAAGCCGATCGCGGTCACACCGCGCGCGGCGAAGTCGTCGAGCCACGCGTCGAGCAGCGCGTCGAACGCGGGCGAGCCGGGCACCGTGCCGCCGTCGCGGATCCACATCTCGGCGTAGCGGATGGGATCGAGCTCCTCGCGCTCCACGATCCACGCGTCCAGCGGCACGGGGGCCGATTCGATCCAGCCGCGCACGCGATCGAGCCCCGCCACCCCGTCGCGCGTCTCCCAGTTGGCCAGCAGCTGGGCGGTGCCGCCGGGCGCCAGGTGCGGCCCGACGCCCGTGATCACCCGCTCGACGAGGGCATCGCCGATGAGCCCGCCGTCGCGGTACTCGTAGGCCGGCACGCCCTTCGCGCGGGGCGTGATCACGAACGGCGGGTTGCTCACGATCCGGTCGAACGTCTCGCCCGCGACCGGGTCGAACAGCGAGCCGCCGCGGGTGTCGATCCCGCCCGTCCCGTTCAGCGCCGCGTTGAGCCGGGCGAAGGCGAGGGCGCGCTCGGAGATGTCGGTGGCGACCACCTCGTCGGCGTAGCGGCGGGCCCGCAGCGCCTGGATGCCGCACCCGGTGCCCAGGTCGAGCACCCGCCGCGCCGGCGTGGGCAGCTGCAGGCCCGCGAGCGTGAGCGACGCGCCGCCGACCCCGAGCACGTGGTCCTCGGCGAGCGCACCGCCGCCGAGGGCGAGCTCGTCGAGATCGCTCGCGATCCACCACTCGCCCGGGCCGCGGTCGTCGTGGAACGACTGCGGGCGCACGATCGCGCGGGGCTCGACGACGTCGCCGGCGATCTCGGCCAGCCCCAGCCGCTGCAGCCCCTCGGTGCCGAGCGCGGGGAGCGCGGCGCCGACGTCGGCGAGCGGCTGCGCGATGCCGAACACGAGCAGGCGGGCGAGCACCGCCAGGGCGTCGCGCCGGTCGCCGAGCCCACGCAGCGCGGGGGAGCGCAGCCCGCGGCCGCTCGCGTCGTCGGCCTCCACGCCCCACGCCGCCCGCAGCGCCTCCGTGCGGAAGCGGGCCGCGGCCAGGTCGGCCGCGAACGCGCGGCACAGCTCGGGATCGGCGTTCGGAGTCATGCCCCCATTCAACCCGCTCGGCCGCCCGGCCGGCGGATGGCGGTCGTCCCGGCCGAGGGAGATGTGCCGAGCCGAGGGCGAATCCGCCGATCCCGGGCGGATCCGGGGCGATTCCCCGCGCCTCGGGATCCCCGCCTCCTCCGGCACGCCCACCAGCCGGTACACAGGCCGGTTCGTAGGATGGACCCGGCATGTCCGCTCTTCGTCGTCTCCCCCGCACGACCGCGCGCAGGCGGCGAATCCTCGCCCCCCTCCCCGCGGTGCTCGCGGTGCTCCTGGGGATGTCGGCCTTCGCGCCGACCGCGGCGGCCGCGGAATCCGTCAGCCCCACGCCGTCGGCCGACGACGGATCGGGCCCCCAGCTCACGCTCGAGCCGGTCGACGACGGCCTCGTCGGTACCGAGCCGATCACGGCGAACGTGACGGTGCAGGCGCCGATCGGGCTCGCCGGCGTGCCCGAGGGCACCGTGACCCTGCGGATCGGCACGCAGCCGATCGCCGATCGCGCGGCACTGGACCAGTGGCTCGACGGTGCCGACTCGACGACGTTCACGGATCTCGACACGGCCGACAGCGACGCCCTCGCCGTCGGCGGCACCACGACCGTGGCCCTCGCGGAGGACACCCGCACGACGCCGCGCGCGCCCGGCGTGTACCCGCTGCGCGCGGTGCTCAGCGCGGGCGGCGAGCAGTACCAGGACGACCGCCTCGTGCTCATCGAGGGCGAGACGAGCCCCGCGGTCACGGTCGTCGTGCCGATCACGGCCCCCGCCACCGACCGCGGCCTGCTCACCGCCGACCAGCTGGCGGCCCTCACCGCCCCCGATGGGTCGCTCTCCACGCAGCTCGAGGCGGCCGCCGGCACCCAGGCCGCGCTGGCGGTCGACCCCGCGATCCCGGCGGCCATCCGCGTGCTCGGCGCGCAGGCGCCCGCGAGCGCCCTGGCGTGGCTGGAGCGCCTCGAGACGATCTCGAACGAGCGCTTCGCCCTCGCGTTCGGCGACGCCGACCCGTCGGTGCAGGTCGCCGGCGGCGTCTCGCCACCGCTCACGCCGATCAGTCTCGCGCCCTACCTTCCCGGCGCCGGTGGCCCCGAGCCCACCGCGACGCCCACGCCGTCGCCGACCCCCTCGCCCACGTCGACGGCCGCCCCCGACCCCACCGCGCTCGACCCGGCCGAGCTGCTCTCCATCGGCACCGCGCTGCCGGGGCTGCAGTGGCCCGATCCGAACGCCGTCGACACCGCCACGGTCGAGGCCCTGGCCGCGGCGGGGGAGACCTCGCTCGTGCCGTCCACCGCGACCGCGGCGGGCGTCGACGGATCGGCCGTCCCGTCGCGCGGAGACGGCGCCCTCGTCTACGACGCCGACGCATCCGATCTGCTCTCGCAGGCCGCCGCCACCGCCGAGCAGGCCGAGCGCGACCCGCTCCTCGACGCGGCCCGCGCGTCGATGTGGCTCGCCGCCGCCGAGTCCGGCGCGCCCGTGCTCGTCGCGCTCGCGCGGCAGGGCGGGGTCGACACCGAGGACGACGCCGTCGACCGCGACCCCTCGCCGCGACCGGCCGACGCCGTGCACGACGCGGTGGTCAGCGCCACCTCGTTCGACACCCGCCCGCTCTCGGCCCTCCTCGCCGACGCCCCGCGCCCGGTCGAGATCGCCGGCCCCGGCCCGGCGAGCGACCGTGTCGCGGCCATCGCGGAGCTGCACCACGGCGAGCAGCGCCTCGCGCAGGTGGGCACGGTGCTGAGCGATCCCACGCTGCTGACCGCGCGCGCCCGCGCCGAGGAGCTGCAGCTGCTCGGCGCCTCGTGGAGCCTGCACCCCGAGGCGTGGGCGGCGGCCATGGAGGGCCAGCGCGCCTCGCTCGCCGAGCTCGCCAACGGCGTCGGGATCGTCGTGAGCGACGTGCAGCTGGTCAGCTCCGAGGCGCCGCTGCCGGTGTGGATCCGCAACGACCTGCCCTACCCCGTCACCGTCACGCTCATCACGCGGCCCGACGACACGCGCCTCGCCGTGCAGCGCGTCACCGAGGTCGTGGCCGCGCCCGACCAGAACACGCGCGTGCGCATCCCCGTGGAGGCGACAATCGGCAGCGGCCAGGTCCGCCTCGACCTGTCGCTCGTGAGCCCGACGGGCGAATCGATCGGCACCGCCCAGTCCATGAACGTCACCGTCCGCGCCGACTGGGAGCGCGTCGGGATCGTGATCCTCTCGGTGCTGATCGTGGGGCTTGTCGTGCTCGGCACGATCCGCACCGTCCGCCGGCGCCGCCGCCGTGCGGACGACACCGGGGAGGCCTCGGATGGCTAGCCTCGGCCGCTCCAGCGCCCTCATCGCGGCGGGCACGCTCGCCTCGCGCGTGACCGGGCTGCTGCGCACGATCGTCCTCGTCGCCGTGATCGGCTCGTTCGGCTCGCCGGCGGCCGACGCCTTCGCGACCGCCAACCAGCTGCCCAACAACATCTACACCGTCATCTCCACGGGCATCCTCACCGCGGTGATCGTGCCGCAGATCGTGCGGGTGTCCACGCGCAGCGACGGCGGCCGCGAGTTCATCTCGAAGCTGTTCACGCTCGGCACGGTCGTGCTGCTGGCCGCGACGGCGATCGCGATGATCCTCGCGCCCGTGATCGTGTGGCTGTACGTGCCGAGGTTCTCGGCCGAGCAGCAGGCGCTCGCGGTCGCCTTCGCCTACTGGTGCCTGCCGCAGGTGCTGTTCTACGGGCTCTACGCCCTCGTGGGGGAGACCCTCAACGCCAAGGGCGTCTTCGGGCCGTTCGCGTGGGCTCCCGTGGTCAACAACGTCGTCTCGATCGCGGGCTTCGGGGTGATCATCGCGCTCACGGGCGGCGACGTGACCGAGGTGACCGAGTGGACGCCCGGCATGATCGCGCTGCTCGCCGGCACCGCGACGCTCGGCATCGTCGCGCAGGCGCTCGTGCTGTTCGCGTTCTGGCGCGGCACCGGCCTGCACCTGCGGCCCGACTTCCGCTGGCGCGGCGTCGGGCTGGGCGACATCGGCCGCCTCGCCGGCTGGACGTTCCTCATGATGCTCGTCGGCCAGGTCGCCGGCTGGATCCAGTCGCGGGTGGTCTCGGAGGCGTCGGGCGATGCGGGCATCGCGGTGATGCAGAACGCGTGGCTCGTGTTCATGCTCCCGTACTCCGTGATCGTGATGGCGATCGGCACCCCCTACTTCACGCAGCTGTCGGCGCACGCCCACGAGGGCCGCGACGACGCCGTGCGCGCCGACGTGGGCCGCGCCATCCGCACCCTCGGGCTCTTCGTCGTGATCGCCACCGCCGCCCTCGCCGCGGCCGCCGTGCCGGCCACCCGCGTGTTCACCCAGCGCGCCGGCGACGCGGTGGCGTCGGCGCCCGTGCTGCTCGCGTTCCTCGTGTGCCTCGTGCCGCTGGCGGTGCAGTTCGTCGTGCAGCGCACGTTCTACGCCTACGGCGACACCCGCACGCCGTTCCTGTTCACCCTGTTCCAGGGCGCGCTCGTGATCGGCTTCGCGTACCTGGCCGACGCGATCCTGCCCGTCGAGCTGCTCACGGCCGGCGTCGCCCTGGGCCAGGCGCTCGCGAGCACGCTGCAGGTGGTGCTGGCCACGTGGCTGCTGCGCCGGAGGATCGGATCGTTCGAGCTCGGCCGCTCGCTGTGGGCGCTCGGCCGCTTCGCCCTCGCCGCCGTCCCCGCCGCCCTCGCGGGATGGGGCGTGTACCTGTGGACGGGCGGCGCCGACGGGTGGATGACCGCGAGCATGCTGCAGGGCGCCCTCGGGACCGTCCTCGTCGGCGCCGTCGCCGTCGCGATCTACGTCGCGCTGCTGGCCGCGTTCCGCGCCCCCGAGCTCTCGGTCGCCGGCGGCATGCTGCGCCGGCTGCTCAGGCGCTGACCACGCGGTAGTCCGACCCGGGCTGCACCGCGAAGTCGATCGCCCCGGTGACGGGATCGACCGTGTGCGGCACCGCGCCGCCCGCGTCGTCGATCGCCCGCACCTCGCCGGCGTCCGGGTCGGCCTCGACGGTGATCGTGGAGGTCGACTCGCCGTCCGCGGCGGTGTAGCGGTACTCCGCCCCGGCCGGCGCGACGGGGAACACCTGGGCGTGCACCGCGTCGCCGACCTGATGGACGACGATGCCGCTGCCACCCACGAACGCCGGGATCTTCCCGAACGGCTGCTCGCGATCCTCCAGCGTGACCGGTCCCGTGAACCGCTCGCCCGTCTCGATGTCCATCCACTCGCCCTCGGGCAGGTACACGTCACGCGCCGTGGCCGTCGTGGCGTCGCTGCCGTAGAGCGGTGCGACCAGCAACGAGGGGCCGACCATCCACTCGTACTGCTTCGCCTCGGCCGAGACGAGCCCGTACGTGGCGGGGTCGTCGGGGAACGCGATCGGCAGCGGGGTCGCCGTCGACGGGTACCCGCTCTCGAACGAGGCGATCGCCTCGGAGTAGAGGTACGGCTGGTACTCGGCGTGCCACTGCGCGGCCTTGACCGTCGCCGCCACGAGCGAGGCGTCGCTCATCACCCACGGCTCGTTCCCGAACGACATCGAGGGCGACATCGCGGCGAACATCGCGTTGCGGGCGAGGAAGCGCTGCTTGTCGGCGTTGGTGGCCAGATCGGGCATCATGCGCCCGCCGACGATGTCGGGGTAGAAGTTCGGCTGGCCGCTCGTCGCGTAGGCGAGCCCGTTGATCGCGGTGCGGTCGCGGTCCGCCGGGCCGTGGTTGTAGTCGGTGTCGTTGATCCGCAGGATCGATCCGCCCACGGAGTAGGCGCTGTTGCGCACCATCACGAGGTTGCCGTCCTCGGCGAGCGCCTCGTTGACCGGGTTCACCAGGTCGTTGCGGGGGAACCCGTTGGCCGTGGCGTTGAACATGTGGTCCTCCTTGAAGCCGTCGGCCTCCCACGCGCGGGAGTTCTCGACGAACCAGGCGACCGCCTCGGGATTGTCGGGGTCGAGCAGGTAGACCCGGCCCGCGGGGAACGAGATGGTCGAGAAGGTCCGCGGCGAGCCGTCGGCGTCGGCGATCAGGTAGCCCTTCTCGATCGCCTCCGTCACCCACGGGCCGTCCTTGGCCGGATCGTACGTGCCGCCGTCCTCGGGCAGCGCCGGGAACGACTGCCGCAGCCCCAGGATGAGGGCGATGTCGTTGTCGGCGAAGAACTGCTTGTACGCCGCGGGATCCGGGTACTTCTCGCCCCACATGCCGAAGCTCGAGGTCGTGCCCTGCTGCGTGCCGACGTACGGCCAGAACCCCGATCCGGTCACGGCCCACGAGATCGGGAAGCCGCGCTCGAGGTACTCGGCCACCGACGCGGTGATCGTGGCCTGGTTGGTGTTGTACCCCAGCGCGCCGTACGACTCGTAGCCGACGCCGAAGAACGCATAGTCCGGCCGCGCGTCCGCGTAGCCGGCGTCGTGTCGGGCGTCGCGATAGGCGGCGTAGATCGTCTCCATGTCGCCGAAGAAGTAGTCGATGTCCAGGGCCGTGGCGGCGTTCGCCCCGAGGAGGGTGGCGTCGTCGTCGATCTGGATCGCCTGGCTGCCGTCCCAGAACGCCACCTGCGCGAACCGCCGGTCGGGGAACACCGTGAAGTTCGAGACGAATCGCTGCTCGGTGGTGCCGTCGGCGTTCTGGGCGTAGTAGTCCAGCGCCTTCGTGCCGTACACGTCGAGGTCGCCGCTCCAGCCGCCGAGGTCGCCCAGGCCGTAGGCGGGTGCCTGGCCGCCGGCGAGCTGGCCGCGCAGGTAGGCCGGGCGGTCGTCGTGCGGGGCGAGCCGGAGCGTCACGCGATCGGCGTGCACCGTCACCTCGGGATCGGCGGTGCGCCCGTCCGAGAACAGCACCTCGAACGTCGGGCCGTCCGCATCGGCGCCGACGAGGGTCGCGGCGACGGCCTCGCACAGCTCGGCGGGGTCGCCCCCGAGCAGCAGTCCCGTGTCGGCGTGCGCGCGCGCCACCAGCTCGTCGCCGCTCTTGAGCGCATACCGGGCGCGATCGCGGTCGAGCTCCCAGGCCCAGTCGTCGGCCTGCACCCGCACGACCGTGCCGTGCTGCACGAGACGGTAGCCGTCGAACACCTGCGTGGGCGCGTTGCTGCGCTCCACCGGCGCCGTCACGCTTCCGCACGCGGGCCCGAGCGGCACGAGCCGCACGGCGTCGGCGCGGGTGATGGCCCCGAGCGAGGGCGCGGTCACCGCCGAGCCGTCGCTCGCGGTGACGGTGAGGGCGAGCTCGGCGCCCGCCTCCAGCTCGACGGTGCCCAGCCGATTCCAGCGCGAGCCGTTCGCGGTCTGGTCGACGACCACGGGCTCGCCCTCCTGACCGGTCCAGGCGTATCGCACCCGCTTGCCGTTGTCGACGCTGCTCGTGTAATACGTCTCCACGCCGTAGCGCCCG
Source organism: Microbacterium sediminis (assembly GCF_004564075.1). Taxonomy (NCBI): domain Bacteria; kingdom Bacillati; phylum Actinomycetota; class Actinomycetes; order Micrococcales; family Microbacteriaceae; genus Microbacterium; species Microbacterium sediminis. Next base: position 2,765,576 of record NZ_CP038256.1, read on the forward strand.
GCCTCGGGCACCGTGATCACCCATGTCGCGGTGTCTCCCGCCGTGCGGGTGAAGCGCGGGCGGACGCCGTCATAGCTGGGATCGCGCGCGGTCGACCACGAGCCGACCTCGCTGTAGCCGGGCGACTGGGTGGTGGCGACGATCGGCTCGGCGTCGTCGGCCTGCGACGGCGCCGCGATGCCGAGGCTGAGCGCCAAGGCGAGCGCGGCCGCCGCGGCGATGCGGGAGCGGAGGGTTCTGGTGGTCATGCGATCACGTCCTTGTGATGCGGGGCGGCCGGTCAGGGCCGCGGTGGGGTCTCGTAGGCGCGGAACGCGTAGACCCGCGCCTGGGCGGCGCCGTTGGTGGCGCGGACGCTCAGGCGAAGGGCCCGCGTCGTGATGCTCGGAAATCGGTGCACGCGGTGGCGCCGGCGGTTGCCGGTGACGGCGGCGACCTCGCGCCACGCGCCGGACTCGTCGAGGGCCTCGATCGCGTAGTCCCGCACGAGCTCCGGGAACACGCGATCGGGCGTGCGATGGTGGTGCAGCGTGTTCAGCTCCACGTCGAGGTCGTCGTCGAACACGACGCGCACCTCCGACACGGCCCGCTCCGCGGGCCAGTCCAGCCGCAGCCAGGGCGCGCGGTCGTCGGCGCGCGAGGCCCACAGGTTCGGGCCGCCGTAGTACCGCTGATAGCCCCCGACGGCCCGCGCCGCCGCGAAGGCCGCGGTCTCGGGCGTGATGCGGGCGCGCAGGGTGCGGCCGCGGAGCGGGATCGCCGGCCAGGCGATCACGGCCTCCGACTGGTCGACGGCCACGTTCACGTCGCCGTCGGCCTCGGCCCGCCGCACGAGCGTGAGCATGCCGGGCACCTGCGCGGCCTGCAGGTGCACGTCGATCGCCTCGTCGGCGGCGAGGGTGACCACCACGCTCTCGGGCTCGGCCGGCGCCCACTCCAGCGGCAGCCGGACCCACTGCGGCTCGGCCGCCGCGGTCACGGGCACCCGGACGATGCGGCGGTGGTCGACCGGCACCGCGTTCTGGGGGCGCCCGGTGGTCCACAGCGAGGCCTCCACGACGGTGTCGGCGCGCACGGTGAGCAGCACCTCCACGGCGTCGATCCGCGGGTCCACCGGCAGCAGCAGCCCCACCTCGGCGTCCAGCCGCAGCGGCGACGTCGCGGAGCCGGGCTCGAACTCGGCCGCGTCGATCGATGTCGCCTCGCTCGACGCCGTCACGGTGGCGGCGCGGGCGAGGTCCAGCGGATCGGTGTTGCGCACCCCGAACACCCCGGCGTCCTGCCGCAGCAGCAGCTGCCGCAGCCGGTCGGCGTGGTGGGTCGCGATCTCGCGCGGCCGCACCCCGAGCTCGAGCGCCAGGGCGGCGCCGGTGCCGGCGGCCTCGCCCCCGAGCCCGCAGGTGGCCATCACGCGCGACGAGCCGAAGGCCACGTGCGTGGCCGAGATGTCGCGCCCGGCCATGAGCATGTTGGCCACGTTCCGGGAGTAGTAGCTGCGGAACGGGATCCCGTAGATCCCGTCGGAGTAGCGCTGCAGCGCCCCCGCCTCGGTGGAGTACATGCCCTCCACCGGGTGCAGGTCGATCGACCACCCCCCGAACGCGACGGCGTCGGGGAAGTCGACCTGTCCGAGGATGTCGTTCTGGCTCAGCACGTGATCGCCCAGGAAGCGGCGGTACTCCCGCTTGCCCGGGATCGCCCCGACCCACTCGAGGTCGAGGGTGTCGGCCTCGAACTGCCCCGAGTTCTTGATGTAGTCCCAGATCCCGAAGATCACGCCGCGCAGCTCGTCGCGGATGCGCTCGTTGTCGTCGACGATGTCGAGCTCGCCGCCCCACTCGATCCACCAGTAGTGAGCGCCCGAGTCGCCGCTGCGCAGGATGCGCGAGGTGGGGATCGGGGTGTCGCGGATGTCGATCGCCGAGTCCGGCGCCACGTACTCCACCGGCCGGCCGCGATCGGCCGTGTAGAAGAGGATCGTCGAGCCCAGGAACTCCCGATCGGCCACCTCCGGCGCCCACTCCTCGCCGTGCTCGTCGCGCGCCTCGCGGCCCAGGCGATAGTCGGCGCCCGCGAGGTGGCCGATCAGGCCGTCGCCCGTGCAGTCCAGCACGTACGGGCTGCGGAACTCGCTCCAGATCTCCGACCCCATCGTCCAGCCCCGCACGCTGCGGATGATCCGCTCCCCGTCGACGTCGGCGGCGTCCACCTCGCGCACGTCGGTGTTGAGGAAGAGACGGATGTTCGGCTCCGCGCGCACGGCGTCCCAGACCACCTCGTCCCACAGGATCGGGTTGCCCTCGGGATTGCGGTACTGGTTCTCGACGTACAGCTCGCCGACGATGCCCGTCTCGCGTGCGAAGCGCTGCACACCGTGGGCGGTCGCGCCGCACACCCAGACCCGCACCTCCGACGAGGAGTTCCCGCCCAGCACCGGCCGGTTGTTGATCAGCGCGACCCGCTTGCCCAGGCGTGCCGCGCTGATCGCGGCGCACACCCCCGCGAGTCCGCCGCCCACCACCGTGATGTCGGAGTCGATCGTCTGAGAGCGCATGCCGTCCTTCGTGTCGGGGATCAGGGTGGGGGAGGCGTCAGAGCATGCCGGCGATCGTCGACTTCGCCTCGGCGAGCGCGTCGGCGGGGCTGGCGTCGCCGATCAGCACCGCCTGCACGTTCTCGGCGATCGCGGTCTCCATCTGGGCGTAGTTGACGTACCCCCAGAACGGGTTCTTCGTCGCCGTGGCCGTGATCCGCTCCGCGAACTCGCTGTTGAACCGGTCGGCGCCCACCGCCTCGGACTGCAGGCCGGACTCGGTCGCGGGCGGAAGCGAGAGCGCCTCGAAGTAGGCGGCGGTCTGCTCGTCGTCGCTCGTGAGCCACTGGGCGAACTCGGCCGCGGTGCCCTCGCCGTCGCCGCTGACCACGCAGACGGCGTGGCCCCACAGCGTCGCGACGGGTGCGTCGCCGGTGCGGGCCACGGGGCGCGCGATCGGCACCATCTTGTCGACGATGGCCGGGTCGGTGGCCGCGCTGCGCACCGCCGAGACGCCCACCGGGGCGTCGTCGTAGAGGGCGGCGGCCTCCTGCGCGAACAGGTTGCGGGCCGCGAAGCGGTCGACGTCGGGCGCGATCAGCCCCTCGTCGAACAGCTTCTTGTACCACTCGACGGCCTTCACCGAGGCCTCGTCGCCGATCTCGACGGAGTCGCCCTCGACGAGCGGCGAGCCGAAGGTCTGCATCCACATGAGGATGTCCTTGAGCTGAGCGGCGGCGGTCGCGGCGGCGTACGGCGTCACGCCGATGCCCTTGAGCGCGCGCAGCCCCTCCTCGAACTCCTCGATCGACGCCGGCTCGAGCGACGCGCCCGCGCGGTCGAACAGCTCGGCGTTGCCGATGAGGCCGATCGCGCCGATCGTCCAGGGCAGGCCGTACTGCACGTCGTCGAGGCGGCCCGCGGCGAGGGCGGCGTCGGTGTAGCCGCGCCCCTCGGCGAGCGGCCCGAGGTCCGCCAGCTTGCCGAGGGCGGCGAGGGCGGCCAGCCAGGCGACGTCGACCTGCACGGCGCCGGCGAACTGTCCGCCGCGCACCTGCAGCGTGAGCTGGTTGAGGTACTCGTTGTACGGGAAGGTGACCGTCTCGACGGAGACGCCCTTGTCCCCGGCGAACGCGTCGATCGCCGCCTGGACGGTCGCCTTGGGGGCCTCCTCCGAGAGGCTCCACGAGGCGAACGAGAAGTCGGTGGCCTCGCCGCCGACGTCGGGGGTGCCCGCGCCGCCGGTGGCGGGGCCGGTCGTGGAGCAGCCCGCGATCGCGAACAGCGATGCGCTGCCGAGGCCGATCGCCGAGAACCGCAGAAGGTCCCGGCGCGTGAGGTGGTGGGTCATGATTCTCCTTCGAATCGGGGTGTCGAGTGAACGGCTGTCAGCCCTTGATGGCGCCGGCGGTGATCCCGCCGACGAGGTACCGCTGCAGGAACATGAACGCGGCGGCCACGGGGATCGAGACCAGGAGCGAGGCCGCCATGAGCTCCGGCCAGGCCGTATTGGCCTCGCTGATGTAGGTGTTGACGAGGCCGGGCGGCAGCGTCATGTACTCGGGGCCGGCGAGCGTGAGGGCGAAGATGAAGTCGTTCCAGCCGCGGACGAAGGCGAACAGGCCGCTGGCCACGAGGCCCGGCGCCGCCAGCGGCATGATCACGGAGTGGAAGATGCGCCACGGCCCGGCGCCGTCGATGCGGGCGGCCTCGATGAGGTCGTCGGGCAGCGCGTCGAAGAAGCCCTTCAGCATCCACACGCAGAGGGGCAGCGTGAAGGTCGTGAACGAGACGATCAGCGCCACGTAGCTGTTCAGCAGCCCGAACTGGGCGAACACGAGGTAGAGGGTGATGAGCAGCAGCGCCTGCGGGAACATCTGGCTCGACAGCACGAAGTACATCAGCGACGTGCGGCCGCGGAAGCGGTACTTCGAGAAGGCGTAGCCCATGTACATCGACACCACGACCGACAGCACGGCCGTGATCACCGACACGATGATGCTGTTGCGCAGGTAGCGGAACAGCTCGCTGCGCTGGAAGACGTCGGCGTAGTGCTCCCACGTCATCTCGGTGGGGAACAGCGGGGCGGGGAACGTGAACACGGCGCTGTTGGGCGTGAGGGAGGTCGCCAGCAGCCAGTACACGGGCGCGAAGGCGAACAGTCCGATCACGACGAGCGTGATCCACAGCGCCCACCGCGGCCGCAGCGGGCGGCGGCGGCGCGACGGCGCGGGGCTCCCGGTGACGATCGCGTGCGTCGTGACCGGCTCGGCGGCGGTGATGGTCATCGTGCCTCCCTTCGGGCGCCTCGTTCGCTGAGCGTGACGTACACCACGACCAGCACCGACAGCAGCACCATCCACAGCAGGCCGATCGCTCCCGCGCGGCCGAGGTCGAATCCGGCGAACGCCGCGTCGTACACGGCGGTCGCGAACGTGTTCGTCGTGCCGGCGGGGCCGCCGCCGGTGAGGACGAAGATCGTGTCGAAGTGCTGGAAGTTCCAGATGAACTCGAGCAGGATCACCAGGCCCGCCACGCCGCGGATGTGCGGCCACGTCACGGCGCGGAACCGGCGGATCGCGCCGGCGCCGTCGATCGCCGCGGCCTCGTGCAGCTCGTTCGGCACGGTCTGCAGCCCCGCCAGCAGCATCACCGCGACCCAGGGGAACGAGTTCCAGGTCTTGGCGATGATGAGCGCGCCGCGGGCGGAGTCGGTCTGGAACAGCCAGGCGACCGGCCCGTCGAGGATTCCCGTGCTCACGAGGATCCCGTTGAGCACGCCGTAGTTGGCGTCGAAGATCCACGCCCACAGGAACGAGACGACGACGCCGGGGATGAGCCACGGGATGAGGAACGCCCCGCGGAAGAAGCGCTGGCCCGGGAAGCTCTGGTTGAGCACGAGCGCGAGCGCCAGGCCGATGACGAATGGGCCGATCGTCGAGCCCACGGTGAAGATCAGCGTCTGCCAGACGAGACGGAGGAAGTCGTGCTGCAGCACCTGTGCCACGTTGTCGAGTCCGACGAACGGCATCCCCGGGTAGAGCAGGCTCTCGTCGAAGAAGGCCGACAGCAGCGAGCGCACGAGGGGATACAGCACGACCAGGCACAGCAGCACGAGCCCCGGCAGCAGCAGGAACGTCAGGAAGCTGCGCTCGGACAGCGGCATGCCAGGCCGGCTCCGGGTGGACTGCGTCGTCATGGATTCCTCACCGCGGCGATCAGCCTCGATCGGCGCTGAAGCTCAGCGTGCCCGCGCTCCGCCATTTTTGCAATGCCCATGCACTATATGCATGGCGTATGGTGTGGGCATGGCGGTGGACAAGAGCACCAACCAGTCGGTCGAGAAGGCCCTCGCGCTCCTCGAGTGCTTCCAGGACGGCCGCGCGCGCCGCGTCGGCGAGCTCGCGGAGGACACGGGGATCGGCCAGTCGACGGTGTCGCGCCTGCTCGCCACGCTCGAGTCGGCGGGCATCGTGGAGCGCGACCCGAGCAGCTCCCTGTACTTCCTCGGATCGGAGCTGCTCACGCTCGCCGGCGTCGCCATCAACCGCCAGCCCGTGCACCGCGCGGCGCGCATGATCGCGCAGCAGCTGGCGGCCCGCCTCGAGCTCGGCGTGAACGTGGCGATCCTGCGCGGGGCGGAGCTCGTCTACCTGTGCAACTTCGAGGGGCGGCTGTCGCCGAAGTCGCACACGCTCATGGGGGAGCGCGTGCCGCTGCACGCCACGAGCATCGGCAAGGCGGTGCTGTCGGGCATGAGCCCCGCGGAGCGCGACGCCATCACCCCGCGGCTGCGCGCCTACACGACCGAGACGATCACCAACCGGCGCGATCTCGTGCGCGAGCTCTCCCTCGCCGCGCGCGAGGGCTACGCGACCGAGATCGAGGAGTTCGTGCTCGGCCGCGCCTCCGTGGCCGCGCCCATCCGCGACCGCAACGGCGTCGTCGTGGCCGCGATCTCGATCTCGGGCCCCCGCACGGTCGTCGATCTCGACACCCGCCGCGGCGAGCTCGGGCGCATCGCGGTGGAGGCCGCCGACCGCATCAGCACCGGCCTCGGCTTCCACGGGCCCGCCGGCCCGTAGCCGGGTCGGGCAGGAGTACCCATACCTCGGGTCGCCGCCTTCGTCCTACTGTCATCGGCATGGTGTGGTGGAGAGGTCTCGGGGGACTCGGTTTCATCTTCGCGGTGCTCGGCGGTTTCGCCGGCGCCGGCATCGCCGCGGCGCTGCGCGTCGACGGCGGCGTGGTGACGGCGTTCATCGGCGGCGGCATCATCCTCGGCGGGGCGGCATCGTTCGCGCTCGGGTGGTACCTGAACGTGGTGCGGCCCGTGAAGCAGACCGACGAGTGGGCCGCCGGACGCAAGCAGCTGCTGGACCATCAGGTGGCCACGGGCCAGTTCCGCTACACCACCGACACGCCGCCGCCCGCCAGCATCGCCGAGGCGCAGTCTCAGGCGCAGACCCTGCTGGCGTGGGAGCGCGAGAACGCGCACAAGGCGTATCGGAACAACCACTCGGTCTACAGCATCCCGCTGCAGTGGTTCGGCGTGGTCGTGGCGGTCATCGGGCTCGTCGTCGTCGGCCTGGGCGTGGCCGCCGCATTCGGCGGCTGAGGCCTTCCGTCTCACGGTTGTCACGGCCCCCGCGGAATACCCCGCGGCTAGCATGGGTTGCGTACGGGGAACACAGGAGGCACGCGTGCGACAGCTCATCATCATCGGATCGGGTCCGGCCGGGTTCACGGCCGCCATCTACGCGGCGCGGGCGAACCTGAAGCCCCTCGTGATCGCGAGCTCGGTCGAGGTCGGCGGCGACCTCATGCAGACCACCGAGGTCGAGAACTTCCCCGGCTTCCCGGAGGCCGTGATGGGCCCGGACCTCATGGCCAAGATGCAGGAGCAGGCCGAGAAGTTCGGCGCCGAGATCGCCTACGACGACGCCACCGAGCTCGACCTCGACGGCCCCGTCAAGCGCGTGACCCTGGGCAGCGGCAAGGTCGAGGAGGCCTCCGCGCTGATCTTCGCCACCGGCTCCGCCTACCGCAAGCTCGGCGTGCCGGGCGAGGAGGCCCTCTCGGGCCACGGCGTCTCGTGGTGCGCCACCTGCGACGGCTTCTTCTTCCGCGACAAGGTCGTGGCCGTGGTCGGCGGCGGCGACTCCGCACTGGAGGAGGCGACGTTCCTCACGAAGTTCGCGTCGAAGGTCATCGTGATCCACCGCCGCGACGAGCTGCGCGCCTCGAAGGCGCTCCAGGACCGTGCGTTCGCGAACGACAAGATCGAGTTCATCTGGAACTCGGAGGTCGTCGAGATGCTCGGCGCCTCCGGCCTCACCGGCGCGCTGCTGCGCGACCTGACCACGGGCGAGGAGCTCGAGATCGCCCTCGACGGCATGTTCGTCGCGATCGGCTCCGACCCCCGCGTGCACCTCGTGCACGGCAAGCTCGACCTCACCGCCGAGGGCACGATCGCCGTCGACGGCCGCTCCTCGCGCACCTCGGTGCCGGGCGTGTTCGCCGCGGGCGACGTGATCGACCCGACCTACCGTCAGGCGGTCACCGCCGCGGCGTCGGGCACCGTCGCCGCGCTGGACGCGGAGCACTACCTCGCCGCCCTCGAGGACCTCGCCAAGGCAGAGGCCCTGGAGCAGATCGCCACCGTCTGACCCGGAATGTCCCGGGCGCTGACGCGTTGACTTCAAGACAGAGACAAGGGAGAACGACATGACCGCCAAGGCAACCACCTCGGCCACCTTCGAGCAGGACGTGCTCCAGGCCGACGGCCCCGTGCTCGTCGACTTCTGGGCGGAGTGGTGCGGCCCGTGCCGCATGGTCTCGCCCGTCCTCGACGAGATCCAGTCGGAGAACCCCGACAAGATCACCATCCTCAAGCTCAACGTGGACGAGAACCCGGATCTGGCCATGAAGTACCAGATCACCTCGATCCCCGCGATGAAGGTCTTCCAGGGCGGCGAGGTCGCCACCACGATCATCGGCGCCAAGCCGAAGTTCGCCCTCGAGCAGGACCTCGCGGAGTTCCTCAAGTAATCCGCTCGCGCCCTCGGGGCGCGTCCTCGATCCCCCGGCGCCGTCCCCACGGTGACCGGGGGTTCGTCGTCTCCGGCCGCCTCAGCGGCGGTGGGCGTCGATGACGCGCACCGCCGCGTCCCAGCGGCGGTGCGTGTTCTCGTGACCGAGCAGGCGCCACACGGCGCGAGAGAGCTCGGGGTACTGGGCCGCGATCAGCCGCAGCAGGCGCTGGTTGCGCGCGTGCGTGGGCCGCAGGCCGCCGTCCGCCTCGATGTGCTCGGCCCGCAGCGTGAAGACCACGAGCTCATCGACGGTGGGCAGCTCCTCCATGAACTCCCACGGGTCCTCGCCCGCTCGCAGCCGCTCGTGCACGAGGGCCGCGAGCTCATCGGCGGCCTCCGCGCGCAGCAGCTCGACGCTGGCGCGCCGGCGCGGTCCGGAGAGCTCTTCCACCCATCAAGCCTACGACCGGGCTCCTGGACGGGCTCCGGGATGCGCCGCCGGATCGGCCTGTCCGCGCGCCGAGTAGAGGAGCTCCGGACGCCCCGTCGATCCGTACCGCGGGCCGCGATCCGCCAGCCCGGCCTCCACGAGCCGCTCCAGATACCGCCGGGCGCTGACCCGCGACATCCCGAGCCCGTCGGCGAGCGTGCTCGCGGTCACCGGCTCCGTCTGTGCGATCAGGGCCTCCGCCACGCGCTCGAGGGTGATCGGCGAGACCCCCTTGCGCTGCCCGGCCGCGGCGAGCGCGTCGCGGCGCAGCAGCGCGTCGACGGCCGACTGGTCGAGTGGGCCGTCACCCGTGAGCGCGGTGTCGCGCTCGACGGCCCGGAACACGTCGTCGAGGCGCTCGTGCAGCGCCTGCATGGGGAACGGCTTCACGAGGTAGTGATGCACCCCGTGTGCGCGCGCCAGACGCACCGTTTCGAGGTCTCGCGCGGCCGTGACCGCGATCACCTCCACGCGCGATCCCGCGGCGCGGGCGCGACCGAGCACGGCGATCCCCGAGAGGTCGGGCAGGTAGACGTCGAGGAGCATCACCTCGGGCTTCAGCTCCGCGAGCATCCGCAGCGCCTCCTTGCCCGTCGCTGCGACGCCCACCACGTCGAAGCGCCCGTGCCGCTCGACCATTCCCCGCGTCACATGGGCGACGGCGAAGTCGTCCTCGACGATCAGCGTGCGCAGCCTCATCACGCGGCCCCACTCGAGACCCTGCCCGACACCACCGCCGGCCGGGGGAGGAGCACGGCGAACCGCGCGCCACCCGCGGCGGATTCGGACACGCTGACCGTGCCGCCCGAGCGCTCGAGCACGCGCGCGACCAGGGTGAGACCGTAGCCCCGCTGGCCGCTGCCGCCCTTCGTCGAGTACCCGAGCGTGAACACGCGCCCCCGCCGATCCGCGGGAATGCCGGGCCCGTCGTCGTCCACGACGATCTCGACCGCACCGTCCCGCTCGATCACCCGGAGCGTCACGGAACCCCCGCGCCCCGCCGCGTCCAGCGCGTTGTCGACGAGGTTTCCGACGACGGTGACGATGTCGGCGCTGCCGCCGTCCGCCTCCGGAAGGTAGGAGTCCGCGGTGACGTTCAGCGCCACGCCGAGCTCGCGCGCCCGCGCCCGCTTGGCGAGGAGGAGCGCGGCTACCTCGATGTCGTGGATGCCGTCGTGCGCGTCGAGGTGGGTGATCGCCCCGCCGTCGCCGTTGCGCTGGATCATGCGCATCGCCGCGTCGGTCTCGCCGAGCTCGAGCAGCCCGCCGAGCGTGTGGAGCGTGTTCGCGAACTCGTGCTGCTGGGCGCGCAGTCCCTCGGTCAGGCTCTGGGCGCCGGCAAGCTGCTGCAGCGCGTGGTCGAGCTCGGTGCGATCCATCAGGATCACGACGGTCCCCACCTCGCGCCCGTGCACGCGAACCGGAGCGGCCCGGGCCACCAGCACGCGCTCGCCCGAGAGGATCAGCCGCTGCGGCACGGCGTCGCCGCGCGCGTCGTCGATCAGCCCGGCGAGGTCGTCGTCGAGCAGATCCCCCGCGGCGACGCCGATCGCGCTGTCGGGCGAGGCCAGATCGAGCAGCCGGGCGGCCGCGTCGTTGCAGAGCGAGACGCGACCTTCGGCATCGAAGGCGATCAGGCCCTCGCGGATGCCGTGCAGAGTCGCCTCCTGGGTCTCGAGCAGCCCGCGGATCTCCTCCGGCTCGAGCCCGTAGATCCGGCGGCGCACCAGGCGCGCGATCGCTGTGGACGCCACGACCCCGAGCACCGTCGCGGCTCCCAGCGCGACGAGCACCACGGTGATGTCGCCGAGGAAGTCGGCTCGGAGGTCCGATTCGAGGATGCCGACCGACACCTGCCCCATGACGTCGCCGTCGTCGCCGAACACCGGCACCTTCACTCGCCACGACTCGCCGAGCGTGCCGGTCTCCGTGCCCGTGAACATCTGGCCGGACAGGGCGACGCTGGGGTCGGTGGACACCGGCTCGCCGATCCGCTCCGGGTTGGTGTGCGAGAAGCGGATGCCCGCGTCGTCGGTGACCACGACGTACGCGACGTCGGACGACTCGCGGATGAGCTCCGCGATCGGCTGGATCACGGCCGACGGATCGGGATCGTCGTAGGCCTCGAGCACGGTCGGCAGCTGCGCGACCGACTGGGCGACGGCGATCATCCGGTCCTGGGAGGCCTCGCGGATCTGGTTCTCCTGCATCCAGAGCGCCGCGATCCCGACGGTGAGGACGATCACGAGCACGATGACGACCTGCAGCAGCACGAGCTGCGTGCGAAGCCTCATCGCCTTGATCACCCGCCCATCGTAGGTGACCGGGAGCGGCGATCCGGAGGGACCAAAACGACCACAAGTTCCCGTTCTGACCGCAACCCGAGGCGGCACGCGCGGCATCGATACGCTCCCCTGATGGCCGCGGCACCGATGCCGCACCCCCGAGTGGACTTAAGGAAGAGCCCATGACACAGCACCCGCACGTCTCCCGGCGCCTCGGCGCCTTCGCCCTCGCCGGCGTGGCCGCCCTCACCCTCGCCGGATGCACCGCATCGCCCTCCGGCGGCGGCGAGGGAGGCGATGAGCCCGCCGCCATCTCCGCCGTCGACGTCATCGCCCCGGCCGACCCGGGCGGCGGCTGGGACCAGACCGCGCGCGCCGTGTCGCAGGCGCTGACGGAGGCATCGCTCGTCTCGTCCGCGCCGGTGAGCAACATCGGCGGCGCCGGCGGCACGGTGGGACTCGCATCGCTCGCCACCGAGACCGATCCGAACACCCTCATGGTCACGGGATCCGTCATGGTGGGCGCGGTGGAGACGAACGCGTCGTCCGTCCGGATGGAGGACATGACGGCGATCGCACGTCTCACCGAGGAGCCCCTGGTCATCGTCGTCCCCGCCGACAGCCCCTACGACTCGGTGCAGGACTTCCTCGACGCCTGGGTCGAGGAGGACTCGGGGATGGCCGTGACGGGCGGCTCCGCCGGCGGCATCGACCACGTCCTCGCGGGCCTGCTCCTCACCGGCGGTGGGGTCGAGCCGGCCGACATCCCGACCTCGCTCAACTACATCGCGAACTCCGGTGGCGGCGAGGCGCTCACGCTCCTGCTCGGCGGGCAGGTGGACGCGGGCATCTCGGGCGTCGGCGAGTTCTCCCAGCAGATCGAGGCCGGCGAGCTCAAGGCGCTCGCGGTCACCTCGAGCGAGCCGGCCGAGCTCCTGCCGGACGCCCCGACGCTGGTCGACGAGGGCATCGACATCACGCTCACCAACTGGCGGGGGCTGCTCGCGCCCGGCGACATCTCGGACGACGAGCGTGTCGCGCTCGAGACCCTCGTCACCGACCTGCACGAGAGCGACGCCTGGACGGAGGTGCTCGCCACGAACGGCTGGACCGACGCGTTCCTCGCCGGGGCGGAGTTCGACGAGTTCCTCGCCGAGGACATCGCCACCACGCAGGAGACGCTGACCACGATCGGGCTGATCGAGTGATGAGCGCTCCCACCACGGGCGGGGTGGCCGGCAGCGCGCCGGCGCCCCGCCCGCGCGTGGGCGAGCTGATCTTCGTCGGCATCGTCTTCGCGTTCTCGATCGTCGCGCTCCTCATGGTCGGCGCGATCCGCGAGCCGATCGGCTCGTCCAACGTGATCGGCGCGCGGGTGATGCCCTACGCCGTCTGCATCCTGCTGCTCGTCACCTCCGCGGCCGCGCTCGTCACCGTGCTGCGCGGGAACGTCGGCCTGCCGGAGGAGGGCGAGGACGTCGACGCCGAGGCGAAGACCTCGTGGCGCACCGTCATTCTGCTCACGCTGGCCTTCGCCTCGCTGATGGTCGTCATCCCGCTCGCAGGCTGGCCGATCGCCGTCACCGTGCTCTTCGCGGGCGCCTCGCTCGCCCTGGGCGCCGCGTCGTGGTGGAAGGCCCTGCTGCTCGGCGCCGGGCTCGGCGTGCTGACGCAGCTCATCTTCGGCGTGGGCCTCGGGCTGTCGCTCCCGCCGTTCGGCACGATCCTTCCGGGGGTGTTCGGTGGATAGCCTTCAGCTGCTGCTCGACGGTTTCGCGACCGCGCTGCAGCCCCAGTACCTGCTGTACTCGTTCCTCGGCGTGCTCCTCGGCACCGCCGTCGGCGTGCTTCCGGGCATCGGCCCGGCCATGACGGTGGCGCTGCTGCTCCCGCTCACCTACACGCTCGACGTGACCAGCGCGATCATCATGTTCGCCGGCATCTACTACGGCGGCATGTACGGCGGCTCGACCACGTCGATCCTGCTCAACACACCGGGGGAGTCGGCGTCGATCGTCACGGCGCTCGAGGGCAATCGCATGGCTCGCGCCGGTCGCGCGACCGCCGCCCTCGCCACCGCCGCGATCGGCTCGTTCATCGCCGGCACGATCGCCACCGCGCTGCTCACGCTCGCGGCGCCGTGGATCGCGGACTTCGCGGTGACCCTCGGTCCCGCCGACTACTTCGCGCTCATGATCGTCGCGTTCCTCACCGTCGGCGCGCTGCTGGGCGGCTCGCCGGTGCGCGGTCTGGTGTCGCTGGCGATCGGCCTCTTCGTGGGGCTCGTCGGCACCGACACCCTCACCGGTCAGCAGCGTTTCACGTTCAACATCCCGAATCTCGGCGACGGGATCGACGTGGTGATCGTCGCGGTCGGGCTGTTCGCGGTCGGCGAGGCACTGTATGTCGGTTCGCGCATGCGTCACGGCAAGCTCCCGATCATCCCGGTCTCGGGAAGCTGGCGGACGTGGATGTCGAAGTCCGACTGGAAGCGATCGTGGAAACCCTGGCTCCGCGGCACCGCGATCGGCTTCCCGATCGGATCAATCCCGGCGGGCGGTGCGGATGTGGCGACCTTCCTGTCGTACGCGACCGAGAAGAAGCTCACGAAGGAGCCCTACCGGCAGCAGTTCGGCAAGGGCGCGATCGAGGGCGTCGCCGGGCCCGAGGCGGCCAACAACGCCGCAGCCGCGGGCGTCCTCGTGCCGCTTCTCACCCTCGGGCTGCCGACGACCGCCACCGCCGCGATCATCATCAGCGCGTTCCAGACCTACGGCATCCGCCCGGGGCCGTTGCTGTTCGACAGCCAGCCGGCGCTCGTGTGGGCGCTGATCGCGAGCCTCTACATCGGCAACGTCGTGCTCGTCGTGCTGAACCTGCCGCTGGTGGGGATGTGGGCGAAGGTCCTGCAGATCCCGCGTCCGTACCTCTATGCGGGCATCCTGGTGTTTGCCGGCCTCGGCGCGTACGCGGCGAACTTCACCGTGTTCGACCTGGGCGTCCTCCTGCTGCTCGGCCTCGTGGGCTTCTTCATGCGGCGTCACGGATATCCGGTGTCGCCGCTCGTGGTGGGCGCGATCCTCGGCCCGATGGCGGAGGAGCAGCTGCGGAAGGCGATGGCGATCAGCCAGGGCGATCCCGTGATCCTCGTCCAGGGGCTGACGTCGCAGATCATCTACGGCGCGATGATCGTGCTGCTCATCGGCGGTCTGTGGCTGAAACGGCGCCAGCGCCGCTTCGAGGAGATCGATGCCGCGGCCGTCGACACCAGGACGATCCGGGCCGTCGACGAGGACCTGGCGAAGCAGCTGGGGCGCCGCGACTGACGGGATTGACGGCGGAGGGGCGGTGAGGGGGAAGGATCCGCCCCTCCGTCGTCGGCCTCAGTGGTTGCGCAGGCGGTCGATCAGCTCGCCCTTGCGGAGCTTCGACACGCCCTCGATGCCCAGTTCCTTCGCCCGGTCGCGCAGCTCGCCGACCGTGCGCTCCTCGTAGTCCTCGGCGTTGCCGCCGCGCTTGCCGACCTTCTTGCGGCCGTCGCGGGCCGCGGCGTTGGAGATGCGCGCGGCCTTCTCGGGCGAGTTGCCCTCGTCACGGAGCTTCTCGTACAGCTCCTCGTCCTTGATGCTCGGGTTCGGCATGTCAGAACCCCCTTCCTCCCGTGACCGGGATCACGGCGCCGGAGACGTAGGACGCCTCCTCGCTGGCCAGATACACGTACGCCCCCGCGAGCTCGCCGGGCTGGCCGGCGCGACCGAGGGGCGTGTCCTTGCCGAAGCTCTCGACCTTGTCGTCGGGGAACCCCGTCGCCGGAATGAGCGGCGTCCAGATCGGACCGGGGGCCACCGCGTTGACGCGGATGCCGCGCGGGCCGAGCTCCTGGGCGAGCGCCTGCGTGTAGGCGACGAGCGCGGCCTTGGTCATGGCGTAGTCGAGCAGGCCCGGCGACGGCTCGGACGCCTGGATCGACGTGGTCACGATGATCGAGGCACCCGGCGACAGATGCGGCACCGCCTCGCGCGCGAGCAGCAGCGGGGCGACGAGGTTCGTGTGGAACACGCGCTCGACCTCGCTGAGCTGCAGGCTCTCGATGCCGTCGCGCTGCTTCTGATATGCCGCATTCGGAATAAGAATGTCGAGGCCGCCGAGCGCCTCGACGGCCCCCGCGACGAGATCGATGCACGACTGCTCGCTCGTGAGGTCGAGCGGGAACAGCGCGCAGGCACGGCCGGCCTCGCGCACGAGCCGCTCGGTCTCCTGGGCGTCCTGCTCCTCCTCCGGCAGGTACGCGATGGCGACGTCGGCGCCCTCGCGCGCGTACGCGACGGCGATCGCCCGGCCGATCCCGGAGTCGCCGCCGGTGATGAGGGCGCGGCGCCCGACGAGGCGCTCACGTCCCTGCCAGGCGTTCTCGCCGTGATCGGGGGTGGGAGTCATGGGCTCCGTGAGCCCGGGCTGCTCCGGCTGCTGCTGCGCCGGGAGGTCCTGCGAGGGTTCGCGCGGATCTGTCATCGTGTCCGGATCGGTCATGTCAGCTCCTCCTGTGCGATCGAGCGCACGCCTCGGCGACGTACGCGTCCACCCTCGCGCGGGCCGGGCGCGGCCGGTACCCCCTTGACACCGTTGGGGGCCCGGTCGCAGGAGCTAAGCCGGAGGATCGTCCGGATCGCCCACCTGATCGATCGTGTCGGTGCGGATGTGCTCCGGATCGGGAAGCCGGGTGAAGAACCGATACCCGAGGAGCGAGACGACGATGCCGGCCCCGCCGCCGATCAGCAGCGGCATGGTGAGCCCGCCCCGGGCGAGGAGCCCGCCGATCAGCGAGCCCAGCGGCATCGCCCCCCACAGCAGCGTGCGCCACGTGCCGTGCACGCGGCCAAGCAGGTGACCGGGGATGAGCGACTGCCGCAGCGACATGATGTGCACGTTCCACACCGTGGTCGAGCCCCAGGCGATCGCCATGGCCACCGCGGCGAAGACGATGTTCGGGAACAGCCCCATGGCGAACCAGCACAGCAGGCCGAGCAGGTTGATCGCCGCGAGCAGCGGGCCGGTGCGGAACCGCCGTTGCAGGGGAGCGGCGACCACCGAGCCCAGGAAGGCGCCGGCCGCGCCGACGAGCAGGAACGACCCGTACCAGGGCTCCGGCACGCGCAGCTCATCGAGCACGTAGAGAACGAACGTCGACATCACCGTCGCGTGGCAGACGCCGATGACGACCGACAGCAGCCACAGCGGCCAGAGCACGCGGTGCCGCCGGATGAAGCGGTAGCCGCTCGTGAGATCGCGGCGCCACGACCCGCGTACCCCCGGCTCCGTCGCTGCGGCGCGGTGCGCCCCCGCGGCGGCCGCGGGCAGCAGGAACGCCAGCAGCGCCGCGAGCACGTAGGCGCCGGCGCCCGTCACGAGCGGCACGAGCACCGACAGCGCGAGCAGCCACGACGTGATCGGTCCCGACAGGAACTGCTGGATGACGATCTCGGTGCCCTCGATGCGCGAGTTGGCGCGCGAGAGGTCGCGTCGGGGGAGGATCGCCGGAGGGATCGCCCGCACGGCCCCGTCGTAGAGGATCTCGAGCGTGGCGTACACGAGCGTGACGCCCAGCAGCAGCCAGATGGTGAGCGTCCCGGTGGCGGCCAGCACGGAGAGCGTGACGGCCACGGCGGCACGGAGTGCGCCCGCGAACGACATCGCCCGGCGCCGGTCGACACGGTCGAGCACGACGCCGAGCGGGATCGCGAAGAACAGCCACGGCAGATTCGACGCGATCGCGATGCCTGAGACGAGCAGCGGGTCGTCGGTCAGGCGCGCCGCCAGCAGCGGGAACGCGGTGCGGGCGATGCCGTCGGCGAGCGACGCACTGACGTTGGCGGTGAGAAGGGTGCGGAACGCCGGCCCCAGGGGGCCACGCGCCGGTCGATCCTTCGTCACCTCACAAGGCTACGGGGCGCCGCGCGTCGCCCCCGCCGTCAGGCGGACGCGCGCTTCGCCGCGAACCACGCGTTCGAGGGCCGCAGCCAGAGCAGCACGATGCCGAGCACGCTCAGCAGCAACCCGAACAGGGCGTTCGTCTGGCCGTTGCCGATGCTCGCCAGACCGCTGACCGCGTTCAACGCGAACATCACCGTCAGCGCGATGCGCGCCCATCCCCGGCCCTGCCACGTGAAGATGGCGAACACCACGAGGCCGATGATCGTCAGGATGGGGATGATCAGGTATCCCGCGAGGTAACCACCGTCGACGTCGTAGCGCGCGAGGAGCGACAGCGCAGCGATCAGCCCGATGGCGCCCAGGGCGGCGATCACCCACGCCAGGACGCAGGCGCTCACGACGAAGCGGGGGCGCGTGGCGCCGGCGGGCGGGGTGGCGCCGTAGGGCTGCGCGGGGTACGCAGCGCCGGGGTAGGCGGCGCCGGGGTACGGCTGCTGGCCCGGCGCGGCGCCCGGGTATCCGTTGCCGGCCGGGTATCCGTTGGCGGCCGGCGGCGCGGGGTAGGCGCCCTGGGCGGGCTGCGCTCCCGGGTAAGCCTGCGGAGCGGCGGGCGGCACCGGCGGCGGGACCGGCGATGCGCTCGGCCCGGACGACGGGGCCGGTGCGGACGTCTGCGGGGCATCGGGCGCGGCGGGCTGCGACGCGTCCGATGCAGAGGTCGGCGGCGCCGGCGGCACGATCGGCGGGTTCTGGTCGGCCGATGCCGCGGACGCGCCGGGGATGGCGTCGAACGCCGAGTCGACGACGGGGTCGGGCGTCGGGATCGAGTCGGGCTGCTCTTCGCGGTTCTGATCGCTCATACCGGCGAGCCTAGGGCCGACGCGCCGCGACGGCGAGGGGTATCACTGCCCATCGACGCGCGGCGACCACGGGAGGACTTACTCCCCGTACGACTCCTCGCCGATCTCGGAGAGGATGCGGTTGAGGTCCTGGATCGACGCGAAATCGATCGTGACCTGGCCTTTTCGCGCGCCCAGATTGATCTTCACACGGGTGTTCAGGCGATCGCCCAGTCGCGTCGCCACCTCATCGAGATAGGCCCGGCGCGCGCCGGCCTTGGGCTTGACCTTGGCGGGGGAGGACTCGCCCACGGCGGCGATCGTCTTGGCGGCGGCCTCGGCGGCACGCACCGAGAGGTCCTCGTTGACGATCTTGTCGGCCAGGCGCTGCATCGCGTCGACATCGTCGAGCGAGAGGATCGCACGGGCGTGGCCGGCGCTCAGCACCCCGGCGGCGACGCGCTGCTGGACGGGGACGGGAAGGCGGAGCAGGCGGATCGTGTTGCTGATCTGCGGGCGCGATCGTCCGATCCGCTTGGCGAGCTCGTCCTGCGTGATGCCGAAGTCATCGAGCAGCTGCTGGTAGGCCGAGGCCTCCTCGAGCGGGTTCAGCTGCGAGCGGTGCAGGTTCTCGAGGAGGGCGTCGCGCAGCAGATCCTCGTCCTGGGTGTCGCGGACGATCGCGGGGATCTCCGTGAGCCCGGCCTCGCGCGAGGCGCGCGTGCGGCGCTCGCCCATGATCAGCTCGAAGGTGCCGTCGCCCTTGTCGCGGACGACGACGGGCTGCAGCACGCCGAACTCGCGCACGCTGTGCACGAGCTCCGCGAGGTCGTCGGGATCGAAGTTCGTGCGGGGCTGACGCGGGTTGGGGACGATCGCGTGCGGGTCGATGTGCACGAGGCGCGCGCCCGGCACCGCGACGAGCTCCTCCGCGGCCGCGACGGGCGCGGTCTCCTCTGCCTTCTTCTTCGACGCGCCTGGGAAGAACACGTCGACGGGACGGGTGTCCGTCGACTCCGAAGTGGGGATGAGCGCGCCGATACCGCGCCCCAGACCCGTTCGCTTTGCCATCAGGCCTTCTCCTCTTCGCTGTTCTTCGCTCCGCGCGACACGATCTCCACCGCGGCCTCACGGTAGGCCACGGCCCCGGCGGAACCGCCATCGTATGTGATCACGGTCTGCCCGAAGCTCGGCGCCTCCGACACGCGGACCGAGCGCGGGATGACCGTCTTGAGCACCTCGTTTGGGAAGTGCGACCGCACCTCGTCACCGACCTGCTGCGACAGTCGCGTGCGCTGATCGAACATCGTCAGGAGGATCGTCGACACGTGGATCCGCGGATTCAGGTGCTTCTGGATCATCTTGATGTTGCCGAGCAGCTGGCTCAGGCCCTCGAGGGCGTAGTACTCCGCCTGGATGGGCAGGAACACCTCGTCGGCGGCGGTGAACGCATTGATCGTGAGGAGCCCGAGCGAGGGCGGGCAGTCGATCAGGATGAAGTCGAACGCGTGCTCCTGCTCCGCGAGGAACGTGTCCAGCGCGGTCTTCAGGCGGTGCTCGCGGGCAACCTGCGAGACGAGCTCGATCTCGGCGCCCGCCAGGTGGATCGTGCTCGGGGCGCAGAACAGGTTCTCGCTCTCCGGGCTCGGCTGGATCACGTCGGCGATCGGGAAGTCGTCGATCAGCACGTCGTAGATGCTCGGAACGTCGGCCGAGTGCGGCACGCCGAGGGCGGTGGAGGCGTTCCCCTGCGGGTCGAGATCGATGACCAGCACGCGACCGCCGAGCTCCGCGATCGCGGCGGCGATGTTCACCGTGGTCGTGGTCTTCCCCACGCCACCCTTCTGGTTCGACACCGTCATCACGCGGGTCTGTCCCGTGAACGTGACCTTCGCCTCGGCCAGACGGCGCTTGCGGGCGCTCAGATCCGCGAGTTCGCGGGCGAGAGGGGTGTCATCGGGAAGCGAGAAGGTGCTCTCGTTCTCGGACTGTTTCACGTGAAACACACTCTTTCGCTTCGCGGGCGTCGGGCTGTGTCCACTCTAACCCGGCACGCCGACAACACTCCGGGGCACCGCGCTTCCCTGTGGATGTTTCACGTGAAACATCGGGTAGGTCTGCGCGTTGCCCGGTCGAGCGGAGCCGTGGCCGCTGACCGACGTGACGCCGCCGCTGCTTCCCGAGGCCGGACGCGCACGCGTGCGGCCGGAGCGACGCGGCGGTGCCTGTCGTGTGGTGCCGCACCCGTGTGCGAGGTCCGACTCCGCTCCGCTTCTGCGGGGCCCGTTCCACGCGCCTCTGCCCGCGATGACCCGCGCTGAGCGAGTGAGCGCCATGCGACGACTCTCCTGGACGATGGGCCCCAACTCAGCGCGCGACGCCGAGACGAGCGTCCGCCAACCGGCCACGTGCATCGCGAAGGCCAGAGGCGGGGGATCCGACGCAGGCGCGGAGTCGCAAGGGCAGGTCGCCCCATGCTTCCACCGGTCGCTCAGTCCCGATGTTTCACGTGAAACGTTGAGGTCCCTCTGCGCCCGCTGCACTTGGCGGCGCCAGTGTGATCCATTGCTCGTCACCCCGGACCCCCAGGCGTCGATTCGTGGCAGGGATCCCCTCGTTCTTCGTCGACCCGCCCGTACGAAACACCTCCACATCGCGCGCGCGAGAAGCCCGAGCACGGAGGCGGCCTTCACCACAGCGCCGAGCCGGAGCCCCCGGGACTCCGGCGCCACCACCAGTGAAGCCCTTCTCGGCGCGGTGCCCCTTGAGAACGACGAAGGTCATCGCGAGCACGCGCCCTCCCGTATCGAACACACCGAACCCTCGCCGCTCAGGTCCGAAGAGGATGGTTGATGCGGTCAGCCGCTCCTGTCGTGCCGCTCCGCCACCCGAGTCGCGCGCCACGACCGCCCTCCGGTCCGACTCCTCGATCTGTCGCACGTCCCGTCGTGAAAGGGCGCGTCCACCCAGCTCCGAAAGCGCATCGACGCCCGCCGTTGTGCGGTCAGCTGCGCGCCCGTGGAGTGCGCCACCACGACCCTGCCGTCCCTCTCGAGGGACGCTCGACGAGGATCATCGCTCGGCCGCACATCCTGTCCGCACCCGATCCCACCAGTCTGGCGGCGTGGCGGCGTCCGAGCGGTCGGGGATTCGCCGCGCGCCTGGGGGAGTGGCACATCCGCTCATCGATTGGAGGGTCGGCTGCAGCGGGTACCTTCATCTCCGCGGCTGCACCGCTCCGTTCAGGGATCGATGCGGTTGGCACCTCAGAGGTGGCCCCATCCGGTCGGAGCCGGCGCCCGCGATTGCGTCGATCCGACGTTTCACGTGAAACATCCCGCCTCCTCTTCAGAAGTGGCAGGACAGCGGTTCCCGATTGTCCCCCCAGGCACCGTGGATGACGCGACCACCGCAACGACACGTGAAGGTGTCCCGGCACGGGCAGGGGGCGCGGCGTCCGCTTACGACTCCGTCATGATCGCTCGGGTCACGCAAGAGCCCGACGGCGCAGATCGCCGACTCCGACTGCCCACAATCCACAGTGTGCCCGGCACGGGCGACCCCGCCGGTGACGCGATTGCCGAACCGAGGCTCGCATCGCCGCAGCCGATGCAATCACCCCAAGCCCTCGTGCTGCGTTCCCGGCGCGAACCGCACGCTCACGCCGTCGACGCATGCGGGAGCATCCGACGCCGGACACGTCTACCGCAACCGGCTCAGCGGACACCCTCTCCGGACACCCGGTTCGAGCTGCCGCGCTGACAGGTCAGGTGAGACGTCACTCGGCGGCACGATCCCGCTGCATGGGCGAAGCCGCGACCCGCTCGACGAGCGATGGCGGACGCGACTCCAGCAGCAGGTGTGTGGTCGCCCCCGAAACGGCACAAGGGGCGTGCCGCCACCGCTTCGGTTACCGGATCGCGGCGGGGTCCATCTTCCTGTCCATCCGTAAGGCTCCGCCCGACCCGTCTCCGTTCACTTCGCTCAGTCGACGAGCGGAACTCCGAGCTCCCGCGTCCCACACGGCGGCGCCCTGTTTCACGTTCGCTTCGCTCAGTCGACGAGCGGAACCGGGAGCGCCCGCCGCGCGGCTTGGCATGAGCCGGGGGACTACCTGTCGGCCGACACCGTGGGGGATGTTTCACGTGAAACATCGCGGGCGAAGAAGGGCGCCGGCGGAACCGGCGAGCGGTGTAGGCCGCGTGGCCGGACCGGAGAGCATGCAAATACCCGATGGTCATTGAAAGAGGAGCCGACCGATCGGTCACAGCCGGCGACCGAAAGTCTCGACTACGCCCTTCGGGCTCCGCTCGACCCGTCTCCGTTCGCTTCGCTCAGTCGACGAGCGGAGCCGCGGACCCCCGTCTCATGGATTGGGCCATGCAGCCGTGGGACTGCCTCTCGGCCGAGCCAGCGGGGGATGTTTCACGTGAAACGTCGCCAGGGAGAGGGCGTCGGCGGCGAAACGGCGAGCGGAGTAGGTGCGTGGTCCGGACGGGAGAGCGTTCAACTACCGGATCGTCACTGAAAAAGGAGCGACCGATCTGTCACAGCCGGCGACCGAAGGTCTCGACTCCGCCCTTCGGGCTCCGCTCGACCCCTCTCCGTTCGCTTCGCTCAGTCGACAAGCGGAACCGGGAGCGCCCGTCTCATTGCTTCGGCGTCCTCTCTTGCCTGTTGGCTGACGCGCCGGTGGTCTGTTCCACGTGAACGCCAAGCGGACCACAACGACTCCCAAGAGCCCGTCCGAACCGACGCGGGGGAGGGGATCACCTGCCGCTCCTGGCCGGGAAAGGTCTCGGCTCCGCCCTTCGGGCTGCGCTCGACCCGTCTCCGTTCGCTTCGCTCAGTCGACGAGCGGGAGCCGGGTCTGCCGTGCAGCCGCCTCGGCTCGGTCGGCCCGAGAGACTCCCACCTGCCGCGCAGCGGTCATGAGCCAAGGGGAACCGCGATGCGACGTTTCACGTGAAACGCCCGTCGGCCTCAGCCAGCGTCGAGCGCGCGGGGCGCAGCTGCGGTCACCGCCGGCTCAGGCCGCGCGGACGAGAGCGCGGACGACGCGCGTCTCCTCGGCCAGGACGCCCTCGCCAAGGACCTCCACACGCACGTCGGAGAGCTTGAACTTCCGCACCTGCTTGGCCGCCGCCTCGATCTCGGCCTCGGCATTGCGGCCCTTGAGCAGGATCAGCTCACCGCCGTCGCGCACCAGGGGAGCGGTCCAGGGAATGAGGGTGCGCAGCGCCGAGACGGCGCGCGCCGTCACCGCGTCGAGCAGCCCCTCCACGCCGGCCTCCTCCGCTCGGGCGCGATGCACCGTCACGTTCGACAGGCCGAGCGACGACACCTGCTCCTCGAGCCACGCCACGCGGCGCTCCATCGGCTCGATGAGCTCCCATGTCACATCCGGTCGCGCGATCGCCAGCACGATGCCCGGCAGACCGGCACCGGAGCCGACGTCGCCGACGCGGCCGCCGGCGGGGAAGAGGGGAGCGGACACCGCGCAGTTCAGGATGTGTCGCGTCCACAGCCGCGGCAGCTCCTGCGGCCCGATCAGCCCGCGCTCCTCGCCGTGCGCCACCAGGGCCGCCGCGTACGAGCGAGCGAAGTCGATGCGATCCCCGAACAGCGTCGCCGCGATCGCCGGTTCTGGCTCGACGGGGGAGACCTCGGGCGCTTCGCTCATCGCGTGGCCATCCTTTCGACGCGTTGCGGTCGCGCCGGGATCCCCACGCGACCGTTCGGGTGCTCGATCAGCCGAGCCGGGTCAGCCGCGGCGGATCACCGTGTGGCGGTCGGCGCCCTCGCCGTACGACTCCGACACGAGGCCGCGGGCGGCCACCACATCGTGGACGAGCTTGCGCTCGTACGACGACATCGCGGGCAGCGACGCCTGCGAGGCGCCCTCGTCCAGCTTGGCCACGGCCGCGTCGACGAGCTTCTCGAGCTGACGCTGGCGGGTCTCGCGCGATCCGCCGATGTCGAGGATCAGTCGCGAGAAGCGCCCGGTCTCGCTCTGCACCGCGAGGCGCGTGAGCTCCTGCAGCGCCTGCACCGTGTCGGGGTCCGCGAGGCGGTGCAGCGATTCGTCGTCCGACTCGACCGAGACGTAGGCACGGCCGGCGCGCACGTCGAGGGTCAGGTCGCCCTCGATGTCGGCGATGTCGAGCAGGCCCTCGAGGAAGTCGGCGGCGATATCGCCCTCACGCTCGAGCTCAGCCTCGGTGGGCTCCTCGGTGTGGGTCGCGGGGGTGGTGTTCATCATCTACCTCTGAAAAGTCCTGATCAGGACGGAGAATCCGTGCCGGGCTGCGGGTTCTGCTTCTGCGCCTGCTTCTTGGCGCGCTGCTTGCTCAGCGGCTGCTGGCGCTTGGCGCGGGCGGCACGCTCGATCTCGGCCTGGCGCAGCAGCTCCTCCTGCTCGCGCTGGTACTCCTCCATCGAGACGACCTTGCCCTGCGAGTTCAGCGCCTTGCCCTTGCGCGCCAGGCGCTCCTCGCGGGCCTTCGCGGCCTCGGAGCCGGGCGTCGGCATCGATCGGATGACGAGGAACTGCTGGCCCATCGTCCACAGGTTGTTGAAGAACCAGTAGGTGACCACACCGAGCGGGAACGCGACGCCCGAGAAGATCATCGCGAAGGGGATGATCCACAGCATGATGCGCTGCATCTGGTACGCCTGGCCGGTCTTGGCCTCGGGCGAGAGGTTCTTCGAGACGATCTGCAGCTGCGTGAAGAACTGCGTGGCGATCATGAGCGCGACGAGGATGATCAGCAGCACGATCGCGGGC
Organism: Microbacterium sediminis; assembly: GCF_004564075.1. NCBI lineage: Bacteria > Bacillati > Actinomycetota > Actinomycetes > Micrococcales > Microbacteriaceae > Microbacterium > Microbacterium sediminis. Next base: position 2,790,476 of record NZ_CP038256.1, read on the forward strand.
ACCGACACCGGCGACGCGTTGAAGTGATCGATCAGCGTCATGTGCAGCGGCGCGACATCGAACAGCGACGCGTCGTTGAACTCGTGCACCCGCTCGGGGGTGAACAGCCAGGCGTTGCGACCCGAGGAGTCGTTGGCCGCCCACGTCTTGATGTCGTAGAGCGTCCAGTACAGCGAGAAGAAGATCGGCATCTGGATGAGGATCGGCAGGCATCCGCCGACCGGAGAGGTGCCGTGCTTCTTGTACAGATCCATGGTCTCGCGGCTCATCGCCTCGCGAGACAGCTGATCGCGCTTGCCCTTGTACTTCTCCTGGATCTTGCGCATCTCGGGCGCGATCTCCATCATCTTCCGCTGGCTCTTGATCTGGCGGATCGTGAGCGGGAAGATGCACAGTCGCACGATGACGACCACGCCCAGGATCGACAGCACCCAGGTGAGGCCGCCGGTGGAAGGCATGCCGATCGCGGTGAACAGCCAGTGCCACCCGACCAGGATCGCCTCGATCACCCATCGGATGGGGAACAGGAGGGTTCCGAAGAAGTCCACGGATCAGTCCTTTCGGCGCGGCACGACGAAGCCGCGGGGAGTCAGGTCGTAGCGGAAGTTCGGGTGCGGCGGCACGTCATCGACGCCGCCGGAGGCCCAGGGATGACAGCGAGCGATGCGCGCGAGCGCACGCCCCGATCCTCTCACGAGCCCGTGCTGCTGCACGGCGCCCACCGCATACGCGGAGCAGGAGGGGTAGTAGCGGCACACGTCGCCGTAGAGCTTGGAGATGGTGGCGCGGTAGCCGATCAGCGCCGCGACGCCCAGATTGCGGGGGAGCAGCGGCAGCGAGCGCAGGGCATCGCGCGCCTGGAGGTGGGCGGTCCCGTACGACGTGGCCGGCAGGACGCTCATGAGGCTCGCCGCTCCAGGCACCGCAGCACCTCGGTCCGCAGCTCGGCGAACGGCGCGTGGGCAGACGACGGGAGGGCGCGGATGACGACATCCGCGCCCTCCCGAACGCCCGGCAGCGCCTCCGCGCAGACCGCCTTGAGGCGGCGGCGGACGGTGTTGCGCACCACGGCGCCGCCGACGGCCTTGCTGATGATGAACCCGAAGCGCGCCGGACGCGGCTCGTCGGTCAGCACCACGTGGGTCACGAGATGCGCGCCCGCGCAGCGCGCCCCCCGACGGGAGACAGACCGATAGTCGATCCCGCGGGTGAGGCGATTCGGCCGCGCGAGCACGCTGAACCGTGACGCCGTGCCGTCGGTCTTACGCCGAGAGCTCGGTGCGGCCCTTGGCGCGGCGCGCCGCGAGGATGGCGCGACCGGCGCGCGTGCGCATGCGGGCGCGGAAGCCGTGCTTCTTGGCGCGACGACGGTTGTTGGGCTGGAACGTGCGCTTGCTCATGGGAATCTCACTCCGGAGGATTCGTCACCGGGAAGGATCCGGAGACAGTCGGTACAGGGCCCTCGAGAGGGCATAAGTCAACCGACATAGATTACGCCGGGCCGCGTGCTCGACGCAAACCGCCCGATCAACCTGACAGTATCTCCACAGTCCCACGGATCGCCCCGCAGGGACACGCGTCGATCGCGCCGAGGGTTTGCCCCGGAGCCCTCGCCTGACTAGCCTGTGGAGAGTTATCCACAGGACGCCGGCCCTCCGTACCCGACGAGCGCCGCGAAGCCTGAGGTCATGCGCATATCCATAGGGGGGACATGTCGACG